>CAZGHA010000096.1:0-1524 GCA_964525475.1 uncultured Candidatus Saccharibacteria bacterium | reverse complement strand
CGCAATGACCCCTGTCCTTGCGGTAGTGGAAAAAAATATAAAAAGTGTTGTGGGAAATAAAATTTAATTTTTCTTTATCTTTAATTTAACTTTCCATAATGTAGACTTTGTTATAATGGTTAGTATTACTATTAATCATTAAAAGTATGATAGAAGAAAAAAACAAAAAATAAGTTGGTCTGTTTCAGGGGAAAGAAATAAGAAAAATTTGGGATGATGAACATGAAAAATGGTATTTTTCGGTTGTGGATGTGGTAGCAGTCCTAGAAGCTAGCTCTGATCCGAGAAAGTATTGGAACAAGTTGGTTCAGAGACTTCGAGAAGAGGGGAGTGAGGTGGTGACAAAATGTCACCAACTGAAATTTTTAGCTAAAGATGGTAAATATTATTTAACTGATGCTGCCGATACTGAAACTATTTTTCGTATAATTCAGTCTATTCCTTCACCAAAGGCCGAACCGTTTAAACTTTGGTTGGCTCGTGTTGGTTATGAGCGAGTTGAAGAGACGGAAGATCCCGAAAAAGCCATTCAAAGAGCGATGGCTACCTATCTAAAGAAAGGCTATTCTAAAGATTGAGTTGATTTGAGATTAAAGAGTATAGAGATAAGAAAAGATTTAACTAATGAATGGAATGAAAGAGGAGTTAAAACACAGAATGAATTTGCGATTTTAACTGACGATATTACTTTTGCTTGGGCTGGATTAAAAGTTAAAGACTATAAAAAGGTTAAAGATCTGAAAAAAGAAAATTTACGTGATAACATGACTAATTTAGAATTAGTCTTGAATATGTTGGCTGAGGCATCAACGACAGAAATTTCTAAAAAAGAAGAGCCGGATACTTTTGTTAAAAGCAGGGAGGTTGCCAAAAAAGGAGGAGGCGTGGCTGGTAAGGCTAGAAAAGAGTTGGAAAAACAAACTAAACAATCAGTCATTTCTGTAAATAAGTTTACGCCCAATTCAGATAAAAGTTTACGATTAAAGAATAAAAAGAAATATAAAAAGTGTTGTGGGAAATAATATGATTTATAAAGATAAGCCGGAAAATTTTGAACCAAAATTTGAAATAGTCAGCTGTTATGTTGAATATAATGGTGATATTCTTATTCTGCACAGACAAGACTATAAACCAGAAGGAAACACTTGGGGCTTGCCAGCTGGAAAAATAGATGAAGGAGAAGATAAGATATCAGCAATGTTGAGAGAAATAGAAGAAGAAACGGGAATTAAAAAACATGCAGATGAACTTAAATTTCTAGAAACTGTTTATGTTAAATATCCAGAGTATCATTTTATCTATCACATGTTTAAATTAACGCTTTTAAATTGTCCAGAAATAAAACTGAGTAATAAAGAGCATAAAGATTATAAATGGCTGTCTCCTGATAATGTTCTTAAACTTCCTTTAGTGAGAGATTTAGATAAGTGTATTGAAATTTCTTATTTTGGAAAATAAAATAAAAAAATATTGAAATAAAACTTGTCTAAAATAACTTAGATAAGTTTTTAGTATATATTGACG
>CAZGHA010000095.1:0-1540 GCA_964525475.1 uncultured Candidatus Saccharibacteria bacterium | reverse complement strand
GCTTTTTGCCTCGTTTTTATATGGCAGGACAACAGTTGCCGAGGATATTTCTGCAACTGGAGTAATGAAATCAGATATCGTCTCTGGAAATACCTTAAACGATAATCATAATTCGAGTCTCTGTCCTTTACCAAAAGTATTTCCAGCCGGAGAGTATCAGAATAGCTGGGATAAAGTGCTCAGTTACTGCGATATTATTGAGAGCTCCGCAGCAAATTGGGGATTTGATCCGCAATTAATTGCTTCGATTATTATGATTGAGTCTGGCGGAGATCCGAGTGCAATATCTCAAAGCGGAGCTATTGGTATTATGCAGATAATGTCTTCGGATGGGTTATCGAAACAACTATTTGGAGATTACTTCAGCTCTCGCCCTACGGTGGTAGAACTACTTGATCCAAAATTCAACATCGAATGGGGAACAAGCTTTCTCGCTTCCTTATTAAAAACTTATGGAAATGATATTAGGGAAGCTCTGTTACACTACGGACCTGCAAATGTCGGATACGAAGGTTATGCGGATAAGGTCTTGAATGTGTATAAATCTATTGCTGATTAGGGGTAAAAAAACAAAAAGGACATAAAATGCCAAAAGCAAATTGTGTCCTTTTTCATGCAATATTTCATAAAGTGATATCATATCCTAGTTATGAAAATAAAATATCGAATTTCTAAAGACAAAAGATGCAAAGAGATTAACGACTTCATTCAAAACGAATTCCCACTGATAATTAAAGAGAGAAAACCCGACCTTATATTAGTATCAGGAGGTGACGGCGCAATACTTCACGCTATTCAAGAATACAATCACCATCAAGTACCTTTTTTAGGATACGGGACTGGAACCTTAAATTTTTTAATGAACGATATGAATTTGGATCAACTTAAAATATTCATTCAAAAATTAGAAAAAGACGAAATTAAATTAAAAACAATTGAAACAACTAAAATTAGTGTCAGTGTGCATAAAAAGAGTAGCGATAAAATAGTAAAAATTGGCCAAGCAGTTAATGAAGTAGTTTTAGGCTCTAAATTGATGGGTTATCACTCATTTTCAATAAATTCAAACGATGGGTCATTTAATGACTTTGAAATCAAGGGTTCTGGTATTTGCATTAGTACAGACCTAGGATCAACTGGCTATAATTTTAACCTTGGAGGAGCCGTTTTACCACTAGGAAGCGATCTTTGGTCTTTGTTAGGTATTGTATGCAACAGGTACCTAGAAGATATCCTAAACACGGATAAAATTACCATTGAAAACATATCTAAAAGACCAGGCCTTTCAATATTTTTGGATAGCATCAAACAAAAGATTTCCATAAGTCATGGGGATAAGATTATCATTAAAAAGGGAGATGTAGTTAAACTTGCCTTTTATAATCAAAGAAAATTTTTTGAAAAAAGAATAGATATTAGTTCTAGATACAGAAAAGGGTAACAAAAAACCTAGCTTTGCAAATAAAAAATAAAAGCAAAGCCAGGTTTATAAATTACTTGTAGGTTGGGAAATTCACATATTCATCAAGCTCTCTCAGTT
>CAZGHA010000094.1:0-1544 GCA_964525475.1 uncultured Candidatus Saccharibacteria bacterium | reverse complement strand
CCAGATGGGCTGAAATTGAAAATGAGATGCCTGATTTAGTCACCGAGTATTATGACTTCGATAGAGATAAAGAAGTTATGGAGAAATACGGTATAGACCACAAACTTCCTGTTTTTATTTTTTTAGACAAGAACGAAAACGAGGTTTTAAGATTGCAAGGTGAGATTGACAAAAAAGAGTTGATTAAAGTTATAAATAATAATATAGACAAGTAAAATGAGGTTTTACAAATTTTTCGGCATAATAATATTTTCACTATTAACCTTTTTTGGTTCTAATCGCGTTTATGCTACGGACAAAATTAATCTGTACCTGTTTTGGGGTGAAGGTTGCCCTCATTGTAAAAAAGAAAAAGAATTTTTACAAAATCTGGTGCAAAATGATACAGGAGTTCAACTTCTTGATTTTGAAGTGTATAAAAACCCTAAAAATCAAAATATACTTCAAGATGCTGCAAAAAAATTAAATACAGTAGTAAACGGAGTTCCTTTTTTAGTAATTGGAGATAAATACATAGTTGGGTATACAAACGACGAAACAACCGGAAAAGAGATTATAAGAATTATTGAGGAGGTAAGGGAAAGAGATTGTCCTGATATTTTAAAAATTGACGTGGAGCCGAATATCGAAGCTGGCCTTGATTGTGATGTAAATGTAGACTCTGCCAAGCCATCTTTGCCTAAATTCGGTAATATTGATTTAGAAAAACTTTCACTACCCGCATTAACTATAGTACTAGGTTTTTTAGATGGTTTTAATCCTTGTGCGATGTGGGTTCTACTTTTCTTAATCAGTCTGCTTTTTGATATGAAGGATAAAAAAAGAATGTGGATTTTAGGAATAGCCTTCATTGTATCCTCTGCTTCGGTTTATTTTCTTTTTATGGTTGCGTGGTTAAATTTATTCTTATTCGTTGGTTATATATTTTGGATTAGAGCTATTATTGCTGGTATTGCGTTATTAGGAGGATATGCCAGTTTAAAAAAGTTTTGGAGTAAAGATACTTCAGGATGTGACGTTGTTGGAGATGAGAAAAGAAAGAGTGTGTTTGATAAACTTGGCAAAGTAACATCTAATAAGTCATTCTTAATGGCGATTATAGGTATAGTTGCATTGGCTTTTGCAGTAAATCTAGTTGAGCTAGTTTGTTCGTCGGGGCTTCCAGCAGTTTACACACAAGTATTAGTGTTAAATAATCTTGGAAAAGTTCAATACTACCTATATATCCTTCTTTATATATTCTTTTTTATGCTGGATGATTTGATGGTCTTTTTTATTGCAATGATGACTTTGCATATGACGGGTATAACCACCAAATACGTCAAATGGTCAAGACTAATAGGCGGAATTCTGATGGTTGCTATAGGGCTTCTTCTACTGTTTAAACCCGAAATATTAATGTTTGGTTAATATTAAATTATCAATCTTCTTGAGACCTTGACAAATATTTTTACGTGTACTAAATTACGATTGTAAGTGAGATGGTGTTTAGATGCCCTACTATTCTTATTTACATTATAGAAACTAAGTCCGGCACAACACCC
>CAZGHA010000093.1:0-1576 GCA_964525475.1 uncultured Candidatus Saccharibacteria bacterium | reverse complement strand
TGCCTTTTGTGTGGGTGAAATAAGACTTTCTGATAAGAGAATATCAAGAAAATGGATTGCGGATAAAATAAAAACTAACGCTAAAGAACTCGGAATCAAAGTTAGTGAAATAAAATTCAAGTTTCTAATGAAACCTGCTTATACGCCTAAAAGTAAATTAGAAGGTTTCGAAGAAATTGTTAAACAAAGCGGAATAAAACCTATTTACAAGGATATAGACTCCACAGGATATTTTGAAGTTCAGCTATTACAAGAAAGCTGGGGATCTGATATTTTAGTCTTTGGTCCGGGACCATCTGATCAAGCACATAAAGAAAATGAATACGTTGATATTGATAGTGTAATTAAAACAAATGAGATATTTGAAGATTATATAAAAACAGTTTCCTTTGAATAATCTGTAACTAAATATCTAGAAGATACTTCGCTATTTTCTAAACTTCGCAAAAATTCAGATACATTCAGTTCGCACATCCTCACACGTGGCCCACCAAATCCTTGTATTTGTTATTATAGCAACAATTCTACTTAGAAATAATCTCAGCAATGTGAGGTACTGTTAGTTGAGCATCGCCCTCAAGATAGTAGTCTTTATCACCAAGATATGGCGGCGGTTCAATGTTCAGTGCAATAAACCTACCATTTGGATTAATCTCCTTATATCTATATAAAAGACCGCTATCATCAGCTCTTAAACCAACGGTGATAATACAATCATATGATGGAAGATCTTCATCTAGGAACTTTTTTTCTATATCGCCCCTCTTAATTAATTTCTGGCCCGTGGCTTCTCCCAACATATCGAGATTCTCAGTAGCAATTTCAACATCAGTTGCTTCTTGTATTTTTGATAAAGCAAGATGTGCTGGTGTGGGGTTCTCAAAGAAACTTTTTTGAACTTGCATTAGTTTTCGGTGCATTGCCTCAGGACTAAAAATTATTGTTCGGGCAAAATCATCTATATTTTTTTCCCTATCAATACCTAAATAAGACATGAGTCCTTTCATGTCTGGCGTGCCTGCTGCAATTGAAATACCAGCTCCTGTATAAATTAATACCTTCCCATTCCTAATCACATCAGCTACTTCCTGTTCGCTGATTTGGAGTGGTTTAACAATCTCGTCTCCTCTTGTTCTTTCGTTGTGATGTGTAAGCGAGGGAAATTTATTAGGTTCTATCTTACAAGCTTTCTCCAAATCAAAATTACCGTACCCGCAATAAAAATATTCCTTCCCATCAGAAGCAGTGTAACTTTTTAGTTTTTCTCTCTCCACTTTCGTAATCTCTTCTGGTAATGGAGTAGAGTACACTAAAAAAGCGTATTCTTCTTCTTTATTAGGAGTAAGGCTAATTCCCTGATTTCTTTGTTCATCATTCCTTTTTGTACGCCAACTAAAACTTAAAGGTTTTATCTCGTTTTCAATTTCTAGAGATGGGGGTTTTTCAGAATTATTCAACATATATAAATTATACACAGATAGTTCGCACATCCTGACAGATGGCCCACCAAATACTTTTTTACTGTTAACATCTAAATTTTTTTATAAACTAATTATCCCGTCAGCTATTCTAACGC
>CAZGHA010000092.1:0-1656 GCA_964525475.1 uncultured Candidatus Saccharibacteria bacterium | reverse complement strand
TCATCTTAGATCATTTAAAACAGCCCAAATTTAAGCCATTTAGTGCCTTTTTAGGGGGTTTATTCTATGGTTTGGCTATTCTTTCAAGACCTACTTCAGCGCTGGCTTTGTTGTTCGTAGGAGTTTACATGCTTTTTAAACTGAATAATTTTAAATCTGTGTTAAAAACAGGGGTTTTCCTTGCACTTGGTTTGTTGGTTAATGTTGCCTTTTTCCTTTGGTATAACAACAAATTTTATATTGGAATTGAAAATCAGGGTTATGCTAGCCAGCTTTTTGGTAGCTGGATTTCTCCATTTCCAGTAAGTTTTTTTGGAGTTTGGCTTTCACCTAGTAAAGGTATTTTAGCTTATTCCCCTATTTTCATTTTTTCGTTTATTGGTTTTTATATCGCGATGAAAAAAGGATTTAAAGAGCATTTTCAATATTTTATTTACTTTCTTATAGTGATTATTCACACTCTCGTAATGAGCTTTTGGAAACATTGGTACGGTGGTTATTCCTTTGGTTACAGAATGAGTTCAGACATTATTCCTTATCTAGTTATTTTGATGGTGCCTTTTGTTAAGTCCTCATTGTACGAAAGAAAGATATTTTTGTTTTCTCTACTAATGTATTTTTCTATATTTATGCAGATTTTTGGAATAGTGTTTTTTGATGGAATTTGGCATGCCGCCTACGATACCGGATTTAAAAATACATCCTGGCTCTGGTCTTTAAAAGATTCTGAACTGATGTTTAACATAAGAAGAGTTATGGTTAAGCTAAGGGTTCTTGAAAGAGCTTGTCCTAAGTGTCTTCCTCTGGACTAAGTCAGAGAATACCCATACCGTACTTATTTCTAAATTTTAATTACCCTTATTCCAACCCATGTTTCAATGTATAATAGACCCAGGCTTAAATCCTGGATTTAAGTCTTGAAAAATATGACTAAACACCAAGAATACAATGTAATCTGCCTTTCTAACCAGCTTTGGGATTTTCCCCTATGGACAAATAAAAGACACGTTATGAGTAGGCTTCCAAAGCTTGGACATAATGTTTTATTTGTGGATCCTCCAATTAATACCGGAAGATTGTTTTTAAAAAATATCTTGCAAAAAAAGTGGTCTTTAAAAAGACTTCTTACTCAAGTTAAAAAAACTGAAGATGGGGTAGTGGTTTTTTCTCCTTTAAACACCCATCCGTTTACCAATAAATATTCAATTCAACACGCAAAAAAGATAAATAAAATTTCCCAAAAAATATTTAAAAAAAGTGAAAACAAAAAAACTATCCTTTGGATTTATCACGTCGAGCTTAAAGGTTTGGAGAGTTATTTAAAACACATTAAGCATGATTTTTTGATTTACGATTGTGTTGATAATTATGAAGGTTTTCCTCAATACAACACCCCTGAAAAGAAAAAATGGATTGTTGAACAAGAAAGGCTTTTAGCTTCAAGAGCAAACATTGTTTTTTCAACAACTCCGGGTTTAGCTGAAAAATTAAAAAAATACAACCCACATACTTATTTCACACCGAACGTTGGGGATTACCAAAGATTTTTTGATGTTAAAAACAAAGGATTTGAGCTTCCAGAAGATTTAAAGGGAATATCTCATCCGATTATAGGGTTTACAGGAGCTGTTGATGAATACAAATTTGATAAAGAGT
>CAZGHA010000091.1:0-1694 GCA_964525475.1 uncultured Candidatus Saccharibacteria bacterium | reverse complement strand
TTTTTATCAGAAGATTCAAAGTAAGTTCTCATCATTAGTTCGCCAAGCATACCAAACATGACTGATTGTATTCCAACTATTATCAAAAGAACTGATAAGGTTAAAAGAGGTCTATTACCTATACTTTGACCTAAAATCTTAATTATTAAAAGATAAATTCCGAAAACACCACCTATTCCCGATAATATTAATCCCGTAAACCCAAACAATCTGCCAGGCATGGCCTTAAAAGGTTTTCTTGCGAAGTAAAGCATGAAATAAAGAGTCAAAAGATCCAAAATAACCCTGAGAGTTCTTTTATGCCCTTTGTAGTAAGATTCACCATACTCCCTATCTTTAAAATCTACATCGAACTCGATCATTCTTGGAGCGAAAGAGCTTACATAATCAGGTATGAATCTATGCATTTCGCCATAAAGTTTGAGGTTTTTAGCAATATCTTTTTTAAAACCCTTCATACCAGATCCTCTATCTTTCATATACACATTGGATACCTTCCCAATAATCATGTTAGCTAAACCACTTTGTTTAGCTCTCCCGCTTTTCCCCGCACCCCATCTTTGTGCTCTGTTTGTGTTTACAAAATCATAACCTTCATCCAAATAATCAATTACTTTATTAATGTTTTCTAACGGAGTTTCAAGGTCAGCCGACACTGTAATAACATAATCTCCCTCTGAAAGATCAAAACCTGCCATGTAAGCACAACTTTGACCAAAATTACCCATAAGATTAATACCCTTAACTTCCTTATGTTCTTCAGCATATTTTTTGATAACTTCCCACGTCCCATCCTTACTTCCATCATTTACTGCAATAACCTCAAAATCATGTTTATGACCATTTGCCAAATCAAGAATTCCTTCAATTGTTTTACCAACATTCCCTTCCTCGTTATAGCAAGGAATTACGATTGAAATTAGTTTCTTACCCACTACCGGTGGATTCGAATCTTTATTTACTGAAATAGATTTATCTTTTTCCATATTTTTTCCTTAAACCAATCGACTTCTTTTTTAAGGCCCTCTTCAGGGGTGGTAGTTGGATTATACCCTAAAACCTCCCGAGCCTTGGTTATAGTAGCCCTGGTTTCAAACTGATCCCCAAGTCTGGGTGGTTTTATATCGTATATTGCCTTTTTCCCAAGATAATCCTCAACTATTTTCAAACCCTCTCCAACTGTAATTGCTCCATCAAAACCTAAATTAAAAATTTCCCCAACACATTTTTCATAATTATTTAGAATTGCCACAAAGCCATCTACGATATCCCCAACGTAAGTGAAACTTCTTAAATGCTTTTCGCTTCCTTCAAAAAATGGGAAAGGTCTGTCATTAAGAATTGAATCAATTACCTTGGGATAAAGTTTGTCAGGTCTTTCTCTTTCACCGTAAATTGAAAAAAGTCTTGTTGAACAAGCCGGAAATCCAACATCTCTGTGATAAGCAAGCAGTAGTTGTTCTGCAGCTAGTTTTGTAACTCCATAATGAGAAGTAGGTTTAGGAGGAGCATTTTCATCATCGGTAGCATTTTTACCATAAACAGAAGAGGTTGAAATATTCACAAAAATCTTAAAATTTGGAAGATCTTTTGTAGCTTGATACATATTTTCAGTAGCTACAAGGTTGTTTTTCATAAAAATGTCAAAAGGTGTTGAAGCCGATATTCCCGGCTGTGCAGCAAAATGAAAAACT
>CAZGHA010000090.1:0-1711 GCA_964525475.1 uncultured Candidatus Saccharibacteria bacterium | reverse complement strand
AAAAACAATTTTCTTAACTTCGTTAAAAACCTCAATACTCTCAAAAACAGCATAATCAGCATCCGAAATACCTTGGGAAGATTGAAGATGAATTCTATTTCGAAGATCTTTCATTCTTTTTAATTCATTTTTATAAAAAACACTACCTAAACCATAAACATTTTTTTCTTCTGCTAATTTTAATGCTCTTGAAAACTCCCAAATCTCATTTTCATCAACCTTTAATTCAATAAGCTTAATATTTAATAAACACTCAATAATTTGAGAAGAAGTTAAAGTAAAAGTTTTAATAAGCTGGGACCTAATAACAGAACTAAGATACAACTCCTCCAAACTTTTATTTAAAAACTCTAAATATTGAAGATTATAGGCAACATTTGAAAAAATCGCGTACCTGGGGTCGGAATCATCTTTTTTATAGTCATAAACACGGGACAAAATAACCTCTCTCCATTCATCTATGCGCTTTGGATACCACTTATTTTGTTGAAGTCTTCCGGTGCATGTGGGACAAAGAGATTTCATGGAGTTATTTTAACATTTATGAACGTTTTAAACTTATTAGTGGGTTTATTGTTATAAACAGTGTTATATAATTAATATAAATTGTTTAAAAAAGATACATTCAAATTAAAAACATCTTGGGAAGAAATTCGCGGAATACTTTTATGGTTTTTAATTGCGTTCTTATTAAGCCCTGCTTTAAGAAAAATCCTTAGTCGGTTTTTTGACGTTTCCGATAAAAGTCTTGAATCGATTTTAGTTCAATTAGGTATACCTGGGTACATTAGTAGTGCTGCCGCTTATTATGTTGTTTCTACTACATTTTTGTACATTGTTTTATATTTTAGATTTTTTAAAAAAAATCCCTACAACACTAAAATAAAAAAGGGGTTTTATATTTGGTTGGTTATAGGGATTGTTTACTTTATTTACAGTGTTATCGAAAACAAACCTTAAAACACCGAAACAGAGTGTTTTAAATACATTACCTAGTATTAAACCCCTGTTATTTATTCGTGATAGTATTTAAATATGATTGAAAACGAACCTTTGTACGATAATCCAAAGAACCCTCATACCTACAAAGAAGAGTTTATTTCGAAGGGTAACGACTTTGAAGTTTACGGGTTTGATGAAAAACATGTTGTAAAAATTCCTCACAGCGATGACTCTAAAAATCCCGAATACTATAATGATCTTTTAAACGATTACACAACAATGAAAGAAATTTTTGGAGATAATCTTTCAGATTCTTATTTCATATCTTCTGAAAAGACCGACAACGGAACCTATAGAATTATTCAGCCAAGGTTTAGGCAGGAAGAATTTTTAGATAGTATTCCAAAAGAGGAATTTAGAGGTTTTATACTAGAGCACAGAAAATTATTTGAAGATTTATTACAAAAAGCTAAGAAAGCTAAGGAGAGGTTTAAGGTTCCTGTAGATCTAACTATTCACAATATCGTATTTCATGATGGTAGGCTTGTAATCACTGAAAATGATTCTCCCACAGCAAGGCTTAGAGACGGGCATTTAGGAAAAAAGATTGAAGATGATAGCAGAACTATTGAGTTGTTAAAAAGATTATTGGAAGAAACAAAACCAAAGTCTTAAAATTCAATCGATTTTTAATTTTGTTTTTCTAAAGAACTAACACTTTTTGAAAACAAATATTGTGTGTGAGCACCTGTTTTCTCCGAAATATTTT
>CAZGHA010000089.1:0-1714 GCA_964525475.1 uncultured Candidatus Saccharibacteria bacterium | reverse complement strand
GGGTCGGCACAACCTGAGGTACATTCAACACAACGACACTCTGGATTATTTGGATCACAAAAACAACGATAGCCTGTCGGACAGACAGAAACTAAACCTTCACTAGTTGGAGACCTGCCACAACCTCCCCAACAGCTTGAGTCGGTAATACAATCCTGATATTCACCCACAGAACATTTGTAGGAATTAGGATCGGAATACGCATAACTTTTAAACCAAAAAGTAAAAACAAAACCTAAAGGTACAATAAAAATTAAAAACAACTTTCTCATATAAAAATTCTACCACACCTCAATACAATGTATAATAATAAACATGGTCTCTTGCCCAATTAAACTTACTACAAAAAACATGTTGATGCTTCTAGCCTCAATCTTTTTTATTATCTTTTCATTTGTTTCAACAAACCCACTTATCGCCTATGCAAAAGATGAATGCAAAGACATTTCAGACAAAGAAGATCAGCTAGAGTGTTATGCAAAAAAAGAAGAAGAAACAAGAAATAAACTTGAATCAACAAAATCAAAAATTGATGAAACATTAAACACCATCACACAACTATCTTCGCAACTAAGCGTAACTCAATCTCAACTTAACGGTGTTCAAAACAATATAGACGAAACTCAAAAACTATTAGAAGAGATAAACGAAAGTTTAAAAGATAGAAATGAAAAACTATTCGATAAAATAAACTTCAGAAACAAACTTTTAAGAAACTATTCCAAGAAAAATATTTTAAGCGAGCTGGAACTATTTTTTACAGAAAACAGATCGGGGTTAAGTGGGTTTCAATTATCTTCTTTTATATATGCTTTTAACAAAGCTACTAGTGAAGAAACTTTGGCTATAATAGGAAATTTAAATTCAGAAATAAGACAGTTTGAGGAAAATAAAAAAGAATCTGAAAATTTAAAATCAGAACTAGAAAAAGCACAAGCTAACTTAATTGCTATTAAAAACAACTTAGCTATAAAAAAAGTGACGGAAGAAGAAGAAAAGGAAGATCTTGAAGAAAAAGCCGAAGGTTATGAAGAAGAGCTTGAAAAACTTCAAAGCAAAATATTAGCTTTAAAGTACAGTGAAGAAGGAGGCACTGTTGGAGACTATGAGGGATCAAGCAGTAAAACTCCCGACCCACCTTTTAGTGGAAGAGCCTTTGCGGCATTTAGTTTTGGGGCATACACGCATTACAACGGCATGAGTCAGTATGGTGCTAAAGCAAGAGCTGATGAAGGACAGGATTACAAAAAAATTATTAAGTTTTATTATGGGGAAGATGTAAAAGAAAAAGACGATTTTCCAAGTAAAATATGCGTTGAAGGCTACGGCGAAATGGATTATCAAAAATATTTGTACGGGCTTGCAGAAATGCCCAGTACGTGGGATAGCGATGCTTTGAAAGCACAGGCTATAGCAGCAAGATCTTATGCCTACCGAAGAACAAAAAACGGAGGGTGTATCTGCACTACCCAATCCTGTCAGGTATTTTCGAAAAGTAAGTCTGACAAACCTCCAAGTGAGTGGAAAGAAGCAGTAGATAAAACAAACAAGATGATTATAGGTGGGGATACCGGAAAAACAGGATATGGTTGGTACTCGTCCACAACAGGTGGGTATGTAAATATTGGTGGTTGGGATGCAAAGGATGGTTTTAAAGGCTGGCAAGATGGTAAAGCTTACGAAAAAATCTCTCCGTGGTTTTATAAAGCATGGT
>CAZGHA010000088.1:0-1825 GCA_964525475.1 uncultured Candidatus Saccharibacteria bacterium | reverse complement strand
GGAGTCGGAAATTTCTTTATAGCAAATTCAGACGAACACGACGAGTACGGGTATTCTTCAGAAGAAATTGATACAAGAAATAAAATGATGGGTAAGAGAATGCAGAAGCTTGTAACATGTGCTCAAAACGACATGCCCGCTCCCGAAGTTTATGGCCCTGAAAATGCTGATATAACAATACTTTCGTGGGGTAGTAATAAAGGAAGTATTTTAGAAGCTATTAAAAGTTTTTCCAATGTAAATTATGTTCACGTTACGTGGATGAATCCTTTCCCTACAGAATTTTTAACAAAGGTTTTATCTAAGGCTGAGCATGTAGTTGATATTGAGTGTAATTATTCCGGTCAATTAGCGGATCTTGTAAAAGAAAAAACGGGTGTTGATATAAAAGACAGGTATTTAAGATCTGATGGAAGAGTGATTTACCCTGAAGAAATAGTAGAGAAGTTAAATTCAGTGAAGGGAGTTAAAAAAATATGACATTAGAAGAATTGAAAACTCCATATACTCCTAACTGGTGTCCTGGTTGCGGAAACTTTAATATTTGGGCTGCTTTCAAAAACGCCGCTGTAGAAGAAGGTTGGGATAATACTAACACCGCTTTAGTTGCTGGTATAGGTTGCCACGGACATATTTTAAATTTTGTAAAACTCACATCTTTTGAAGGTTTGCATGGTAGAGCAATTCCTGTGGCTTCCGGTCTAAAAATGACAAACCACAGACTTAATGTTTTTGCTCATGTTGGCGATGGTGACTGTTTAGGCGAAGGTGGTAATCATTTTGTTCATGCTGCTCGAAGAAATCACGATATTACAGTACTTTTGCACGATAATGCTTTATATGCTTTGACTGCCGGTCAGACCTCACCCGCTACGGGAAAAGGTGTAAAAACTAAATCTACTCCTGCAGGAAACCCCGACGAGCCGATTTATCCTATGGCTTTGGCAATAGCCTCGGGGGCCACGTTTGTCGCTCGGGCTTATTCCGGAGACATGCCAAAACTTACAGAGCTAATTATTGAAGCAAATAAACATAAAGGTTTTGCAGTAATAGACATTCTTCAGCCGTGTGTCACTTTTAATAAAATTTGCACTAACGCAATGTATCTTCAAAATATTTATTATCTTGGAGATGATTATGATTCAACAAATAAAAAAGAGGCTTTTGAAAAAGCACATGAATTTGGAGAAAAGAAAATTCCTCTGGGCATTTTTTACAAAGAAGAAAAACCCTCTCTGGAAGATGGTTATTCTCAAATATCAGAAATGCCTTTAATTGATCAAGATGCAAAACTTGATGGCCTTACGGATTTATTCAAAAAATATACCTGATAGGGTAGTATTTAATTAGTAAAAAATTCAAAAAGGATTTAAAAATGGAAGACAAAGAATTTCTAATTGGAAAATACAAGGTAAAAGTTTTAAGAGATGCTTGTATTAGCGCTGCTTCGTGTGTAGCTTTTTCACCTGCAGTTTTTGAATTAGACGGTGAGTCTAAAGCTGTTATTAAAGAGGGGGCAACAGACGAAGAGACTAATATTCTTTTAGCTGCTCAATCTTGTCCTACAGGTGCAATAATTATTACTGACGCAGAGACCGGCGAAAGGGTTTGGCCAAGGTAAAATTAGTAGTTCTAATAAAAATTTTTAGATTAAGTACAATTTCGGGTTTTACTAAAAATTTTAAAAAATTAAATTTGTTTTATGTTAATAAAGAGTTTTATCGAAAAAAATAAAGGTTTGTATTACGCTATTATTACTGCGGCTGTTTCAGGAATTTCCATATTCCTGAATAAGTTTGCTGTAAGTGAAATTAAACCTCCTCTT
>CAZGHA010000087.1:0-1849 GCA_964525475.1 uncultured Candidatus Saccharibacteria bacterium | reverse complement strand
ATTGTTTGTTTATGATCAGAATTCCGACCTTGAAATTAACTTAATATACGATGAGAGACAAGGTAGTTTTGAAAACATCGAAGATTTAGAGGAGGGTGTAAATGACCAAAAAATGACTTTGGAAGAAGAAAACGCAATTTATGAGCAAAAAGTTTTTGAACTAGAAAAACAAGTGGCTGAATTAAATGAACAAATTGACTATTGGAACAGCAAAGGTGGTGCTCCCGAGCCTGAGTTCAGACACCTGACTAAAATGCAGGAAGATCTTAACAGCAAAATAGATGAGTTAAATTCATACGCAGATAGGCTTAATCAAGTAGTTGATGACGTTAACAAAAATATAGGAAATTTTAACAACATGGTATCAAAATTTAATGATGTAATTGTTCAAAAGCCGGAGGTTGGATTTTATACTTCAGGAGATGAAAAAATTGATATTTTTTTCTATACTGATGATAAAAATCTTGTAAATATTCTTGCTCACGAAATGGGTCATTCTTTAGGATTAGATCATATTGAAGATGAAGGTGCTATGATGAACCCAATTGTATCTGAAGACACGGGGATTAAATCTTCCGATATAGAATTGGTTAAAACATTTTGTGAAGAAAACACCGTTTATAATGTGACAAAAAACAGAATAATGTACAATATTAACTCTGTAATTTCCAAAGTATCTTTATTGTTAAAATAACTTAGAATTTAAAACCATTTTCAACAAGTTTTCTAAAATTCCAAGCCCAATCAACGTCACCTTCGGTTTTGTATGTCCAAAAAAAGGATCCTGCAGACTTATCAAAAACGGTAGATTGCATTTTTTTAAAACTTAGGTAATTCTTAAGTATCTTCTTTTCACTATTATTATTTTCTGAGAGTTTTTCATTGAAATCTTTGCATTCTAAAGCCAAGCTCCACTCACCAGATATCATTGGCAAGTGTTTCTGCAATTTATCTATAGTTCTACCCCATTCTCTTTTCCCTCTTTTTAAAAATTCACCCAATTTCATTTCTTTAAATTCCTCAGAAAAACACTGATAGAAATGAGAATCTAAAATAACATTTGTAAATCTTGGATAAGTCATGAAATTTTTGAATTCAAAAGCCCTAAAAGAATCACCAATAACAACTGCGACATCATAACCACAGACCCTTCTTATCGTTTGGTAAGCATTTTCGTAAAATGATTTTAATAAGTCTATATCAATAGAAATATGAGGCTCATTTAACACTTCAATTCCAAACAAAGCCTTTCTTCCACAGTATCTTTTAGCAATCTTTTCAATAATTTTTAATGTTAGCTCGATATTTTTAGAATCTTTATCCCAACCAATCTCTCCTGTTTTACCGCTGTGGTCGTACCCGTTTTGACTTCCGGGAGCCCCATGTATATCGATTAATACTTTTAGTCCGTATTTTTCAGCCATGTCAAAGGCAAAATCCAAGTATTGAATGTTTTTTTCATATGGTGGGAAACCCCCAAATATCCAATAACCAACAGGTATTCTAAGTGCGTTAATATCATTTTTAGCTAAAAAAGAAAAATCTTCTTCCTTTATAAAGTTTTTATAATGCTCTCTAATGGTTTTTTTAGGAATTTTATTCAATAAAGAGTACTCATCGTCGGCCTCGTGACCTTCAAATATAGAAGGGGTTATCCATTTTTCAAGTACAAGCCATCCTCCAAGATTAACCCCTCTTAGCTTATCTTGATTATTTTTTTTCATACTAGAAGAGAATTGTATCTCAATAATATGGATAATTAAATTATATTTATCTAACAAATTGCGGGACTAATTTTGTGCAAGTCTATCTTTTTTACTGTCGGGTTTTAGGTAAGCTTTCGCAAGCT
>CAZGHA010000086.1:0-1874 GCA_964525475.1 uncultured Candidatus Saccharibacteria bacterium | reverse complement strand
CGGGAATTGGGGGACGAAATACAGAACTATTTTGTTAGTGTGGTGTTGGTTGTGAATAACGAACTGACTTAATCAAAGAAATTTTGTTATCTCAAACGGCGCTTATCCTAAATTTTGAGAAGTTTGTGTTTGAGGATGAAAAATAAGTTTTAAATGTTTTATTTCCGAAAATCTTTTTTTCTAAAATTAAGATAGCTCAAATGATTATATGAGGTGTTCAATAAAAAAATTAGGGTATAATCGATATAATCAAATTACTGCAAAAAATTATATGTACAGCCTTTATTCAAAATACTATGATGAACTAGAAGGCCCTCAGGAGAAGAGGGCAGCTTTCCTGTTGAAGCTTCTAGAAAATCATGAGAAAAATAGAAAAACTCTTTTGGAACTTGCATGTGGAACTGGCAGTTTACTCGTTTTTCTAAGCAAGAAATATCAAGTTGAGGGTATTGATATCTCTCCCGATATGCTAGAAATTGCTAAGAATAAGTTGCCTAATACCCCTTTTTACCTAGCGAACATGGTAGATTTTAATATGGGTAAGAAGTACGATATAGTACTCTGTGTTTATGATTCTATAAATCATCTCCTATCTTGGGAAGAGTGGTCTGATACTTTTGATAATGTGTGGAAGCACCTAAATCCAGGCGGATTATTCGTTTTTGATATCAACACACTACATCGTCTTGACTTTTTGGCTAAACAATCTCCATGGCTCAAGCAGTTCAATGAAAACTACATTTCTATGGCTACAGTAAAAAACGGAAGTTACTACAACTTTGAGATAAGAGTATTTGAACATCTTGGCGAACATAAGTTTCTTCTGTTACAAGAAGACATCGTTGAAACTTCTTTCGATATAGATAAGATTGAAGGACGGCTTGCAAAACAATTTCATATAGAAACGATATGTAATAGCAAAGGAGAAGACATTAAGCAGGAAGACTCCAGAATATATTTTCTTTGTAGAAAGAAAAATTAATGATTGCAACCCAAGTTTAAGTATTGGCGGGGCTTAAGGGACGAAATACGGAACTATTTTGTGAGTGTTGGTTTTAGTGCGAGTTCATTAATTTAGTATAATTTATCAGGACTTACCTATCTTTAAGCTTATTAAAGAATTTATAGGTTAAATCCTCTCCAAAAACTTCTTTAAATATTTTCTTTAATTCTTTTTTATCTTCTGTGAAGCTCTGTTTCTCAAGGAATTCAAAAAGTTTTCTCTTTCCAAAATTGTCTACAATTAACTTAATAGCGTTACCTGACTCTTGATAAATCTTATTACCATCTAAAAATCCATTAAATTCCAAGGGCATAGTGTATTTATCAAGTTGCCCTGCCACATAAACACAAACGCCTTCATTTATCCATGAAAAATTGCTTGTTCCAAATTTCATTTGAAAAAAGGAATGGCATAATTCGTGCTTAATCAGTTTCTCAATATTGTATGTTTTTCCATCATGACAGCTTTCTTTACTGATATTCTCAGGGTTTAGAATAAATATTGCTGATTTCCCCCAACTCCAACCTACAACCCAATTTTCAGTCTTTTCTTCTCTGAGTAAATTTATTGTTTTTCTATCATTTACAATAAAGATTTTTGGTGTGTTATAAACCCATTTTTGACCAAAAAAATTATTTAAATCTTTGATTGCCTTATCTTTATGTTTTTGAAGTGTGGGATTAGTTTTAGGAACTATCTCAAATATTGAATTCATTTAAATATTGTATATCTTAATCACCTTAATCACAATTGAGTGTATGTGTTTTATGTTGAGATGAGGAGCGTTGTTCTAAATATATGTTGATATAACAACAAATACTCGGATTTGGCGGGGCCGACGGGACTCGAACCCGCGACCTCTGCAGTGACA
>CAZGHA010000085.1:0-1917 GCA_964525475.1 uncultured Candidatus Saccharibacteria bacterium | reverse complement strand
GGGATATTCTAATTGGAACTCACGCACTTCTCTTCACGGAAAATAATTATAAAAATATCGGACTAATTATAATAGATGAGCAACACAGATTTGGAGTAGAGCAGAGAGGAAAAATTGTAGAAATATCAAAAGAAAAAACCACCCCGCATCTACTTACCATGACGGCAACTCCAATTCCAAGAACTTTAGCGCTTACATTGTACGGAGATCTTTCAATATCTGTTTTAAAAGATTTTCCTTTTGAAAAAAGAAGTGTTACCACGAAGGTAATTCCCGAGAAGGATAGAGAAAAAGCTTATCAATGGATAAAAGACAAAAACGAACCAACTTTTATTGTATGTCCTTTGATTGATGTGTCAGAAAGTCTAAGTTTAGAAAATGTTAAGGCGGCGCAAGAAGAATACGAGATTTTGAGCAAAGGAGTTTTTAAGAATAAGAAGGTTGGTTTGTTGCACGGAAGATTAAAATCAAAAGAAAAAGATGAAATAATTGAAAAATTAAAAAATAAAGAAATTGATATTTTAGTTTCGACACCAGTTATTGAAGTAGGAATTGATGTTCCTGACGCAACAGTGATTGTTATCGAAAGTGCTGATCGATATGGTTTAGCCAGTCTTCACCAGCTTAGAGGAAGAGTTGGAAGATCAACCAAAGAGGGCTTTTGTTTTGCATTTATGAGCGATAATTCAAGAAATTCATATAAAAGATTAAAATACTTAGAAGATTTAAACAGCGGAATTGATTTGGCTGAAATAGATTTAAAAATGAGAGGGCAGGGCGATATTTTTGGTTCTCTTCAACACGGATTTACAAAATTAAAGGTTGCCGATATAAATGATTTGCAAATGTTAGAAGATGCAAAAATTGAAGCTCAGAAGTATTTTCCAAAATTAAATAAGTATCCGGAGCTTCAAAATAAATTGACACAAAGAAAGGGCGAGTATATAACTTCAAACTAGTTATGAAATCAAGAATGAAAAAAACAAAAATAGATGGAAAAATAAAAAAACCTGAAATTAGAATTACCACAGGAATTGCCAAAAATAAAAGATTAAAAGCTCCGGCTATTGAAGGTTTTAGGGCCGTTCAAGAAGTTGCTAAATCTTCGGTTTTTTCGATTCTTGGAGAAAAGGTTTTAGGAGCCATGTGTTTAGATCTTTTTTCAGGAAGCGGGAATATGGGTTTAGAGGCTTTAAGCAGGGGAGCAGAGTGGTGCGATTTTGTTGATGATAATTATTTTAGCTGCGAAGTTATAAAAGAAAACATTATTAATTGCGGTTTTTTGGAAAAAGCTGAAGTTACAAGAAAAGAAGCAGCTAAATATGTTGTTAATACTGAAAAAACCTACGATATAGTGTTTTTGGACCCTTTCTATCAAGATGTAGCACATAAATTCTTGGTTTCTAATCTTAAAAATATTCTTAATGAAGAAGGAATAATTGTATTCTTCCACGGTGAAAACCTTGATTTAAAAACTTTGGTCGAGGGAAGCGGTTTGAACATCATGGAGGAGAGGAAGTTCGGGAAGAGTTTTTTCACTATGTTATCGGCATAAACTACATAACCCTGTACCCCCTTTGTAACACTAACTCATAGTATATTGCACAATTGCTGTTTTTATGATATAAAGTAGCATCCCAAAAATAGGGAAAATAACAGAAAGGTAAGAGAGAAAATGACCCAAATTTTTAACGTAAAGTTTTTGAAAGGAGGAAAAAAACCTATTAAGGTTGTCAAGAACCCGGATTGCTGGGTAATACGTCAAAAGTTCTTAAACCCTGGGTACAAGCCCGAACCAGGACCGTGGAGTAGCGACCTGTTCAATATCCCCGAGGTTACAGTGGAGATAATAATCGACTTCGTAACCTTCCGGGAAGATCGGAAAATTAGAATTATAATTCACCCGATCGGTTTCGT
>CAZGHA010000084.1:0-2043 GCA_964525475.1 uncultured Candidatus Saccharibacteria bacterium | reverse complement strand
AGCACGCTTGCCTGGTACGTCTACTTGCATAACGGTCTCACGAGCTACTACGTTAAGGGTAATGGTAACGCTACGCGTTGTGTCAGGCGGGATTAATTCCCAATTCGGGGCTTTAGCCCGGAACGGGCTCAAGCCCTCCCAATTTTTAATTTCCCGGGCTCAGTAATTCCGCGGGCTCAGCCCTCCTCACGGTAAATCAACCTAAAACGGGCTAATTTTCAGAGGGCTGAGCCCACTGTCTATTTTCACTAGAATTTCCTCTATTTACCGTATCTGTTTTTGTTGGTATTTTTAAACTGAAATGTGGAAGTATGTTGACAGATAATATACATTATTGTATATTAACTGTTAATGAAACTACAAAATTTAAAGACGAACATTAAAATGCCTGTATTTTCAAGAACTGATGTTTTAAAGCTCTTCCCTGAAGAGCCTGTTAATCAGATTAACACTCAACTTTATAGGATGACAAAGCGAGGGGATTTGATTGGGTTAAAAAGGGGATTGTATGTTTTTCCAAATTTAAATATAGACGAATTTGTTATAGCAAATAAACTTTACACACCTTCTTATGTGAGTTTAGAATCAGCCTTAAATATATTTGGAGTAATTCCAGATATCTCTAGTGTTGTTACTAGTGTGACAACGGTAACATCTAAGAAAATAAATACATCCTTAGGTAATTTTAAATACAGTAAAATAAACGAAAATTTATTTTTTGGTTACAAGAGTATTCTGGATGAGAGAAGTGGTTTTTACTACAGTATCGCAAATCCTGAAAAAGCATTGCTTGATTTAATATATATAAGAAAAGTTAAGAATTTATCTGAATACCGGGTGGATCTAAATAATATAAATCAAACAGAGTTACTTAATTATTCACAGCACTTTCCTAAGTGGGTGAGGGATGTAATAAAAAATGCATAATATTATTACTAATTTCGATCAAATTTTAAATTTTGCAAAAGAGAGTCAAGCTCCAGTAGATAAGAGACGTGGGGTAATAAGGGAATATCTGCAATCTAAATTTATAGCTACAATGTACTCTTTACCTAATTCAGAAAAGCTATCCTTTGTAGGAGGGACCAGTTTACGTTTACTAAGAAACTCTAACCGTTTTTCGGAAGACTTAGATTTTGATAATTTAGGACTTTTAAATACTGAAGTAAGAAGCTTGGTTTCAGAAGTTGTTAGAAGATTTCAGGCAGAAGGTTTAGAGGTTGAATTAAGATCTCAAATAAAAGAGGAAAAGGATTCAGATAAAAAAAGTGACCATGATAATTTACCTACAGGTAAGACATATTTCGACTTAAGATTTCCAAATTTGTTGAAAGAACTAAAGATCAGCACGAATCCCAGAGAAAAATTGATGATTAAGATTGACTATGCTAGTTTTTGGAAAGGACAAAGTACCGAAGTGGTTTTATTTAATAAATATGGGTTTATTGAAAATATTGTGGCAAACAAAATTAATCAGACATTAGTTCAAAAATTAGCTGCTTACGTACAGAGGAATACAACTCAACCGAGAGATATCTATGATATCGTCTGGCTTTATTCTCAAGGTGCTATGGTTGATTTGGCTTTTGCTGAGATAAATAACTTAGAGGATATTGTTCAAAAAGCCATAGACAAACACGCACTTGAGGGTATTCCTGAAAATTTTAAAAACAAACTTGCGCCCTTTTTATTTAATTCCGATGATATTAGGAAGTTAGATCTTTTTGGTAGTGTTCTTTCTTCCCTCAAGGCCTGACCTTTCCTGGGTGTCGAAGGGCTCAGCCCGTCCCGGGCTGAGCCCTCGCCGGGCTCAGCCCTGTGTGCTAAAATTCCTTTGTGAAAAAGAAAATTCTTATTACAACCGCAATAGATTACGTGAATGATGTCATTCATATCGGTCACGCTTATCAGAAGATATTATCCGACTGTGTCGCACGTTTTGAAAGAGAAAGAAGAGGAGATAAAAACGTTTTTTTTGTTACCGGGACAGATGAGCACGGTCAGAAAGTCTTTCATGTAGCCAAAGAAAAGGGTATAGACACA
>CAZGHA010000083.1:0-2067 GCA_964525475.1 uncultured Candidatus Saccharibacteria bacterium | reverse complement strand
TTGTAAAAGTTCAAGAATATTTCGCAAAATTAGAAGAATTACAGGGTGTAAGTAAAGAAATTTTAATAGGGACAGAAATCAAGATTTTACAATTAGAATATAAAAGCAGAAGACAAGCGATGTTTAACACTTTGGAGCAAATGGAAAAAGCAGAGTATTTAACCGAAGGTTTTTTTGCTAGAGCTATTGAGGGGCCTGGTTTAAATCGGATGAGAAATATTGCGGCTAGGCTTAAACAACAAAATGCAGAAAATGCAGGTTCTTTTTTAACAGATTATGAAAAGATTAATAAGTATTATTTGGCAAGAAAATGGTTATTGATTTCTTGGTTGTATGTAAGACCAAAAATTTTTGATGGCTCTGGGGAAAAAGGAGAAAGAAGTTCTTTTGGCCAAGTTGGTGACAATCAATTTCCTATTAAAGGTGAACATTTTCAAGAATTAATTAAAGGTGGTTTAGAATTTGATTCTGAATTTGGGAGCATGCTTAATCAGAAGATGGGGGTTGAGTCAGTTTTAGCTGAAAAATTTGGCGAACAACTTAACGAAGGAGAAAGTCCTAGAAAAGAGCGTAAAGAAATTGACGTCACTCTTTTTAGTTTTTGTATGAAAGAGTTTGACAGAGTATATAAAAATGGTCAGGAAGGAACTGGGAATGTTGATCCAAATGGCAAGCCTATTGAAAGAGTAAATACTCAAAATTTGCGGGAAAAAAAGAATATTTTAATTGACTATGTATGGAAAAAAGCACAAAAATATGTCGAAGAGCACAGCAGCCAAACTAATGTATCTTCAGGAGTTCAAATTGATAGACATGCTATTGAATTAGCTTTTAGAACTCACCTTCTTTTAACTATGCATCACTGTCGCTATGCTGATGGTAGTCCCAGCTTAAAAGATGATTGGTACTATGTATTTAATTGGCCATCTTACGTTCTTGGTTATCGCGAAAAAGGTGTTGATAAATTTGATTGGAGAGCAACAATCCTTCAGTTTGGACTGAGGCCGGGTTATAAAAGAGATGGTCAAGTTGCAGAAGAAAATGTTTTAGCCAAAATGTTTGATGCATCTAAGGTTAGAGCAGTCGAAAGAAAGCTTAATAAGAGAGGTTTGCTAGATGAAAGCGTACGTGGATTAAGATCTTTGAGGGGCTTAATTAATGGCTATTCTATTCTTTTAGAAGAAGTATCTTCAAAGGGCACTGATGGCCAGAATGATGTTCCCGGCAGATTAGATTATGCTTTTCTTGCTCCTCCTCTTCGTTATTTAAGGCAGAAAGATAAAGATGGAAGGTTTATCAGGGGTTCAGCTCCAGCAGGGAGTAAGGGTCTTCATGTATTTTTGGATGAAATTACTGATGAAAAAGGCAACATTTTATACGAGGAGCTTAATTATAAAGATCTTGGCAGTGATTTGATGGAATATTATAACAATATGAACCAACATGGTATTAATAGTTTTCTTAATCAGTTTATTAAGGCTGATCGTTTTGAATTTTTAGACAATGCCACCAACCCCAAAATCTTAAAGAATTGGAAAAATGAAGCTAGATATTGCGCGCCGCTTTTACCAAGGGTTGGAAAATTTGCTTTAATGGGTATGAAAGATTTTGGCGACCCAGTAAAAATAAATCCAGATCGATATCCAACTGAAGAAGCAAAAAAAGAGGCTAAACCATCCAACATTGCAGATGCAGTTATGGATAGAATATTGTACCAAATTATTTTTATAAACTGTATCCTGCGTACTAGTTATACTATTGAAAAGAAATATTTTTGGTCAGATCTTGAATTAAAATCTTATTTGCAAAATCTTAATAGTGAAAGAATTTTAAGCACTGAAGAGTCAAAAGGAATTTATGAAGCGGTGATGGCTTATCGAGGAGAAATTAAAATGTTTACTAAAAGTTTGGTGGATGAAACTATGGATCAAGTCGTAAAACGCAATATCTTTAAGTAATGGTCACGATTAAGATTATTAATTTTGTAAAACAGTTGTTTTTTTATTGTCCAACAATTAAATTAGATTTTTCTTTGTCAGAGATTTCTAGAGAACTTAATAGACATAA
>CAZGHA010000082.1:0-2129 GCA_964525475.1 uncultured Candidatus Saccharibacteria bacterium | reverse complement strand
ATCCTAGTGAACTTTTCTCTGTTGGAGATGTTATTGATTGTTATGTTGACGATATTCAATTAGAAAGAAACAAGGTTAATCTATCTTTAATCGAGAGATAATAATAGTGACGTTTGTAAAAAAATGATATAATGATGAATAATAGGATATATAAAAATAACTAAATATGTTGGAGGATTTATGGGAAATATAAAAGTATCTAAAGAAAAAATAAGAAAAATGCATACAGAAACACAAACCTTTTTAGAAAATGTGAGCAAATTTATAACGGATACCGAAAACGGTTTGGATAGTATAAAAACCAATTGGGAAGGCAAAAAATCTAAAGCAGTCTTAAATAACATAGATACAATAAAAAACAAACATAAAGAATTGGTTTTAAAAATAGAAGAAAATATTGTTTATTTGAATAGCGTAGTTGAGGTTTTTGAAAGTGCAGAAAACGGACCCATTGAAAGTTCTACTAAAGCACCATCTACTCAAAATATGTCGTCACCGACGCCAACTCCTCCACCAACAATTGAACCGGATTCAAGTGTACAACCGTTAGGACCCATACCTACGGTAATGCCAGAAGTTCCAAAACCAACAATATCATTGACTAGCCAAACAATAAAAATGGATACAACTGTTATTGGTGGTCTAGGTTTGAAAAGTGATAAAAACGGTAATCTTATTAGGGTTGGAAATGCTTATGTTGGAAGTTATGGTGGCATGGATTATCTGTTAAACATACCACTTGATGCCAATGGAAATATAATTACCAATTCGCCCGTTATTATGGAATTTCATGGTTCAGGTGAGGCTGGAAAGAACATGAACATTACAAGAATGCCACAAGATAGAATGGGTTTAAGAGAAATTGCTTCAAACCCCAACGTACAGGCAATTTATATAATGCCTCAAGTAAAAAATCCGAATTACTATGCAAGTGAGTTTTCACAAATAGATGCAGTAAAAAACAATGTAATTAATACTTTGGGAGCTGATAGTAATAATATTGTTGCATATGGTCACAGTGCTGGAGCGACTGGGGGAATGAAATATATTGCAAGTTATCCAGATGGAATAAAAATGTATATTTCAATAGATGGTCGTCCAACATCAGAATTTGTAAATAAAATAAGAGATAAAAAAATTCCACTTCTTTTTGTTAATTCAAATGCGGGAAATAATGTTTCATATAACGTAACTACAAACCAAGTTATGAAAAGTTATCCTGAATATCAAAACTTAACCTACGATATAAAAGATCAAAATTTTAAAGCAGATGTTGGAACAGCAATAGGAGAAATGATGGGAACAGACGAAATCAGAGCAATATACTTAAGAGGTTCTACTCACTCTACGGTGAGAGATGCAACACTTAATAGAGAAGTATATGATAAGATATATGAATTTTTTGATATAAAAACCAATTAATATATTGGAGGAGTTATGGGAAATATAAAAGTATCCAAAGAAAAAATAAGAAAAATGCAAACAGAAACCCAAGCTTTTTTGGAAGATGTTAGTGCGTTTATGACTGATACCGAAAACGGTTTGGATAGTATAAAAACCAATTGGGAAGGCAAAAAATCTAAAACAGTTTTGAATAACATAGATATAATAAAAAATAAGCACAAAGAGTTAGTTTTAAAGATAGAAGAAAACATTGTCTATTTAAATAATGTTGTTGAAGTGTTTGAAAGTGCGGAAAACGCTCCAATTGAAAGTTCTACTAAAGTGCCAACTACTCAAAATACGACGCCATCAATACCAGTATTTGCTTCTTCATATGAAGGGGATGCTACCTCACAATCAAACCACACTACAAGTTTTGAAAAAATAAAAGTTAGTGATGTTATTTTAAGTAATCTTGGAGTAAAAAGAGATTCTAATGGAAATCCAGTAAAAGTAAGAAATATGTATGTTGTGAGAAAACAATTTGGAAAAGATTATAATGATTATCTATTGTTCTTGCCTGAAGATAAAAATGGTGAGATTCCAAAAGATTTACCAATAATTTTAGAGAATCACGGTAATGGTGGTTCTAGAACATATACAAAAAGAGGAGAAACCTATCAAACGAGAATAGAAGATTTAGACCAATATGAAATGGGTATAAATTTTACTGCGAAAAATAAGGA
>CAZGHA010000081.1:0-2166 GCA_964525475.1 uncultured Candidatus Saccharibacteria bacterium | reverse complement strand
TTAATAATCATAATACTTCTATTCAGAGGAATGATGAAAAGACATAATAAAAAACTAATTGAAAAGATTAAAAAAGAGACTCTGACTTCTCAACAGGTAACAATAGCTCCTACGGAAAGTGTAGTTGCAGAAGAAAAGAAAGTACGTGAAAAAATAAAGAAAGAAGTAAAAAAAGAAATGGAAGAAAAACAGGAACTTGTTGAAGAAATAAAAGAAGATGTGAAGGAAGAAATGAAAGAGGAAGCGGAGGAAGTAAAAGAGGAGATTGAAAATATCAAAGATGAAATTGAATCCGAAGTTTCTGAAGCTGAAGAAGATCTTACACCCATAAATCCGAAAGAATAGTATAATTAAAAAACGTAAGGACAAGCAAAAGGCCCGCCTCTGGCGGGCCTTTTTTAATGATATCTATTTAATTTCTAAATCCCAAAGATAGTTTTTAAAAAACGAAAATGTATAAAAAATAAATCAAGTAATTGACAGGGTGATATCGCTATGTAGTATTATTACTACAATGAAAAAACATATATTTAATCTAATAAAAATATTCCCTTCTATCGCCTTGGTAATCTTATTTTCCTACACAACTAAAGTTTTGGCTGAACCACTACAGAATAAGTCTGACGCTATGAGTAGATTAGGTAATTCAAGTGGCGATATTGTATTAGCAGACCATGAGATACAATTTACTACCCCAACGGGAGTTGCTTCTACAGAAACTATAGTAATAACTTTCCCTTCTGATTTTGATGGACTTAACGATCCACAAGGAGCGCTCGACTATACAGATATCGATTTACTAATAGACAATACGCCAGATGGGATCTGCGATGGAATAGATCAGACCTTAGTAGCTTCAAGTGCAGGAGTTGATCAGTGGGAGGCCGTTTTTAGCGACACAGAAAACCGCGTACTTACCCTCACCTCAGGAGGAGCATCGGCTGTTGTGGGAATAGGAGATGAGGTATGTATTAAGATAGGTGAAAATGCAACAGGAGGCACAACCAATTCTCAATATATAAACCCGACATCAAGCGCAGCTTACACCATCTCTATTGCTGCTGCATCTGATTCAGGAAATGTATCGGTAAGTATAATTGATAACGACATAGTAGTAATAACCGCAGATATTACAGAAACCATATCATTTGCAATTGATGATTACACAGTAGGATTTGGCAATTTAACTTTAGCAACCGCAAGATTTGCAACAGGAAGCGCCCCTTTTGGATCAAATCCTCCTTCAGTTGCAGCTCACCATATGACTGTAGCTACTAACGGAAGCACTGGTTATGAAATAACTTATTTAGGAGCAACCCTTACCAATCAAAATAACGATACAATAGACCCAGCTACCATTGTCGGAGATGAGGACGGTACTCCTGATACAGAACAGTTTGCAATAGGTTTTACAACAAACGGCAACGCATCAATTGCCTCAGCATACAACCAAGTATCCCCGAACTTTAATTACAGCTTTGTCGCTAATACGGAGACTCCGTTTGTATCCGAAACTATTCCTACAACAACAGAAACTATATCTGCGTTCTACCTAGCAAATATTTCAGGAGTAACTCCTGCCGGAACATATAGTACCGCTCTCACGTATGTTGCCACAGCGAATTTTTAAACTAAACTATGATAAAAACAATAAACTGCCCTAAATTAATATTAGTTCTCGCCGTTTTCTCTTTCTCTCTATTTTATATATTTTCAAAACAACCAGCCCACGCACTTACTGTACCTACAAGGCTTGAAATAGAGGGAGATCCCGGACAGACTCTTTATCACGAACTGGAAATTTACAACGAGGGAGATCAAGAGGTTACTTTCTATATCTCTTCACAAAATTTTGAGGCCAGAGGAGAAACAGGCTCGCCATATTTCTTACCAGATACAAGCACAGGCTTAGCATCATGGATTTTTTCAGCTGAGAACGTTGTGGTTGGACCGAAAGAAAGAGTTAAATTTCCATACGAAATTAGGATTCCACAAGACGCTAAAGGCGGAGGTTATTTTGCATCAATATTTTTTGGCACTATCCCACCAAGTCCTGAAGGTGAAGAACAAGTTACTCTAGGTAGCAAGACAGGGACTCTTGTTTTCTTAAATATATCCGGCGACACTCTAGAGAAAGCAGGGGTTATTGAGTTTAAAACCAAAGGT
>CAZGHA010000080.1:0-2252 GCA_964525475.1 uncultured Candidatus Saccharibacteria bacterium | reverse complement strand
CCAATCCTTCTTTTAGAAACTTCAGCTCATCTTCGTAAGCTCTGATACTCCATCTACCGGTGTTATAAGGATTTCCTGAAAAATTAGGTTGAGGATATGGATGTGAAGCCCAACCATCTAATTTATCAAATATACCTGAAACGCTATCATCCATTTGTTTCATAAAATCAAATGCGTCAATGTTTTGATCGTCGTTAGGGGAGCTGGTATTTAAAGCTCCATTTAACATAAAAAAATCTGAATTCACCTCTTTAAATGTTTTTATTGTGTAATCTAAAACTTTAGCGTACTCAGTAGCATCTGCTCTATCGCTCCAAAATTTATCATCGTTAGGCTCGTTATAAACACTTATGTAACGGTATTTAATAGGCCACACAAATTTATTTAAAAACTCTGCCGCTCTTCTTGTATCCTTTTGATAATCAGAAACATCAAAATTCCAAAGCTGAATTACTGGGATCATTTTTTTCTTTATTAACTGGTCAAAAACTCTCCCCCACTTACCTTCATCGTAATCCTTTACGTTGTAGGGAATTAAAACATAACCCCACTCCCCGCCATTTGAATTAACCAATTTTTGAGCAATCTCAAAAAAATCTTTTTCTTCAGCATAAATGTATAAACCAAACTTATTATTTGATTTCCAAAGAGGATCATCGTTTGAATAATACGAATATTCAATATTTTGAATAACGGTGCACGTTTCATCATCTTTCCACCACTCATCAGAAGGAAAAACAAAACCCATATCAATATCTTCAACTACGGGATTACTTTTTTTACTTTTGTAGTTCTCGTACCCTAAGTAGAACACAGCTGAAATTAAAACAACACACACAAAAAAACGAAACCAAAATTTAGTTTTTATACCAACATTGCCCATTACCACTCAATTTTAACATTTTTAACTTACATAAAGACCTGTCAAAAATAATCGTGTAGAATAAACCTGAATGAAGACAAAAATCATATTTGTTATTTCAATATTTGTTTTTTCAGGCCTGTTATTTGCCGCATCAATGGTGGTAAAAAATATGGATGTATCGGTAAATGGAGAGGCTATCAAACCTTTTTCTGAAAACTCAAACGTATTATCAAGTTTTTCAAAAATATCCGAAAAACCTAAAAAAATAGTATATGGGTATCTTCCTTACTGGAATATTGAAAAAATAGAATTCCTCCAATTAGATAAACTTACAGATATTGCCTACTTTGGACTTTATATCGACGAAAAAGGAAATTTTGAGACTACTACAGAAGGGGAAGATGGGAGCACTGTATTTGAGCCTGCATACAATAATTGGAAAAACAATGAAGACTTACAAACGCTCATAAAAAACTGCAAAGAAAGCGGGGTTAGATTTGCCTTAACAATAATTGCTCATCAAGATGTGACTAACGATAAATTTTTAAATTGTAGAGAATGCTGGGATAACTTAGTAAAAAATATCAAAACAGAATTAGATGAAAAAGGAATTAGAGACGTTAATCTTAATTTTGAACACGCAGAAGGAACTGATGAAGGTATAGATGTAAAATTTTCAGAATTGACCAAATATTTAAACGACGAATTAGATAAAGTTTATGGAAATACGTATTTAGTGGTTTCAGCTTTTGGAGATTCTGCAACTCAAAGTCGTGTAAGCTCGGATCTTGAAAATCTAAGCCGAGCCGCCGATGGTATTTTCATTATGGCTTATGATTATCACCAACCTGCTTCAGAAGAAATTGGACCAGTATCACCAATAGAAGGTCCTGGTATTGATGTAAAAGAAACAATCAATGATTTTCTAACTAAAACACCACCTAACAAAATAATATTAGGAGTGCCCTATTACGGTTATAACTGGCTTGTAGAAGATGAATCACCCCACTCAAAAAGAGTGGAAGGGTCAGATGAAAACGGATTTTCAGAATCTCAGTCATACGAGCACGTTTTATCAACAATTTTAGAAGTTAATCCAATTTTAAAATGGAATGAAGAAGGTAAATCTCCTTATTTTACCTACTCAAGCCCTGAAACTGGTCATCTAAGAACTGTCTACTACGAAAATGCAAAATCACTCAAATACAAATATGATCTTGTGAACGAGTACAACCTTGGGGGCGTGGGAATTTGGGCATTAGGATATGATGGTGGCTACACCGAGCTTTGGGATCTTTTATACGAATCTTTTGTTAGATAATAAAAAAACCCAGTAAAAATAAGGTTACCCAAAGAATAAAAACATAGAGATACTGGACAGGTACTG
>CAZGHA010000079.1:0-2258 GCA_964525475.1 uncultured Candidatus Saccharibacteria bacterium | reverse complement strand
TTTTGTCTTTCGGACCTGTTTTTTGGATAAAATTTTTCTAAGAGTATGGTAAGACACAAAACAAAGTAAGCACCGACAAAATTAGGATCATAAAAGGTCGATGCAAGACGGTTTTTATGAGGATCCCACCCCAATTCCGGATCTAAAACCGTAAAATCAGGTAACAACACAAGTTGAATAAATCCTGCTATAGCAATCAAAAAACCAGAATACAAAAACGCATTAAAAACCTTCCACCTACTTAATATCCTCTTATCAACAATATTAAAAACAACCAAAGCTGAAAGTAGATAAAAAATATATCTAAAAAGATAAAAGAAACTAACTACATTTTTTTCAAAAGAAAGTCCCCTAGATGCTAGAAACCAAGAGGTAAGGGCCAAAAAAGAAAAAATAATGAATAAATAGGCATATTTTTGAATTTTGAATGTTTTTTTTACTAATAAAAAGTAAATCAGCCCATAAAATGAAAAGGCAACAACTGCAATATCAAAAAGATACAAATTCATCCCCCCGCTTTTGTACACAGCCCCAACCTGATTTAAACTCAGCAGGAGCAGTGTGATGTAGAAACTAAGACTTAGCATATTTTAATTTCCAACACTTTACAGCAAAAATGGAAAGAAGTACTAAAACAATAAATTCTGAAACTACAGTTATCCACGACGCAGCATAAAAAGAATACTTTGGAATGAAAATAAAATTAAATATTAAGTTAAAAGAAAAGCTAACAAGGTAAATCCATGGAAGATATTTTTGATAACCTAAAGTTACTATTAACCAAGAAATTGGAGATGTTAAATAAAATATGAAAAGTCCTGCTGAAAGAATTTTTAAAACACCGACTGATTGAGAAAACTCCTCTCCCCCAAGTAGTCTCATCGACAACGAAGAAAACACTATCCCTAAAAGGCCAACCAAAATTCCAGACCCAATCAAAAAGTAAATTATTCTTGTGAAAGTTTTTTTCAATTTTTCTTTACCTTCAGTCATATGACTTACCAAAATCGGATAAACTGAATTCATAAAAAATGTAGGTACAACCAACATAACTTCAAAAACTTTATAAGGAAGAGCATAAACAGCGACACTTTCAGTATTGTTAAGCCCGTACGAAACTGGAAGTTTAATAAACGAAAGCATCAAGGCATCTTCTTTAAAGCTCATCTGACTAAACAAAAACATTATCCCGATTGGAAATGATGATTGAAGCAAAAATTTCCAAAGATCTCTATCAAAAGAAAAATCAGGCGTAACACCCATCTTTTTAACAAAGTACAGGCACAACAAAAACGTTATTAAACCGCCAATCACATAAGAGAAATTAACCCACATGACATCGACATTTAAACGCGAGAGTAACAAGACTAAAATAAAAATAAATACATATCCGGCTATATAAGCGATCGTTGAGTAATCATATTTTAGTTTTACTTGAAAAAATATATTTGTAGTTGAATACAATGACTGAGTTACCAATATAAAAAGTCCTAATCTAATTCCATTTTTCAATTCCAAAGAATAAGGAAAATAATTTAAGCCCACAAAGAGTAATAAGATAATTGCCAATGAAAATAACAAACGAATAATTAAAATACTACCCAAGTATTTGTTCGCTTTAGACCAATCTTTGGAAAGCTCTCTGGCGGCAATAGCATTTATACCAAAATCAATAATGACAAAAAAAAGAGCTGGCCAAGATTGCATTAAACTAAATGCTCCGTATCCTTCTCTGCCATAAGCTCGGGTTATGATTACAACAGCAACCATGGTTATCGACATGCTGATAACTTTTCCTACTATCTGGTAAATTGTGTTGCTAGCCACTTTTGTAAATGTATTGGATTTTAAATTTAGTATCATATGTTCGCCTACTCCACTCCGCAATTATAGATATCTACATCCCCAGTAAGTAAAACTGGAGGTTCTCCCTTTATTTTTTCAATTTTTTTAATTTCCTCATAGTGAAGATACGGAACCTTATCTTTGTTTATCCAAGAAAAGTGGTCAAACGGTGGATCGTACCTTATTGTAAAAGGCATCACTGCCCTAACCCGATCATCTTTCAACCAAACTTCCTCAAAAGCTATTTTGTAGAATTCTGCTACCTTCTCAACACTAGGATAAGATGAGTTATAGGTCTCCCCTTCTGCATGTGCCCATCCGGTCTCAGTTATAAAAACAGGTAAATCTTTTTCAACACCCAATCCTTCTTTTAGAAACTTCAGCTCATCTTCGTAAGCTCTGATACTCCATCT
>CAZGHA010000078.1:0-2284 GCA_964525475.1 uncultured Candidatus Saccharibacteria bacterium | reverse complement strand
CCACCAAAGACTCAGCGAGCGAAGCGAGCTTAGGCATTGGCAGTGACTGTACTAAGCGAGCGCAGAGAACGTCTACGGTCCACCAAAATCTAAATTCTATATTTCTCTAAAAACTCATAAATACTTTCGTCATTCATTTCAAATTTCTTGAGAACGCGATAACTAGGTAAGTACCTATATTTTTTTATATCAACATTAAGGTATTTGCCCACCATTACACCATCTTTTTTTAAAAGCTCCTTTTGAGTATTTGGAGTATGCTCAGAACACTTTGTGCTTATGTAACCTTTTGAATTTATTACTCGCCACCAGGGAGTAATACCGTCATCTCCACACACATGTAAAACCCACCCTACTTGAATAGCAGCTCTTGGAATTCCCACAAGCGTTGCTATTTGCCCGTAGCTTGCTACTTTTCCCTTAGGTATGCCTCTCACAGCTTTTATCACGTTATCTTTGAATTTTGACATATATGCATATTATAGATGTTAAAATAACAATATAAATTGTATCTGGAGGGATACCGAAGTGGCCATAACGGGCTGGTCTCGAAAACCAAGCGTGGCGTAAGTCACACGAGAGTTCGAATCTCTCTCCCTCCGCCAGCTGAAAGTATTAAAGCGGGAAATGAACTAATACAAACCATTCACCATTTTTTTAAAACCTATATAATGATACACATGAGCGTTCTATCCAAGCCCGAAATATTAAAGCACTTCGAGGCAGGAAATATTGTTATTGAGCCATTTAATCCTCAAAATCTATCAAATACCAGCTACGATGTGAGGTTGGGAAATTATTTTTACAGACAGTTAACTCTAAAGCACACTGAGATATTAAATCCTTTTCATCAGGAGTCTTTAAATAAAATGTATGCAAAACTTGAAGAGGCGGTTTCTGTAAAGGAATTAAAGTCAAAAATAAATCTTTTTCAAAATTTAAGCGGTGACGATAAAGTTATATTAATAGCTCCAAGTGAGACTATTTTAGCCCACACCCTTGAATTTATTGGAGGTAGAAATGGGGTAGGAGAGCTTCCTGCTGTAACATCTGAAATGAGGGCTAGAAGTTCTATAGGAAGAATCGGTATTGCAGTTTGCAAATGTGCTGGGTGGGGAGATATAGGTTACATAAATAGGTGGACAATGGAAATCACAAATTTTAGCAGCTCAATTATCCCACTACCTGTGGGTATAAGAATAGCTCAAATAATTTTTCACAGTACCGAAAAAATAAGAGATGGGGATCAATATTTTGAAAAAGGCAAATATCAATCGGGGTTTGATTTGCATCTTTTAAAGAAAAAATGGAAACCTTCCGATATGCTTCCTAAGTTGTACGAGGATAGAGATCTGGGCAAAATGTCAAAAATTATGCGCTCTACAAACCTTTAATCAATCCTTAAAAATGTTATTATTTATTTAGCATGGCTACAAAAGATATTCTAAGGCTGTTTTTTCTTGACTGGGTAGTTACCGCTGTAATGTATTTGGTGGGTTATATACTTTCGGGAATTGGAGACCTCGAAAAAGCCGATATTGCTCTTTACATTTCAAATATCTCATCATCTCCAGCAGGTACCTCGCCACTTTTAGATGTGTTTACATATTTTCTAACAAGTGTGGCTTTTGTTATCTTAATAAGTTTCTTGATAAATAAAAGTTATATAAAATATCCTAAAAAAACATTTATTTTATCTCAAATTCTCTACCTGATGTCCGTGATTATTGTTGTTTTATCAATCCCATTGTTTGTTTGACGAGGTTTTAACAGGCTTTTAGAGATATATGGAAGACCCGTGTATTTATTGGATTTAGCATGCTCCATTATTATTTATGTTATTGCTAATTTTTATACAGATTATTTTGATAATAATCTCAGTACTTATCGTTATTTCACTAGTGCATTTTCTGTTTACAGGAAATACTCCCTCAATTACGACTCCACTATCATCCAGAAAATATTTATTTGATAACATTGTGTTAGACAATACTAGTGTTTTTTATGATTTGGGTTGTGGTAATTCAAAGTTATTAATTGAATTATCAAGAAAAAACCCAAACACAAAATATGTTGGTGTCGATAGTTCTTTTGTGTCGTTTATTTTTTCAAAACTAGGGGTCTTTTTGTCGAAAAGAAAAAATATTTTGATAAAATTTGCAGATTTTTATAAATTAAACCTATCTTCTGCTACACACATTTATGTTTGGATTTACGTAAGTGATATGAATAAACTATATGAAAAGTTTAAAAAGGAATTACGACCTGGTACTTTAGTTTATTC
>CAZGHA010000077.1:0-2537 GCA_964525475.1 uncultured Candidatus Saccharibacteria bacterium | reverse complement strand
TCGAAAAAGCAAAAAACGAAGGGTTTGGAATTGGTGCCTTTAATGCGGTAAGCATCGAAAGTATGAAGGCTGTAGTTAATGCTGCTTCTAAGCTACACTCACCGGTAATAATTGAATTTTCACCGGGTGAAGTAGGACATGTAGGGGTAGATCAAGCTGTTGCACTAGGAAAAGCCTTTGAAAAACAATATTCGGTCCCAATTATTTTAAATTTAGATCACGGAACTGACCCTCAACAAATAATTCAAGCGATTGATGCAGGATTTGATTATGTTCATTTTGATGGCGGAAAAGTTCCTTTTGAAGAGGCTTTAAAAACAGGAAAAATGCTTGCTGACTATGCTCATCAAAAAGGAGTAATGATAGAAGGTGAAATTGACCACATTGAAGGAAGCTCGGCCGATCATACGGACTCTAAACCTGATGTAGATTCAAAACTTTATACTGACCCTAACCAAGCAAAAGAGTTCATTGAAAAAACAGGCTTCGATGTTTTTGCTAGTTTTGTAGGTAATTTACATGGAATTTACGCCGAACATAAAAATTTAAATTTGGAGCTTCTCAAACAAATTCAAGAAATTATTCCAAATACGTACCTGTCACTTCACGGGGGATCGGGGATAGTTGAAGAAGACATAAAAAAAGCCATTGGAATAGGAATAGTCAAAATAAATGTAAATTCAGAATTAAGAATTGCTTTTAAAATGGTATTGCAGGAAGTTTTAAACAATTCAAATGAAATTGCAGCTTATAAATTTATGCAAAAACCAATGGAAGAAATGCAAAAAATAGTGGAACAAAAAATAAAAATGTTTGGAAGTGAAAACAAAATTTAATTTTTTAACCATCTTCTGTGCCGTAGCCATCAAACTATTTAAAATATTATCCAAACAATATAGAATAGTCATATGCAATTAGACCAATTTACCGAAAATGGCAACTACTTAATGCTTGCCTTTGACCATAGAGAGAATTTTAAAAAATATATTAATCCAAAATTTCCAGAAAAAGTTAACGACGAGGAAACTATAGACTCAATAAAAAAAATAATTAAAAGTATAAAAAATGATTTTAGTGGAATACTTTTAGATGAAATATACAGTCTACCTGCTTTTAAAGATTTAAATATCGATAAAGCTTTTTTACTCCCTGTTGAAAAAAGTGGTTTTGAAACGGTAGGTGAAGATAAGATTACAGTTATTGAAAAAAATGCAATTCAAATTAAAAATATTGGAGCAAGTGGATTAAAAATATTGGTATATCTCAGCCCTCAATCAAATAAATCCGATGAGATACTTAAAGTTGTGTCTCAGGTGATAGATGATGGTCGTAAAGAAAATCTCCCGACATTTCTGGGAATTATTTCGGAGGATATTGAAAATACCGAGAGAGTTTTTGATAGTGTAGAATTCTTTTTGAAAAAAGGTGTTTTACCTGATGTTTTTGCTTTAGAATTTCCAGGTAGCGATTATTTGTGCAGAAAAGTAAGTAACGCGCTGGGGTCAATTCCTTGGGTAATAATCTCGGGCGGAGCAGACTATATTTTATTTAGAGAACAATTAAAGATTGCGGCCGAAAATGATTGCAGAGGTTTTATTGTAGGAAGATCTTTGTGGCAAGAGTATTTTGATATTGCAGAACCAGAAAGAAAAGAGCACTTTTTAGAATTCACCCTACCCTTAAGATTTAAAGAAATAAAAGAGATAATGATTCGTTCATGAAAATATGCTCATGGAATGTTAATGGAATAAGATCTGTATCCCAAAAAGGCTTCTTTGAATGGCTAAATGAATTTCAACCTGATATCCTAGGAGTTCAGGAAATTAAAGCTCAGAAAGACCAAATCCCGAGTTCACTTTTTACTTCTAATTACCATTTATATATTAACTCTGCGGTTAAAAAAGGATACTCCGGAGTGGCAGTTTATTCAAAAATTAAACCGAACAAAATAGAGGCTGAGATTGGTCATGAGAAATTTGATTCTGAAGGAAGGTTTTTAAAACTTGATTTTGATAAATTTTCTCTAATTAACATCTATATACCAAACGGTGGGATGGGGGAGGACGCAATGAAGTATAAGTTGGATTTTTATGAATACTTTTTGAAATATTTAGAAAAACACAAAAGTGAAAAATTAATTCTAATGGGTGATTTCAATGTTGCTCATAAAGAAATTGATTTAGCTAGACCAAAAGAGAATGAAAAAAATGTTATGTTTACACCGCCCGAAAGAGAGAAGTTGGATAAGTTGATAGGTTTGGGTTTTATTGATACTTTTAGACATTTAAATAAAGAGCCGGGACACTATACTTGGTGGGCATATTTTAGAAACTCAAGAGAAAGAAACATCGGGTGGAGAATTGACTATGTTTTTATTTCAAATGTTTTGGAAAAGAATTTAAAAGAAGTTTTTATTTTGAAAGATATTAAAGGTTCAGATCACTGTCCTGTGGGTATAGATTTTACAAACTAAGTTCATAACTGAATCCAGTAAAAACACAGCCCTTGTACACCACCCAACCTCCCAGCTATACTTA
>CAZGHA010000076.1:0-2574 GCA_964525475.1 uncultured Candidatus Saccharibacteria bacterium | reverse complement strand
CGTGGCAACCTACAACATCTAAGGCGGTAGTTGGAGGGGGAAGTTCTACGTCAATTACCGCAGACGCTGTGTGTAATCCTTTTGGATATTCTGTATGTAACACAAACCAAACCACTATGTTTGGTTTTTCTGTGCCCTACAACGCCACTATAAAAAATCTTTATGGTGCTATGCAATCGGCGCCGAAAAGCGGCTCTACATGTGCCTTTACTGTAAGATCATCTGCTTCTTGCACAGGAACTTATACTGCAACCTCACTTTCTTGCATAGTTGTAGGGGACGGCTCTGTAAGAAACTGCTCAGATAACTCAAACGAGGTAAGCATTTCCGCAGGAGACTGTCTTCAAATACATTACGATGAAACCGGAACTTGCACAGGAATTATTAACTGGGGATTCGAAATCGGCCCACAATAAGACTGATTATGCGTAAAATTATTAAAACAGTAATCTTTTCACTTGCCCTCACAACTTTAGCTAATTTTTCATTGGCTTTTGTTTTACCTATAAATGAAATAAAAATTGGCGACCCTGTATATATAGAACAAACAGATATTTTAAAAAATTACGCGGTATTTTTACCTTTTGATGAGCCAACAAACGGACAAGTATGCGCCAGTATTTCCGGTGAAGAACTTTTTGAAAACAGTAACCTCAAAGATTACGGAACCTGTTTTATTAACGATCCAGGAATTTTCACAATAGTGGAAATCCAAGAACCCTTTTCTTCAAGTTACGAAGAATTAAAAAACAATGAGGAAATTTTACAAAAAGAAACCATAACACTATCCAACCATTTTATAAGTGTGGTTAAAGAAAGTACCGATGAAATAGAAACTTTTCTAAGTGAAAGCAGTGATTCTGAAGGTGTAATTAAAGATCTTGGAATTTTTATTCAAGAAGCCCAGGATGAGATTTCAAGAATTCTGGCAAGTTTAACGGATACTCCAGAAAGCAGCGAATCCACATCAGAAGAAAATCTTGTTTTAGGGGCAAGAACATTTAATCTTTTAAATATAATAAAAGAAAATTATCTGATTATTACTTTGGTAATTTTAATTTCAATATCAAGTATTATTTTGATTTTTTTAATCAAAGATATCAAAGGAACGAATAAAGATAAAAAGTAATTACAGTTAATTTTTCCTGCTCAATTTTTCAATTATCAGATATAATCAGAGTGCTGTATGAAAAAGATATCTTGCCCAAAATCAAATTCTATTAAAATACTTTTAGCTTTATCTTTATTTTCATTTTTATACACAATAGTTTTCAAAAAATATTTTGAAAATATTAAATTTCCGAAAAACCCCCAACTAACTTACGCCGCATCAAATACATTTTCAGCTTCAGGGTCGTGGTTAACCCCAACAGGAATTTACACTATTGATGTGGCGTGTTGGGGAGGTGGTGGTGCAGGTGGTGGAATTACAACGAACAGAACTAGAGGCCGAGGAGGTGGTGGTGCTGGAGGACAATACGCCGCCAGATCTGAAATTTCATGCATACCAGGATCCTATTATAGTATTGTGGTAGGAGCTGGGGGTACGGGGTCTTTTATCAGCGGACAAGCGGGTGAGGATTCTACTTTTGATGGAAATGTTGTAATTGCAAAAGGAGGTGCTGGCGGACAATCTTACGAATCTGGATACCAACCTGGAATTGGGACTACATCAGGAGGAGCAGGGGATATTGTATACGCTGGTGGTTCAGGATCAGTTGGAGGAACGGGAACCACAGGAGGCGCTGGAGGTGGTGGCGCCGGTTCTTCTGGTGCAGGAGGAAACGCTAGTGGAAACACCGCAGGAACAGGAACTTCAACAGGAGGAGGAAACGGTGGTGCAGGTCTTATTGCCTCAGCAAACGGAAACCCAGGAAGTACTTACGGAGGCGCCGGAGGTGCCGGAGCTTCAACGGTTGCATACAAAACAACGAACTACAGTGGTGCTAACGGAGCACAAGGCCAATGTATAGTTACTTTCACAGACACATTTGCACCTTCAATACTTCAAACCTATTACTCACCAGCATGGTATTTTGCAACAAATCCTTCAAATGTTAGTAATTCCCAAATAAACATGTCTGCTGAAACAGGATACGACTACTCTACCCCCATTGAATTTCTTTTTTCACTTAATAATAGTAGCTGTCCAAGCGGTCACGCAGGTACAGGAGGAACAAGTAGTAGCTGGCAAACAAGCACCTCATATTCAGACACTGGTCTAGATGTAAATAAATGTTACGGATATACAGTTCAATCTAGAGATTCTTCCAGTCCAATAAATACTGGAACAGCATCTGCAATTTCTTATGTATATACATCTGCAAACACACCTGGTATTCCAACTTTATCAAATCCTACTTTGTATACACTTGACCTAGATAACGATTCAAACGGAAATCCTACAACGGGACCTGATACAAAATATTCAGTACAGGTCACTTATGCAAACCCCGCTGATACAACTTGGCAAGATAAATGGATAGATGCAAATGGAAATCAGTCCGATTTTGAGATTTGGCTTACAGACAGTGACGTAGATAACATTACTATTCAAAGTCTTCAACAAGGAAC
>CAZGHA010000075.1:0-2577 GCA_964525475.1 uncultured Candidatus Saccharibacteria bacterium | reverse complement strand
AGATGCGATTTGTGTCCAAAAAAGATTGCGAAGAAATGCGATCGAGTACACTGTTGCATGGATCCTGAATTTTCTGGTTCTTGTTGATGTAGCTTAAAATAATAAGGTATTGGTAAACTAAAACAAAAAAGCCGAATTTGATAAAAATTCATTTCCGGCTTTTTTTGCGGGTTCTTTTTATTGATTTAAAACTCTAATTGTGTTTTAATTCTCAATGCTATGTCTAAACAATGTCAGGTATGTGGAAAAACTTATCAAAAGGGAAACTTAGTCCCAAGAGGGATTGGAAATCGTGTTACCAGAAGAACAATCAGTAGAAATTCGATAAATCTTAGAGTCAAAAGATTTGTAATAAATGGAAGAAGCATGAAGGTAAGATTGTGTGCCTCTTGTTTAAAAAGATTAAAAAAGGATCAGATTGACGCAGAGAAGCTATTAAAAGATGTAGAGAATAAAGAAGCTGAAGTAGAGGTAGAAACTAAATAATTTTTTCAACGTATCCGTTTTTAAAACTGTTCCAATCTGTTTTGTTTTTTCCTTCAACTTGTATTTCTTCAATTTGAAGTTTTTGATTCAAAATACTTGCTTTGAAAATTTTGATTTTAAGATTTTTGTTAACGTGATTTTTAAGAATTATTTTTTCACTCAAACAATTAGATTTTTCAAGTTCTCCTAAATAAGACCATGCGATAGGCCATGGGTTGTATGCTCGAATGCATCTTTCAATATTTTCTGCAGTTTTATTCCAATCAATTAAGGCATCTTCTTTAAAAATAAATGTATTTTTTGGATTAGTTTTGGAAATAGTATAGGTTGCGCTATTTTCATCTTGTTTAAATGGGATAAGTTCTTTAGATAAATACTTGGCAACTACATTTGGAATTTCTTGAGCTGCTATTTTAAATAAAATATCGTATAGTTCTCCAGATGTATATTTTGAATCTATTTTATACTCAACTTGTTTTAAAATATCGCCATCATCGATTTTTTCATTTAGTAAATAAAAAGTAATTCCGGTTTTATCATCTCCGTTTAAAATCGCATGTTGAACAGGGCTTGCACCCCGGTATTTAGGCAATAATGAGAAGTGAATGTTAATCAAATTACCATTAAATGCTTCGATAACTTTTTTTGGAATCATGAAACTAAAATCAGCAACTACTCCGTAATCTGGCTTTATATTTTGAATTTTATTTAGTAAATACTCTAAGTTAGTATCTTTTAATGAGTCCACTAACAATGTATCTATGTTGTTAGCGGTTGCCCACTTTTTAACTTCGGTTTCTTTTTCAATCTGGTTCCTTCCGAACAGCGTGTCTTTTTTAGTTACACATAGTGTGAGGTTGAAGTTAGAATTTAAACTCTCAAGTATTGGCAACGATCTATCAGATGTGCCAAAGAATATTATTTTAGTTGATTTATCAGATTTGCTCATTTTTCTGCTTATCAATCATTTCGTCAAATTGTTTTTGAGTTAATGTTTCACCTCTAATATGTGCAGTAAAAAGAATTCCGTCTAGATGATCGACTTCGTGTTGAATAGTACGTGCAAAGAATCCTTCGGCTTTTATTTTAATAATATTACCGTCAATGTCTTTTGCAGTAACCTTTATTTTGCTTGCTCTTTCAACTTTTCCATAAACATCAGGAACACTTAAGCAACCTTCCCAATCAATATCTTTTTCAGCTGAGAAGTGGGTTATTTTTGGATTTATCAAAACTATGTCATCTGATCTTATTTTATTTTCATCAAGCGGGTCTTCAAAAAAGTTTCTAACTACACACATTCTTTTTGAAACACCTATTTGAGTAGCTGCTAAGCCAGCACCCTCTGGATCATCCGCTACTTTAACTGTATCAATAAGATCTTGCGCAATTTCTTTTATCTCATCAGTTATCTCACCAATTTTCTGGGTTTTTTTATTTAAAATTGGATCTGGTAAGGGTATTTTATCATGTCTGTTCTATTAATAAATTTAAATAAACTCCGATGTAAAATTAGTTAATTACATCGGAGTCAAAATTAAAAACCAAAAAACCAAAGAAAACACAAACAGGTCAAATATAAATAAATCAGAGAGGATAATAAACCTACCGTAATCGATAGCCCGTGTACCAATCTCTGAGATTTGGTCTTTCGTTTTACTGGGGCGGTTTTTATGTACCCGCTTAAAGAAAAGAGGAACACCACAAAAGTTACTAATAAAACTATTTTAATATTTTGTATATTCATTTCTATCTCCTTCTTCTAGTTTAATTAGGCACATATTAGAGAAAAAATCTCTTTTTTGCAAATGAGCTTTAAAAAGTAAATCCAAAGTCTCGTCTAAATACTTGAAGAACTTTTCATCCGAGCCTTTAGCTCGATAGGCAATTCTAGGAATGTTGGGGGAAAGATAAGGGCAAGCCGCATAGCGCATGCGCCAAGGCTTTTTCGCATCTTTCAAATCCTCTTTTGATAGTTCAAAAGAAAGACGGCAGCATTCAGAAATCTTGGCCGTGTCATTGCGGTCAAAAATAAAGTAAGGATTGCCCATTTTCGCGGCAACTTCAGAAACATGCTCGAGGAATTCCTCA
>CAZGHA010000074.1:0-2616 GCA_964525475.1 uncultured Candidatus Saccharibacteria bacterium | reverse complement strand
CCAAAACTTCCAATTAGACTTGAAAGTATTCCAACCGAACGAAATAGCTTCTGATGTTGAAAATGTTTTTTTATTCATAAATAAATATTAAATTGAAATTATTTTATTAGCAAACCATCTCTCTATCTAAAAAAACCAGCGTCAATCTGATACAATTCATTTATGGATTTTTTAAATATTCAAAATAAAACTTTTTTTGTAATTTACACCATGTTATTTGTTGCACTAAAAGGATTTGTACTTTGGAGAGCATCTAAAAATGATCATAAAATATGGTTTGTTGCAGTACTCTTTTTAAACACATTGGGTATTGTGGAAATTATTTATTTATTACTGGATAGGTTTAAGTTTAATCCTAATCTGATTAAGAAAATATAAAATGGAACCAAAGAAAAATAAAATATCATTAATACAAATAGACCGAGCTTCAGCGTGGGTACTATTGTTTTCAATAATCGCCTATATGTTGAGTGGCTACGGGCTAACTAAAGGAATTTTTGATAGCAAAGCTTCTTTGTTCATGCACAGAAACATCCTTCCAACTATTACAATGATAGCTTTTGTCGGACACACATCGTTGGCCATTAAAAACGCCATGATGAGAAAAAGAATTTGGAATAAAATTACTAAAATATTATTAATCTTAGCCTACACACTTGGTTTTCTAGGTTTTATTTATCTGGAAGTTTTTGTAATGAGAGACAATAAAAAAGTAAACGCAAATAAAAATGCAGTTATAGAAAAAACAACTATTGAAAATGAAAACGTCCAAGTAACTGGCGACGTGATTAAAAATATTGACGGGGAAAATATAGAAAATACAAACACTGAACAAAAAGTGTTCACGATTGAAGAGCTTTCAAAATACAATGGAAAAGACGGGAACCCAGCCTACGCTGCAGTAGATGGGGTTGTTTACGATATGACGGAGGTTTTTGAAAATGGAACACACTTCGGGCACCTAGCAGGAGAAGAACTAACCGAAGGTTTTTACAAAAAACATGTGAAAAGTCAAATTACCAAATACCCTGTTGTCGGAATTCTTCAGGAAAAGTAAATATCACACCAACGTATTTAAAAAAGGTAAAAATCTATTTGCCACCCCAAGACTTCAGGGCAACTTTAGCTTCTTTTTCTGGAATTTTTTTAACAATTATACCCATTTGAACTAAAACGTAATCCCCAACTTTCACCTCTATCCCGCCGTTAAAAACCTCCCTATCTTGTCCTGGATACGATACAGTAACCAACTTCCCTTCTACCTTTTTTACTTTTCCAGGTACAGCTAAACACATATCTGATATTATACATATGTATGGAAACTGCCCAAACTCAAAAAAATGAAGATCTCAGGTCTAAAGACCAGAATCTCTTCTTTTCTGCGTCTCCTTCAAGCTCTTATCCCAGCGATAAATCAAAGGATTCTGCCACAGAAAATAAAAAACTTGCAATTGGTTGGTTTACGTTTACTTGTAGCGAAGACAGTACAATCCTTTTTACAGAACTTCTTAACAAACATTTTGATGAATGGAAAAAAGTTATAGATTTCAAACACATTAAATCCCTAAAAACAAAAAACGTACTTAAAGACCTTGATGTTGCTTTTATTGAGGGTGCAATCTCATCCCCTTCCCAAGAAAAAGAAGTAAAGGAAATACGAGATAATGCAAAATATGTTGTAGCCATAGGACAATGTGCTTGTACAGGAATGCCCTCCGCAACTAGGAATAATTTCGACGATAACGAAATTAGCGAAAGAATTAAATGGTATCTTGAACATTTTAATTACAATAAAAAAGTTCAGAAACTTGAAGATGTAATAAATGTGGATGATAAAGTAGAGGGATGTCCCATGAACGTACCTAAATTTATGTCAGTAGTAGAAAAGTACTTAAAATTATTTGAGATAGTTTAATATGCATAGCGGAAATATAACAATTGAAAATATTACTAAAATAGAGGGGTCTGCTGGTTTAACAGTAACAATAGAAAATGGAAAAGTAACCGATTTAAAATTTATGATCCAAGATTACAGAAGATTCTATACGGATGCCGTAAAGGGAAAGCCTTTTATTTCCTCCCCATCATTTTTATCGAGAATTTGTGGGACATGCTCTGTAGCTCATCTTTTTGCTGCCATAAAAGCTGTTGAAAATTCACAAGACATTGAGGTTACTGAACAAACTAAAAAATTAAGAAAACTTGCATACGACGCGTTAATGATAAGAGACCACGCTCTTCATTTATACTTTTTTGTACTTCCCGATCTTTTGGGAATTGATTCAATTCTAGACATACCAGATGACCACGACGATATCGGACATACTCTTCTTCACGATTCTTTTGATATAAAACAGCTTGGATCAGACATATCAGATACTATTATAGGAGCTGCCATACACGCACCATTTCCAACAATAGGAGGGTTTTTAAAATTACCTGATGAATCAAAATTTACCGAACTTCTTGAAAGACTTGAAAAAATCAGGCCCCAAGTCCTACGCGGTATAAAAGCTTTTTACGATTATGATGCAAGGTTGATGAGAAACTCTGACTATGTCGCCATAAGAGGAAAAGAAGGTTTTGATTTTCTTGAAGGAGATTTAGTAAGTTTTC
>CAZGHA010000073.1:0-2623 GCA_964525475.1 uncultured Candidatus Saccharibacteria bacterium | reverse complement strand
ATAAAAACGGTTCGGACTAACTTTGAAACTGGACCAAAGATCGGGGGCAGACCACATAGACGTAATCTCGGAATAGAAAGTATTGTTACAGTCATTACAGATAAATCGTTTAGACACAATCGCCACTTCAGCATGTTTCCCCATGAATTCTACATCCCTATAAAATCGTTCTTTTTTTTCTTTAACATAACAATTCCCACAACCGCAATTTGGGCATTTTCGGGTCTCTTTTTCTGGCTGGACATAAATTAGCACACTATGTTCTTCTTCAATAATATCGACAACTTTATAGCCATTCCACCCAATATCATTACTCATATGAAATCCTCCATTTAAGTCGTTGGGAATGATGATTAAAGATACACTTTTTTTAGCAACGACTTCTTTTTTAACATACGAAACTCTTGAGAATATTGTTTTATTTAACTTACAGAGCAACAATATAGAACATAGCAAAAATAGCACAAAATATTGATATAATTAAAATGTGAAATATTTTAAAATTTCTTTTTTCATGCTTATTCTCCTCAAAGTAGTTTTTATTAGTAAGGAATTCAATTATAGCAGTTGTAGTACAAACATATATTAATATTAGAAACGTAAGCACAAAATATCTAAGCGATATTATCCATAGTTTTTCAACCTGAATTATATAAAATAGTATTAAACAACCAGCAGCACCAATTGGTGCTGAATAGGTCCTATCTAATACCTTATTAAATAATCTTTTCATTAGTCAACCTTTCTCGTATTGTAAAAACTCCAGCAAATGGATTAGCTACTGTCAATTACTCATGCTTGTAGTGATTGAATGATCAACCAAGCACTTCTTTGTGCAATTGGTTGATCATTCATTTTGTTTAAAAATCTATTTTGGATAATTATAAAACATAAAATATCATTGTTCGAATATTCTAACACAATTTGGTTATTATTACCATTCTTCCTTCTCTTCTTCTGGCAAAAGTTTATAGATTTTTAGCTTACCTCATTTTCAGAAAGGAATATCCACTAAAAATGACGTTTACTGAAAGCACTAAAAAAACCGTATATAACAAAACCAAAAAATTCCAGTATTCCTAGTATAAATTTCATTGACCACTCCCCCCCGCCTGGCTGTCTGATACTTAATGTGAAACCCATTCTAAATACACAGTCTACAACCTAACAAAGCATAACTTTTCCAAAATTATTCCCCCTCTGTAATACTTTTGTGCTATCTACTACGCATGGTGTTTCATGCTAGAACATTAATAAACCATGAAGTAATCAATCTGAGGGGACTTTGTAGTGCCGGAAACACGGGCTTCACACACACCGGCCACCCATGTTCCGTATGAATTTTTTACTTCACATTCGGCTTTGAGAAACCACGTATTCTCATCTTCTGCAGTCTCGGCAAGCATACCAGATGCTATTTTCAATTTAAATCCAAACGGATATTGACTATTTCCGTAGTAATCGACAGCACCCCAAGCGACTGATGGACTCAGTTTGGCCTCCAGTACATCCCTTGCTGTGCTTTTAGTTTGTGATTCTTGAATCATCTCGTGTGTATTGATAAAGAACGATGCAGTTTTTGAAGTGGCACTATATGAATCAACAGCAGTTATAACCCACAGCATATAGGACTCAATATCTGACGGATCACTAGTATATTGAACAGTAGTAGTGAAATCCATCTGCGTTACGGCATGGTTGAAACTTACCTTGTAACCCAAGGTCTCTAACTCATTGAAAATGTCGATTGCCCTCTTTCCGACAGCATTCTCATATACTTCATACGCTTCTTTCGCCGCCTCTTCCGCTGCCTCTTTCGCTGCCTCTTTCGCTGCCTCTTCCGCTGCCTCTTCCGCCACTTCTGTCTGAACAATATTACCGCCCGAATCTGCATCAGCAGTAGTTTGTTCACTGCTATCATTCCCTCCGCCAAAAATTGAGGCTATTACTACTATCGTGATTAGCCAAATCCACCATCGTTTGTAGATTGGTTTTTTCACCTTCTTCTTTCCCTTCATCCGACATTTCCCTCCTTTACACTTACCAATCTCTCAATATTGTATCATTGTATTGAGGACATTAAAGGGGTTCCGCATTATTATGCGTGTATATTGTAATAATATGCCATGCTTTTGTAACAATCGTTTCATTTTTATTGTAACGTTTTATTGTAATGGTCTCCGTTGTTCCTGAGACTTGGTGGTTCGATAAAGGTTATTCTCCCATCGACCTCCGAAATCCATTTACAGGCTAATCTAATGGCGGTACTACCAGGCACTTATGTCTTTAAACATTCAGTATCGATGTGCTTACTTTTTGATTGGCTTAATATAAAGTCTATTTTGGAACCTTTTGAAATAAATTGGTTTATGCATAGTAAGGAATAATTATTCACAAAAACTTGTCCACTTTTTGTCCACTTTTTTATTCATAAATACCAGAAATTGAGGTAAATTATTAACAATTATACTAGGTGACAAAAGCTTGAATCTATTGCAAATGCTGGGGTCTGTCGCTGTGTCCATTGCACTTACTGGCTTACAAAAAACCTCTCCGACTATACAGGGTGTCCAGGGTTCGATCCCCTGATGGTGTACCAAAACCCCACAAGCCTAACTTGTGG
>CAZGHA010000072.1:0-2665 GCA_964525475.1 uncultured Candidatus Saccharibacteria bacterium | reverse complement strand
TGGAAAGACACAAGAACAGGTCTTTATTGGAGCAATAACTTAGGTAATTATACAAACTCATTTCCAAATCAAGACCATTCAACATGTGATTTCTTCTCAACAGTTCCAAGAGGTTCATACGGTACATCAGGAACAGACCCCCAGTGTGGTAATGCAATAAATGCCTGTGCAGTTTTAAACCTAACATCAGGAGGTACAAGCAACACAGATTGGTACCTGCCTTCTCAAAAGGAGTTGATGCGTGCTTACGTTGATGGAATGTACAACAAAGCTGGTGCAACCTTTACTACTACGAGCAACTTTTGGTCTTCTACTGAGCGTTCAGACTACAGCGCCACCGCGTGGAGCGTGGGTTTGTACTACGGCGCCAGCAACCACGTCATTAAGACCGGTGGCGTCGGCGTGCGTTGCGTCAGGAGGGATTAGAAATTTCCTAATTTCCTGGGCTCAGCCCGCCGCGGGCTGAGCCCTCTCAAAAATCCTCCAATAAAAGTTAGTGGTTTGTCTCCCCCCAACATTTATACTAAACTCTAGAGGCAGTGAGTTATGTATTATACAAAATATCGCCCGCAAAAATTCAGTGAAATGGGTAACGGTAACGAAATTGCCGATATCATTTCAAAGCAAGTACAATCAGGAAAAACCGCCCATGCTTATCTTATGGTAGGTCCACGAGGAACCGGAAAAACCACCATCGCTAGGATTTTGGCCAAAGCCCTAAATTGTGAAAAATTAAAACCAAACGGAGACCCGTGCGATAAGTGTTCTAACTGTGTTTCAATAAGAGAAGGTTCTTTTATTGACTTAATCGAAATCGATGCCGCAAGCAATAGAGGAATTGACGATATTAGGGATCTTAAAGACAAGATAAGATTAGCTCCGACAATGGGGAAGAATAAGGTTTATATCATAGATGAGGTTCATATGTTGACCACTGAGGCTTTTAATGCACTTCTAAAGACATTGGAGGAGCCACCAAAGAAAACCACTTTTATACTTTGTACAACTGAGGAACATAAAATCCCTGCTACCATTAAATCGAGATGTCAGGTTCTAAAGCTTAGAAGACCTTCAGTAAGTCAAATAACTACAGTTTTAAAAAATATATCTAAAAATGAAAATATTGAAATTTCTGATGATGATTTGTCTAAGATAGCCGAGGCTTCTATGGGCGATTACAGAGGTGCTAGTGTGCTTTTAGAGCAAGTTCACGAAGGTGATGTGGATGTTAATACACTTTTAAGTTTAAGTTCAAAGAAAAAATATGTTGAGTGCGTTGGTTATTTATTAGATTCAGATTCTCCAAAAGCACTTGATATTGTTTCTGAAGTTTATGGAGAGGGGATAGATCTTTATGTGTGGGTAGGGGAGCTTTTAAAATATTTAAGGTCAATGCTTTTTGTAAAATCAGGAGTTTCTGATTCTATGACCGATACCACAGTAGAGGTTCTTGATGAAATAAAAGAGCAGGTAAAAAAAGCTGATTTGAAATGGCTAGTTAGGACAATAAATATATTGTTGGAAGCTCATAAAAATATTCGAGGTTCTTTTATTACACAACTTCCTGTAGAAATAGCCATCGTTGAAATATGTTCCAAAGATAAAAATTCTTCAAAAGATAAAGAAGAAGACACCGACTCTCCCGATGATAGTAGTTATGTAGATCCAAAAACACATGGTTATTCAATTCCCAAAAATACCAGAAAAATAGAAAATAGTGAGGAAAAAAAGGATGAAAAGAAAGAAGAAGAGTCTCTTGAAAAGGAAGCTCTTTCAGCCAAAAAATCAAAAGAACCTGCCACTAAATCAGACTCGGATGATGAAGAAGAAAAAAAAGTTGAAGAACCAGCTGTACCTTTTAAGGACATTGAAAAAGGTTGGAGTAAATTCGTTAAAGATAGTAAAGATTTAAATCACTCTTTAACAGCCCTTTTAACTTTATGCAAACCTGTAAGTGTGGAGGGCAAATCTCTTATCGTTGAAGTTTTTTACCCTTTTCATAAAGAAAGAATTGAAAGTGCAAGAACAAGAAAACTTTTAGAAGGTTTAAGCGAATCAGTTTTTGGAGAAAGCTTGAATTTTAAGTGTGTTTTAAGCAAAGAAAAACCTAAAAAATTGAAAAAAAGTGAGTTAGAAGCTTTAACAGATCTAAATGTTGTTGTTCCTTCCAACATGGATGGAAAATCTATCCTAGATGCTTTCGATGGTGGTCTTCCTATTTTGGGGTAGCTTACTACTAGGATGTTGTAGAAACTAACTTCTCAGCTATCTCTTTTGCCTCTTCCGGTTTGTAACTTTGAACATTAACAAGTCTTTCACCTAATCCGTAATTTTCCATGGCATTATCACCGATAATTAAACAATTATCTGGAAAATTTCCTTTATAAACCAGCTCTTCCGTGTTTTTTATGTCTCCAATAAAATAACCATCTGAATCCATATCTAGGTCTGTGGCTAAAATATTAAAATCAATATAATTTAATCTGTTTTTGACATCTTCCCTAAATAAAAATTCTTGTATAATTTGAGTAAGAGTTCCCGAGACTATAGTAATTTCAAGTTTATCTTTGTTTAAAATACTAGCTAAATTCTTAGTGAAATCGATGAAATTTCCGTTTAAATCAAATTCCAAAGTCAATTTTTTTATGTGATTTATATTTAATAA
>CAZGHA010000071.1:0-2698 GCA_964525475.1 uncultured Candidatus Saccharibacteria bacterium | reverse complement strand
ATACATTTGTTGCAGGGTTAGTCCATGATGATTCTTCCAAGGCACTGTCTTCTGACGAGTCTGTTGTTTCGTAATCATCGTATTCAATTAGGGATTGTTCTTCATAAAAGGATGGTATTTCATATTCTCCCGTACCTATCTTTTGAACTCTGTTGTTGGAACCTGAATAGAATGTTTTACCTTGTAGGACATCTGACTCTGTTGCTGTTCCATCTGGTTCCCAGAATGCAGAGTAAAGCATTCTGTTCCAGTATGTACCAAAGTTAAATGACCAATCGCTTGGCTGTGTAGCTCCGTAGTCTGGATCTGATTTACCTACTAAAAAATCATAAACTTGTTTTGCAGTTGATGTTGCTCCTGATTCAGGAGATGACCCAACCTGCTCTGCTTGGACTGGGGAGAGGTTATCTTTTGTTTGAGATGAATTGGTAACACCAAGTGTATCTGAAGTATTTAAGTTATAAGATATACTAGCTTTATTGGAATTATCTTTTGTATTTAAAGTGCTGTTACCGACCTTTCTTGAAGAAACAAGAATAGCTGTACCAATTAACAAGAAAGCAAGGGCTATTAAATATTTAGACAGACTTTCTTTCATTTTATAAAAGTATATCAGAAAAGGGCTGAGCCCTCCAAGGGCTCAGCCCACCACCCCAAGAAATCAACCTAATCCGAGCTTTTTTTTCCGGGCTCATCCCGGGACGGGCTGAGCCCTAGGCCGGGCCCCCACAAAATCCCTCTTGACACATTTAGCACTCGTGCTATATTACTGATAAGATGTTGACCGAAAGACAAATTGAATTATTACAAGCTATTATTAACGACTACATAACCACCGCCGAGCCGGTTGGTTCTGTAGAGATAGTCAAAAACCATAATTTAAGGTGCTCCCCCGCCACTGTCAGAAACGAAATGGCAAAACTTATCGATATGGGTTTTTTGGAAATGCTTCACACATCATCAGGTAGAGTGCCAACAAAAATGGCCTACAAACTATACATTCAAGACCTTATGACAGAGGAGGAATTACCAGTTTTACAAGAAGTTGCATTAAAACAAAGACTTTGGACAAACAGATTTGAAGTAGAAAAACTTTTAAGAGAAACCACCCTAGCTTTAGCAGAGGCAACCGACTGTTTATCAATTGCCACCACGGATGATGGATTTGTAATCTACGCAGGGGCCGTAAATGTTCTTGAACACAAAGAATATTGGGATATAGATATCGCCAAAGCGACCTTAAAAATTCTTGATGAATTTGACACATTAAATAGAATTTTCCAAAGTGTAATGCCCGGGCAAGAAACCTACACCCTAATCGGCGACGAAATCCCCGTAGAAAAACTAGATAAAAGTACGCTAATTTTCACACCTTTTCGAATTGGTGAAAAAACAGGCAACATCGCAATCCTTGGGCCATCAAGACTTAACTATTCAAAAACCATACCTATAGTTAAATATACAAGAAAAATTTTGGAGGAGCTTGGCGGGTCCTGGTAAATTTAACCTCACTGCCTAAAATCACTATGAAAGAAGATAAAAAGGAAGGGGGTATCCCTTCGAAAAAAACACAAGAAAATTATGAAAACCAGATAAAAGAACTTCAAGATAAAGTAGAAAGTCTTGATAACAGTTGGAAAAGAGCTCTTGCTGATTACAGCAATTTAGAAAAAAGAACTGCAGACGAAAAGGAAAATTTCTTAACATTAGTAAAAATACAAATCGTAGAAAGCTTCCTTCCTTTTTTTGATAACTTAGAAAAAATACAAGAACACTCTAAAGACGAGGGCTTGAATTTAACTTTAAAAGATTTGCAAAAAGTTTTAAAAAATATTGGGGTCGAAGAAATTGAAGCAGAAGGAAAAGACTTTGATCACAATTTTATGGAAGCCATAGAAGTTCAAAAAGGTGAGAAAAACAAAGTTTTAAAAATTATTCAAAAAGGTTATTTATTAAATGGTTTTTTGTTAAGACCAGCCAAAGTGGCTGTGGGTCAACAATAATTAGGAGGATATAAAAATGTCAAAAATTATAGGAATAGATTTAGGAACTACAAATAGTTGCATGGCTGTTATGGAAGGTGGTACTGCAAAAGTAATACCAAATGCGGAAGGTGCAAACACTACCCCATCAATCGTGGTGCCCGACCAGAACATTGTCGGAATCCCAGCAAAAAGACAACAAGTAGTAAACCCAAAAAATACAATTTTTTCAATAAAAAGATTAATGGGTAGAAGATTTGATGATCCAGAAGTACAAAGAATCAAAAACGATTACCCCTATGAAATAGTTGAAGGAAAAAACGGACTTGCTTGTGTGGAAGTTGAAGGAAAAATTTACACACCTCAAGAGATTTCCGCAAAAATTCTTGCAAAAATGAAGACGGATGCTGAAGCTTTTGTTGGACAGAAAATAACAAAGGCAATCATTACAGTACCAGCATATTTTAACGACTCTCAAAGAACCGCTACAAAAGAAGCTGGGCAAATTGCAGGTTTTGAAGTAGACAGAATTATTAATGAACCAACGGCTTCTTCTTTAGCTTACGGTCTTGATAAAAAAACAAATGAAAAAATAGTCGTTTACGATTTGGGAGGCGGGACTTTCGATGTGTCTATTTTGGAAATTGGTGATGGTGTTTTTGAAGTTAAATCAACAAACGGAGACACATACCTTGGTGGAGATGATTTTGACCAAA
>CAZGHA010000070.1:289-2707 GCA_964525475.1 uncultured Candidatus Saccharibacteria bacterium | reverse complement strand
TTAAAATATCCGGATTCTCATCCAAATTTACTCTTATCAAAGAATCCAACTTATTATGCTTTTTTAAATTTTCAATATCTCCCCAGGTAGGAGCATCATCAAACCAAAGGAAATCTTCATTCATATTTATAGCTTCTGTTTTAAATACTTTCCATTTTGTTGGCTTTATTCTCATTATTAAATCAACAACTTCAGGAGAAACATATTTACCCATATATAAAACTGCCGATGTGGCATCTCCGTCACAATGAGTAGTAAGCCAATAAACATCGTGATTTTTTACCATTTGTTCTAAAAATTCCTTAAGATGATTCGCAGGACGAACATCGTACATATCCGTGTTTATTAAAGTGTCGTCAATGTCTAAGTATATTTTCGTAGGTTAATTATATCTTAAAAATAACTGTAGAATTTACGTTCTTTTAAGGTATACATCTACGTACACTTTATTGCAACGTAAATAACAAAAATTTACAAAGGTATTTTGTACTTCTGATAAAATAGAACTACGAAAAGCAAAAAGGAAGAAAATCCAAATAGAAATATCGTAACTCTATGCTCCTACAAAGATAATAATTATATATTCTTTACCCCAAAAGCAATTATTAGAATGGAGATAAACGGAGTTTGGGAAGATTATCCAGTTCAATGGGATGAAAAAACTTTTCTTTTAAGATCAGAAGCAGATAAGTACGCTTTATTAAAAGCAAAAGAGTGGTTATCAAGAAATTCATATATAAAACTAGGTAGAATATTTACAGAAGAGGAGTGGTTTATTCATAGATTGTGTTTAATTTTTTTGTGGATTTTCGGAATTGGTTTTGGAATTGCTTTAATTTTTGGCATTATTTCTTCAGGTTAACTCAACTAAATCTTACTAAAAACTGGTATCTATCACCCCAGCTTTTTGTTATCATAACCCAATGCTAAGCACTAAACCTAAAGTAATAGTATTTGATATTGGCGGGGTTCTCCTTAATTGGAAAGCGGTAATTCCGGAAGTATCTCAAATACTAAACATCACTCCAGAAACCTTTTTTGATGAGCTTCAAACCCATCTCAAAAATCTAGAGATAGCGAAAACACATCAAAATGATTTTTGGCTGTATTTAACCGATAAATACAATAATTCTATTGATTCTGATTTACTTAAAAAAACATGGATAGAAAAACAAACACGCATAGAGTCGGCATGGGATTTACTAAAAAAAGTTAAAGCATCGGGTTACAGAGTTGTTTGTTGCACAAACAATTGGAAAGACACAGTTGAAAAACAATTAGAATTACATCCAGATTTTTCACTTTTTGAATTTATTTTAAATTCAGCAGATGTAGGTGTAAGAAAACCTCAAGAAGAAATTTATAAAATTGTTGAAGAAAAAAGCGGGGGACGTGGTTCTGATATGTTTTTAATAGACGATTTAAAATCAAACTGTGAAGGAGCGGATAAACTTGGTTGGCAAACTTTTATTTTTGATTCTGAGACTGATAACGGATCCAAAGACGCTGAAACAATTGCGGATATGCTTGAAATAAATTAGATAAAACACCGTGCCCTTTTTAAAACAAAATCTACTCCTTGTGCTAAAATATCACCGTATATGAAAAAGCAAAAAACGAAAAAAAGAATATATATGGACTACGCGGCTACCACTCCCGTTGACCCGAGAGTAGTAAAGACCATGATTCCATATTTTACGGAAAAATTCGGAAACCCGGCATCAATTCATTCGGCGGGAACTGAAGCAAATAAAGCTTTGGAAAAAGCCAGAGAAGTATTTGCAAACTATTTAAGCTGTGAAATAAGTGAGATATTTTTCACATCTTCCGCTACAGAAAGCAACAACTGGGCTTTAAAAGGGGTATCACAGGCTTACAAAAACAAGGGCAAAAAAATAATTGTGTCGTCAGTAGAGCATGATTGCGTTTTAAACAGTGCTAAATGGCTTTCTCAAAACGGTTTTGAAGTAGAATATGCTCCCGTAGACGGTTTTGGCACCGTAGATTTAGATAAACTCGAAAAAATGATTACCAAAGATACTATTTTGGTCTCTATTATGCATTCAAACAATGAAGTAGGAACTCTTCAGCCCGTGGAAGAAATTGGAAAATTATGTAAGTCTAAAGGGGTTTTGTTCCACACGGACGCAGCTCAAAGCTTTGGAAAAATGCCCATAAATATGAAAAAAACAAACATTGATCTTCTAACTGCTTCTTCACATAAAATATACGGACCTAAAGGAGTTGCTCTTTTATACGTAAAAAAAGGTGTTTTGATAGACCCACTTTTACATGGAGGAGGACACGAAAGAGGAAAAAGATCATCAACCGCAAACGTTGCAGGGATTGTCGGTTTTGCAAAGGCCTTGGAAATCTGTGTAAATGAAATGTATGACGAAAAACTGAGATTAACAAAAC
>CAZGHA010000070.1:0-274 GCA_964525475.1 uncultured Candidatus Saccharibacteria bacterium | reverse complement strand
GATAAAATAATTAAATACATATTAAAAAATATTCCAAATTCGCACTTAAACGGACATCCAAAAGATAGGCTCATCAACAATGTAAATATGAGATTTGATTTCATTGAAGGCGAGGCCCTTATGATGCAACTTGATTCAAAAGGAATCGAAGTCTCCACAGTATCGGCCTGCGCTTCTTCTTCTTTGCAATTTTCACACGTTCTTTTAGCCTGTGGTATAGAAGAAAAATATGCCCAAGGTACAATAAGAATTTCATTAGGAAGATACACCACTC
>CAZGHA010000069.1:0-2811 GCA_964525475.1 uncultured Candidatus Saccharibacteria bacterium | reverse complement strand
TGGGGATTGGTATCTAAAGCAACTCAAAGATTTATATAATCTTATTGAAGGGGAGAGTGTAAATACCGTAGCACCGAGTCTTGAAGAAGTATATGAAAAAACTGGATACGCTCTTAATGAAAGGGAGGCTCTTACTGAATTTGAATCTGGAATTATTGGTGGTATTGCCCTTGAGATTTTAAGAAAAAATAAAGGTGATGTAAAAATACTTGAGTTGGGAGCAGGTAACGCAAGATTATCAAGACGATTATCTAAACAAGGCTACACAAATCTCACAGCATTGGATATTGACCCAGGAAATTTAAAGATTGCAAAGGAGAGGTCTGATGGCAAAATTAATCTTGTGCTATCAAGTTGGGATAATTTACCCTTTCCTTCCTCCGAAACTATTTCAGATAAACACAATGAAAAATCAGGGTTTGATTTAATTTTTACAACAGAAAGATCGTTTTTGCATAACAGGGAGGTCTCTAAATGGATAAACTTATTCAATGAATCAAACAGGGTTATGACTTATGGTGGGTGTTTGGTATTTGATTTACCTGATACTGAAAAGGGTTCTTATAAATTTAACAGAGATAGAATAAGAAAAAATTTAGAAGACAATTTTGGTATAGAGAGAAAGAACAGTGGGATATTATTTGATGGGCCAGGTACAGTCAAGTTTAATAGAATGCTTATTACTGAAGAACAGCTGGGAATTTACGCCAAACTTTTTGGTTTTCAGATAGTTAAGAAGATAGAGGGTTTAAAACTCGATGAAGATACCCAAAATAATTACTATGTCCTGCAAAAAGATCAAGATTTTGATATTGGTAAGTTACCAGAAGGAGACATATTATCAAGTTTAGAAAAATTAGGATTATATGAAGACTTTACAACGAATTTTAATTACTATATTGATTCTTGGGGTATGACTTTGGGACAGCTATATTTATTTGGTGCTGGCGGTAAAAAAATGTGGGAAGGAAACAAAGGACCATATGTATTCACCTCTTTGAGAGGGGACTCGTTTGGTTTAGAGACCTTTTAAATTCATTCACCAATAAATGAAATTGTTTTTATATCTATATTACTCAGCACAAGATGTCCGGGCTTTTTTGTTTTTTATTAATACTCTCATTGACAATCGTCTAATTATCGTCTAAAATTAGTCTATGGTTTTTAATCCTAAGTACACAATAACCCTCAAATTACTAAGTAACATAAAGGAAATAACTAGATTAACAACATTATTAAACAATAAAAGATTTTCTACTCCGATTAAAATGAGATTAGAAAAAAACGCAACGTCTTTGTCAGTTCATTCATCAACCAGTATCGAGGGAAACTCTCTTCCTCTAACAGAAGTAAAGCTAATCCTAAAAAATATACCTGAAAATTTAAGAAATAGTGAAAAAGAAATTATTAACTACAACGACGCCTTAATATATCTTCAGAAAAACATCGGAAATTCAACAGGCTTAAACAAAAAAATGGTTTTAAATGTTCACAGCAAAGTGATGAAGGGCTTATTAAAAAATGAGAATTTTAAAAATTACAGAAAAGTTCCTGTTGTTGTTAATAATCCAAGGAGTGGGAAGGTTGTCTACCTTCCACCTGATGCAAAAGATGTTGATGATTTAATGAAAGATTTGATTGGATACGTAAATAAAAATAAGGAAGAAACCGATCCAATAATAATTGCAGGTTTGTTTCATAAACAGTTTGTCGTAATTCACCCTTTTATTGACGGTAATGGCAGGACGGTCAGAATTTTAACAAAGTTTTTACTGGCTAATATGGGATTAGATACCTTTAATTTGTTCAGTTTTGAAAACTACTACAACAAAAATGTTACTAAATACTTTAATAATGTTGGAGTGCTTGGTAATTATTACGAAATTAAAGATAATCTAGATCTTACCAGTTGGTTAGAATACTTCACGGATGGGATAATTGACGAGTTGGTTAGAGTTTCAAAAGAATTGCAAAAGTTTAGCACTGATCCAGGCACTTCTCTAAAAGACCACGATCGAAAAGTTTTAAAACACATAGAAGAGTATGGTTATATAACCGACAGTGGTTATTCAAAACTAACAGATAGAGCAAAAGCAACCCGCGCTTTGGATTTTGAAAAATTAAGAAAATTAGGATTGATAAAAAGAAAAGGGAAGGGGAAAGCTACATATTATTATTTTGACTGAGTAATCTTATCTTCTGTTTCTGTCTAAGGCTTTTTGGTAACCGATGTAAAGTGTACACTTGACTGTACACTTAAAAGTACATATAATGAATGCATGAATTATTTATCCACCACGGATTTACGCACAAAATCAACAAAATTAAGGGATTCTCTGAAAAAAGGGGAGAAGACCTTTATTACATCGTTCTAAGGTTATTGGTGTTTTTGAACCTTATACCGAGGACATAAAGATTGCTACTCCTGAAAAGCTTAAAAAGATATCTTCTTTATTTTCAACAGGCAAAAAATATTCTTACAAGAAAAGAAAAGACTTGTATTTAAAGCATATTGAGGAAAAATATGGAAAAAGTCTTTCTTGATACTAATATTTTCATTGATCTTGTTGAAAATAGAAATAAAGAACTTCGTGAATTTACAATGAGCAGCACATTGTATATTTCCGTAGTAACGTTAAATATTTGGGTTTATGCCTATAAACACAATGTTCCTAATTCGAAGTTCGACTCTATTTTCGAGACTTATAATATCGTTAGTTCTAATGGAAATATAGCACGGAAAGCATCTTTGGGACCCACCGATGATTTTGAAGATAATGTCCAACTTCATTCTGCTACTGAAGAAAATTG
>CAZGHA010000068.1:0-2811 GCA_964525475.1 uncultured Candidatus Saccharibacteria bacterium | reverse complement strand
ACATAATTTTAAAAAACACAGACTAGACAAACATAGTACTATGGGTTATAATGCTGTAAATCAAAAATAGAAAAAGGAGTAGAGATGAAAATCTTCAAAGTAGGTCTAATTACGGTTTTAGTTTTAGTAATTATCAAGGCATTCAGGGTATTCGAGAGCGCTGGTGAGATGGACCCCAACGCAAACGTATTTGCGTTTGCTTTTATTGTCAGTTTTTTTGGTCTACTTATTATCCTGACTCTATTTTCAGGAACTAGAACAAAAAAATCAAATGGTCCGAAACCTATGGCAACAAGAAGGAGATAAGAAATGAAAAACAAAAGGCAGTCAGAGAAATCTTTGATTTCAAAATTCTGATTGCCTTTAATTTTTGGTATAATATAAAAAATACAAAAAAAGGAGAGAGAAATGAAAAAAGATATTATTAATGAGGTTTCTCAAAAAGAACAGTTAAAAAGTCTTGTATTTAGAATAGCACTTAAAATTATTGGTGCCATAGTGATTGTGTCTTATATGTATCTTCTGTACTGGAGATTTTTTTTGTGTACTAAGTAAAAACCAACAGGGGTAGATAATAACCAAAACTACCCCCACAATTTTTATCCCCTTTCTAATTACCCTCAATCATTTATCCCTAATTACCCAAACTTATAAATCTGATAAAATAACCTTATGAAAATTAAAAAAGCAGTAATAGCCGCCGCAGGTTTAGGTACAAGATTTCTCCCAGCAACAAAAAGCATCCCCAAAGAAATGCTTCCAATAATAGATGCTCCAATAATCCAATACCTTGTGAAAGAACTTGTCGATTCAGGTATTAAAGAGATAATAATAATCACACGTCCCGGATTCAAAACCTTCAATGACTATTTTTCAAGAAATAAAAAACTGGAAGACACTCTAAAAGATACAGGAAAAACAGAACTTGCAGAATCCATAAAAAATATATCCAAAATGGCAAAAATAAGATTTAGACCTCAGGATAAATCACTTCCTTACGGTAACGGCTCCCCTATTCTCGCGGCAAAAAAATTCCTAGATAAAGACGAAAGTTTTGTATATATGTTCGGAGATGATATGACTTTGGCAGATAAACCGGTGACTCAACAGTTGATAGATGTTTACAAAGAACAAAACCCTAAAGCAGTACTGGCAGTTCAAGAAGTACCGTTATGGGAAGTATCAAAATACGGAGTTGTAACATATAAAACCAATGTTCCATATAAATATGAGATAGAAAGTATTGTTGAAAAACCGGCTATGGAAAAAGCACCCTCAAGAATGGCACAATTCGGTAGATTTGTACTTTCATACGATGTTGTAATCGAGGCAGAAAAAAGACAGCTTGGTAAAGGTAATGAGCTGTGGCTTACAGATATACTAAACAACATTGCTCAAAGAGGCGAAAAAGTTATTGCACAGCCAATCGATGGCGAGTGGTTAACTACAGGAGACCCTTTAAGATTCATTCAGACTACGCTTAAATTCGCTATGAAAAGAGAAGATCTTAAAAAAGACTTAAAAGAATTTATAAAAAAGGAAATAATTTAGGAAATCGCAATTTAATTATTGTGATATGATATTTCTATGACAGCAAGCAGCTCTATGCAATCACAAAAAAGAATGTCCGAAAGAGAACTAAGAGAAAAACTTAGAAAAAGAATGTTGGGAATATGGATAATAATCATTATCGGTATTCTAAGTCTTTTCATTTTTGCTCCTCAAGTAGGCTCACTATTCGGTTATTTTTCAAAATATAGAAATGATCCGGGATACACACCTACTCCAAAACCTATTCCTCCTGTGTTTATTGATGCACCAAAAGCAGTTAATACGGATAAAGTAATGTTATCAGGAAAAGTTTTAGCTGGATCCTTAGTAAAAATATTTGTTAATGGGCCTGAAAAAGGATCAACAACTGCAGGGAATGACGGAGTTTTCACTTTTTCGGATATTGTTCTAAACGCGGGAACAAACACCATTTTTGCAAAATCTTACGATGATAGAGGAAATGAAAGCGAGAGTTCTGAATTTTTAATTATAAATTATGATAAAAACGGACCTAAAATAACCATTGAAAGTCCAAAGGATGGAGAAACAGTAAAAAATCTTGATAAAAGAGTTGAGATAAAAGGAAAAATTAATGAAAAAGCCACCATTACAGTAAATGAAAAAACAGCTATTCAAAAATCAGATCTTTCTTTTATCTACATAATGTCAGCAACCGAGGGTGAGATGGAAATTAAAATAGAAGCAACGGATTTAGCAGGTAACAAATCTACGGAAGAATTCAAAATCAAATACGTTAAGGGGCAATAAAAAGCAAAATAAACAATACAAACATTATTTGGGGATAAAACAAACTGTTTATGAACTGAGATTCCAACAACAAACCTGCTAATAAGCTACACAATAATAACCACCCATTTTTATTCATAATAAAGGCATCGATAGCCGGAAACAGAAAAGCTGTTAGATAAACCAAAAACCCCAAAATACCTGTTGTCGCGAAGACAAAAAGAAGACTAGAATCGGACCCCGCCCCTGAGTGTATCTCATCATCATCGGGAGTTAAAAAACCATAATCCTCTTGGGCATATCTAAAAGAATTAAAACCCACCCCGGTCCAAAAGTTATCTTTTATTATCTTAGTGGTATTCCTCCAGGAGGCTATTCTAAGGCTTGCAGAATCAGCGGGGTCCGTAATACCAGAAATTCTAGTTTGAACCCTTGGAATGGCAAAATAAGTCAAAAAAACCATAAAAATTGCCCCGATTATTAAAACCCGAGACCTAAACAGTCCGTAAAAGA
>CAZGHA010000067.1:0-2827 GCA_964525475.1 uncultured Candidatus Saccharibacteria bacterium | reverse complement strand
AGTATGGAACAATAAAGATTACTACTCAGAATCTTGCTAGCTTTATCAAAGATCCTGCAGGGATGGTTGACAAGGCTATAAAAAGAGCGAAAGGAAATAGAAAAGCATCTAGGGCAAGAATGTTAGGGGAGGCTATGGATGATTTCTTAACAACAGCCTGGGCCCATAAATTTGGAGACCTTGAGGCTCAACACATTGCACTAGCCAGTGCCACTGCAAATAAAAAGGCAGAATCATACAAAGTAGCTAAAGCGGTTGGACAAAGTACAAGACCCACAAAAAGGGTAGTTGGAATGGGAGGAATTACCTCTAATGTTGAAAGAGTTGATGTTCCTAAAGATTTTACCGTTGACAGGACTCTAGAACTAATTGGAAGGAAAACATTCGGGGGTACTTGGGAGACACTTCCAGATCATGACAAAGCGGAATTTACGAAATTCCTTCTATATGGATTCGGGGGAGACAGAAAGTTGAGTACAACAGAGGTTCAGAGTTTTTTATCCCGGAATTTTTCTCCAGCCGTAGCAGCAAGCTTTGATACTGTTCTAACCTCCTTTGGAAGGAATGAAAAAGTTGATTTTACTGACCCAGAGGTATATAGGGCACTAGAAGATGATAATATAACAGATAGAATTGTTTCACTCAGTGGCGCTGCTCCAGGATCACCAGAGGAAGCTAAAAGGAGAATATATGAGAGAACAAAGGTATTAGTTAGTTTAAGAACAGAAAAACAAATTCAAGAGTTGTCAGAAAGATTAGCTAGTGCAAGTACTACTCCAACAGACCCTTCATATTTGTCTGCCACGGAGAGAGCAAGAATTACTAGGGCTATAAATGATGGGATAAATGCTAGGAAGTTATTGGGTTGGAAACAGAATGTTTTTTCTTCTATAGGAAAATGGGAGGGATATATTAATTCCGTGAATAGTGTATGGGGTGGTGTAATGGGAGCACAGGCATTAATACCAAGTATGATTGATGGGAGTTTCTTTGATGAGGGTAAGAATACTCTGAGTCCAGTAACGAAGAAAGCCATCGCTGGTGTATCGATTCTTGAGGCAAGAAAAGCAGAAGGTCCAGGATCTTCTTTTAAGAATGCATACAATGCAATGGGTGAGTCTCTCTACTATATGACCCCTAAATCAATTTTTAGAACCCTATTTATTAACGGGGAAGGTTTCGCAAGGGTATTAAATCATAATAATAAAATGCTTAGAGAGTTATCAGCTATGTTCGGAGGTTTAGGGGTAGCTGGTATTTCTGTGGAAGATATCATTTCCTCTCTAGAAACGGAACATGGAGAGAGCTTAAGAATGTACCTTGAAGTTTTAACGGGACAAATTGATGGGGGAACTTTGTCAGCTAGAAATAAAGAAATCATAAGGAAGTTGTTAAAAAGTTCTCAGAGAAATCGAAATCTCACATATAGACACAGTGTCTTTTTAAGATTCAAAGCAGCTTATGAAGAGAAAATAGGGAAGAAATTAAGAGATAGTACAGAATTTTTAAGAACAAAAATTGTTGACTATTTCAGAAGTAGACCAAGAATAGCGGCGTGGTTTGCAAGACATGGGGGAGATGAGTTATTAGAGATATTCGCTAAAAGTGGAGGGTTAAAAAACTTAGTTCAACCAGTTGTTACAGCAATACTTGGGATTCTTGGGGTTACCTTTACTCCTATTATAACTATTGCCGTAAGTGCTGTATCTGGTGCTATAATAACCTTGGCTTTAAAAGGGCTAAAAGTTCTTCTTCAGATTGGGCAAATAATTATAATAGCTTTTGTTGCTATTGTTGTTTTGGGACTTGGTGGTGCAAGGAAGGTCTGGAGGAATTTCAATAAGACATCATATTCATACAACTATGTTGTTCCAGGTACTGTAAATCAATGTTCTGTATATGGAGAAATGTATCCTGGAATAATTGATAATCCAAATCCTAGACCTGGCCCATATTTTCCTCCTTACCCAGGTGGTGATGATATATATGAAATTTTTGCTCAAGCACGTGAGTACGTTTCTTCAAATTTCCGTCCTGTAAGTACTGGTCTTGAACTTATCACTTGCCCAGGGCACAGTATGTGTAGTTCCATTGGTTGGGCTTGGTGTTACAGTGCGGGATCTATATTTTGTAAGGGAGATAAATTAACCAGTACTTCTCCTCAATATGCTTACGAATTGTTTGTACATGAGTTAATCCATCAAATTCAAGGTTGGGGCTCCTGTGATACTGATATGAGAGAGTGGGGTGCAGATTATTTATCTAATAATGGGGGGAACTATAATTTTACAACACCATCTGGATGTAGAAGGGCAACTGAAGTTAATACCTCAGCCTGCTCTGGAGATGAAGCAGTCAATGCTGCATTGTGTTGGGATACTTCTACTGACTGTTGGAGAAGTATAAGGAGTCAAATAATAAACAGGTTCTGTTATTAATATGAAAAAATTTTTGAAATTAATAAAAAAGAATAAGATATTGTCGTTAGTACTACTAATACTTATTATTATATTAATTCTTTTTTTGGTAATATTCTTAGGAAAGAAAAAAACTCCAGAATCGGGATACTCTTCAAATATGGAAAAGATTGATAGTCCATATCCTAAGTGGAGTAAAGAGCTAAATATAATCTCACAAACACAACTGATTGAAATTCCGAAAAACGACAAGATATTAACCGTTACAGGTTTTAATTCTACAGCAATTAATTTTCTCATTGAGGAAGTATATAACTCTAATCAGGAAATCAACTCGGGGAAAGACGTCTACTTGCAACTTAGCAATAAAGACATAATTACTTATGCTTTTGATACAGGGATATTATCAA
>CAZGHA010000066.1:0-2926 GCA_964525475.1 uncultured Candidatus Saccharibacteria bacterium | reverse complement strand
ACAAAAAACAACAGGGTATTTTGCTTTCTTTTTGATAAGTCTGTTTGTTGCCTACATTTTTGGTAGAACGGATATGGCAAAGGAGGTATCAGCGAAAACAAATGTTCCGAATGTGAATGCTGCTAATACATGTGCGCTTGAAAACACATCGAAAGAAATTGCACAGTATAACTGTAGCTTACCGGCGATTTTTCCAAATCCGGAGTATCAAAATGCTTGGTCAAACCTACTATCTTATTGCGAAATAATAGAAAATACATCTATAGAATGGGGTTTAGATCCAGAATTGATTGCCGCAGTTATAATGGTAGAGTCGGGTGGGAACGCAAAAGCCCTATCTACAGCTGGTGCAGTAGGTTTAATGCAAGTAATGCCTTCAGATGGACCTGCCGGTGCCAAATACGAATCGCTGTCTAACAGATCAATTACAGCAGATTTGTTTGATCCTATCAACAATATAAACGAAGGAGTTAAAATACTACACAACGAACTCCAAAAGACTGACGATCTTTGGGATGCCCTTTATAATTACGTTGGAGGACACTCTGAATATCCAGACTGGGTTATTTCAATATATCAATCTCTACTTAGTAATTGATAAAAAAAGGACATAAAATGCCAAAAGCAAATTGTGTCCTTTTTCATGCCAATATTTCATAAAGTGATATCATATTCTAGTTATGAAAATAAAATACCGAATATCTAAAGACAAAAGATGCAAAGAGATTAACGACCTCATACAAATAGAGTTTCCTCATATACTTAAAGAGAAAAAACCTGACCTCATATTAGTGTCAGGAGGTGACGGCGCAATTCTTCACGCTATTCAAGAATACAATCATCATAAAGTACCTTTTCTAGGTTATGGAACGGGGACTTTAAATTTTTTAATGAATGGTATGAATTTGGACCAACTAAAAAAATTGCTTCTCAAACTGGAAAAAAACGAAATTTCTTTAAAATACATAGAAACTACAAAAATTAATGTTAGTTTACAGAAAAAAAGTACCGGAAAAATAATTAAAATAGGCCAAGCTGTAAATGAGGTAGTTTTAGGATCTAAATTAATGGGATATCACTCTTTCATAATAAATTCAAATGACGGATCATTTAATAACTTTGAAATTAAAGGCTCCGGGATTTGTTTAAGTACCGACTTAGGTTCAACAGGATATAATTTTAATCTTGGGGGAGCAGTATTACCGTTAGGAAGCGATCTTTGGTCGTTGTTAGGTATAGTGTGCAACAGATATCTTGAAGACATACTTAATACTGACAAAATAACCATTGAAAACACGTCTAAAAGGCCAGGTCTATCAGTATTTCTAGATGGTATAAAACAAAGAAATCAAATAAGTTATGGGGATAATATTATTATAAAAAAGGGAGATGTGGTTAAACTTGCCTTCTATAATCAAAAGAAATTTTTTGAAAAAAGGATAGATATTAGCTCTAGATATAGAAAAGGGTAAGAAAACCTAGCTTTGCAAATAATAAATAAAGAGCAAAACTAGGTTTAATAAATTACCTGGAAGAACGGTCATAACGGTCATAATGATCAAGACTTATCAGCTTTTTTGTTTTATGATAGTCGTTAATCACATACCAAACGTAAAATAAAAAACTAAGAACAAGTGATAGAAAAAACCCAACAATAATAATTTTTAACAAAAAATTGATGTCGCATTCAAAAAACTTTGATATTACTTCCACTATTACTCTCCTTAATAATGATTTTTCAGCATTATACCCTGAAACACCTTAATAATCAATAAGCTATAGGTTTTTAATATAATCCTTCAAATTTACCGGATCGCTTATAAAAACAGTCATAGTAACACTACAAGGACATTGTAAATACGAAGGTTCATTTTCCGAGGTTACCCAATCACCTTCGTAAAAATAGCTTAAAACGACAGTTCTTACCAGATCTCCTTCGACTCTGACATACCCTGTAACAGAACCTTGAATACCACTGGCTGCCATGCCGTACACGACGTGATTTCCAACCCTGGTACTTGAAGACCAGCCCGAGCCCTCTAGAGTCTTATTTAATAAATTTTCAGTAACTGGCCCTGCATCTTTGTAATTCGAATCTTTATCGGCAAGCTTTACCGAATATATTTTTCCGGGAGCTAATATCTGACCGTTGACAATATTTTCAACCGAACTTTTACCAAACCTATCGTCAAACAATATTTTATTATTCTCAATGTCTTGTTGATTTGCCTCACTTTCAACCCAATTAAACCCGTCGGGGAGACTTGGTACCCTCCAATTTATTTGATCATTTTTAGTATCCTGAAATTGAGAAGGTTTTCTTTTCAAAAAGAAACCACCAATAAATAAAAGGGTCAAAACTAACAAAAAAATTTTTATAATCTTTTTTGGGGCCGGTCTATTTTTCATATTTAAATACTATCATAAAATAATGTTGTCATTAAAACTTAGATTGAAAAATGTAACTATGTTAAACTTTAATAAATTTAGAATATTTTTATGAGTAACACTACCACTTTAAATATCAAAAACGGACTGAGTAAAGAGGAAGTTGCATTAAAGCAAAAAGAATACGGGTTTAACCAACTTCCGGAAAAGAAACCCCCTACAAAAATATCTTTATTTTTAAGTCAACTAAAAAATCCATTAGTATTCGTTCTTTTAGGAGCTTCGTTAGTCACCATACTAATTGGTCACGCAAACGACGCCTTTATAATCCTAATTGCAGTTTTTATCAACACAGTCTTAGGGTTCGTTCAAGAAAACAAGACTTCTAATTCATTGTCAGCTCTTAGAAAATTTATCTCGGTAAAAACCACGGTGTTGCGTGACGGACAGAGGTTAAAAATAGATACTAAAGAGATAGTCCCCGGCGACATAGTGTTTTTGAACAGGGGGGATAAAATCCCGGCTGACGGGTTACTTA
>CAZGHA010000065.1:0-2927 GCA_964525475.1 uncultured Candidatus Saccharibacteria bacterium | reverse complement strand
AAACTTTTCTTTGCAAATGATGTATTCTAAAATTACAAAAAGATGGATAAAAAAGCACTTCAATTATTATCAAGGTTCTCTCTTCCACCCAATGCTTTGGGTTACTGCGGAAAAGATTCCGCTCCTGAAAAATTTAAAAAATGCGTAATAGAAGGAAAGTGCTCGGGGGTTAGTAACGAGATTAAAAAGTTTATCGTTTTAAACCCGTATCTTAAAACATTGGCAAAAATAACTGGTAAAGACATCTTTTCTTATGAAGTAGCGGAAGCTTATTGGATAGGAAACAATCAGTTAAAAAAAGTAAAAATAGAGGATTACGATATTTTACTTAAGTACCTTGAGAAACAAGGGGTCCCAGATTGGATACTTGAAGATTTAAAAGAAAGATGGCCTAAGAAATTTATTCCTACGCACTTATTTCAAATCCTTCATGTTGGGGTGGGAAGAGCGAGCGGCTCTGTCCCATATAATTTGAACTCAATTAATAACTGCATGATCAGGTGGGGAAAGGTTAAGAAAATATCAGGAAACGAGGCGAGAATCAGTGTTTACTCACTAGCAAGGTCAGGAAAAGGATATAAGTTAGTTAAGAAGGAAAAAAGTTTTTCTATTATTCCAGGTTTTACATCAAAATTAAGAATCGGAGAAGAGGTGGCTGTACATTGGGGACACGTTATAAAAAAGTTGAATAAAAGTGAAGTAAAAAAAATATCCTCTTGGACTAGTGAGGTTTTGAAATCAATTAACCAACTCGGTGTTTAGAATAACTTTCGAGCTTCTATTTTTTTCGTTTAGAACAAATATTAAAACTCCCAGCAGTATAAAAATCGATTGAAAAGATAAACTAAAATTCCACGAGTGGGTTACAAAAATTGCTGAAAGTATATTTGTTATTAAAGTTGAAGACACAAGCACTGATGTTACAAATATCGCAGACGAGTATTTTAGAGCCTTGTACCAATTCTTTACGTATAAAAATAAAAGTAGAGATGTAAGAACAATCCAGAATATTTGCTGAAAATTAAGCGACAGCGTCTTAGCCACAACCCCGGGAACCGTTAGTAAAGTAAAGATTGTTAATATTAAAGACCCCAGTCCCATTCTAAACAACACTACGATATCAGAATCAACACTTTTGAGAACCTTTTTAGCTAGAATATTTTCAATTCCCCAAAGAAGAGTAGCAATTAAAACCAAAAACTCACCGTAAGAATATTCGAAACCGCTAAACCCGCCTACAACTAAGTTACTTAAAAACAACATTGAAACACCTAGTATCTGTAATTTTGAAATTTTTTCTTTTAAAAGAGGAATTGCCAACAAAGCAACCCAAATAACCAAAGTTTTATGAATAATAGCTCCGTTAATTGAAGATATTCTGGAAAGACCTTCAAAATAAAGATAAAAGGGTAGGGATCCGCCAACTATTCCAATTGCAAAAAGGTATTTGATTTCTTTTGGATTTAATTTTTTTAAATCTTTGAACTTTCTCATAAAGAGAAACATGCTTAATACCAAAACGCTAACTATTAAATTTTTGAATGATGTGAAATAAAGAGGAGGTTTAATTTCACTTACAGCAAACTTATTCAGGAATATGGAAATCCCCGAAATGACTGAAGTTATAAGAGCAAAATATAAACCTTTTTTCTCTTGGAAGAACTTTCTTTTTACTAATAAGAAAATGTTTTTTTGTACCATAAAGTTTTAAACTTAGAAATTTTTTCCTTTAACCGTAATTTTTTAACGAAATTTTATTCCTGTACTAATTAAGTTATTTAGGCCAAACTCTTTCACCGGTCTCTGCGTCAGTAATAATTATTGCACCTGTTGGACAAGATTGAGCAGCTAAAAGAATATTGGTCTCTTCGTCTGTTGCTTCCTCTTTAATAACAGCTTTAGACTCACCGTCTAATTCAAAAACTGCAGGTGAAAAAGCCACACACGAGGCAGCGCTAATACAAGCATCTCTTAATACTTTGATTTTGTATCTTCCAATTTGAACTTCTTTTTCTTCCATTCTAACTCCTCCGAATTTATTACTAAGTAAATACTACCCTATCAGGTATACTTTTTGAATAAATCTGCAAGACCATCAAACTTTGCATCCTGATCAACTAATGGCTTTTCTGATATTTGAGAATAGCCTTCCTCTAGAGATGGCTTTTCTTCTTTGTAAAAAATACCTAGAGGAATTTTCTTTTCTCCAAACTCATGTGCCTTTTCAAAAGCCTCTTTTTTGTTGGTGGGATCGTAATCTTTTCCAAGATAATAAGTATTTTGAAGATACATTGCGTTAGTGCAAATTTTATTAAAAGTGACACACGGCTGAAGAATGTCTATTACTGCAAAACCTTTATGTTTATTTGCTTCAATAATTAGCTCTGTAAGTTTTGGCATGTCACCAGAATAAGCCCGAGCAACAAACGTGGCTCCAGAGGCTATTGCCAAAGCCATGGGATAAATCGGCTCGTCGGGGTTTCCTGCAGGAGTAGACTTTGTCTTTACGCCTTTTCCCGTAGCGGGAGAGGTCTGTCCGGCAGTCAAAGCATACAAAGCATTATCGTGTAAAAGTACGGTGATGTTGTGATTCCTTCGAGCCGCATGGACAAAATGATTACCACCTTCTCCTAAGCAATCACCATCACCAACATGAGCAAAAACATTAAGTCTGTGATTTGCCATTTTTAAACCAGAGGCAACAGGAATTGCTCTTCCGTGCAAACCTTCAAAAGATGTAAGTTTTATAAAATTTAAAATATGTCCGTGACATCCGATACCAGCAACTAAAGCGGTATTGGTATTATCCCAACCTTCTTTTACAGCAGCATTTTTAAAGGCAGCCCAAATATTAAAATTTCCACAACCAGGACACCAGTTAGGAGTATATGGAGTTTTCAATTCCTCTAAGGTCATATTCTTTTAGC
>CAZGHA010000064.1:0-2986 GCA_964525475.1 uncultured Candidatus Saccharibacteria bacterium | reverse complement strand
AGCCTTGATATACCCCAAGAACAGGACTTGAAAGGAGGAAAGAGAGAAATAAAAATAATAATACCCAACCCGCCTCTTTCCTTTTTAAATCAACCTTACATTAGCGAATTTAAACTTTCCCTTTTCTTCTGCTCTTTAGGCACTGGATTAGTCCAGCTACTCCATTCACAATCCGGATATCTGCTGCATCCATAAAAAACCTTCTTTTTTGCTTTTTTAACTACCACGTCACCTTCCCCGCATTCTGGACACTTTATCCCAATTTTATCCTGATAATTCTTAGTTGTCTTGCATTTTGGATAATTACTGCAGGCTAAGAATTTTCCAAATCTACCCTGCCTCAAAATAAAAACCCCGTCTGCACAGTTAGGACATTTTCCATAATCTACATTACTCTCCTCTTCTTTTGACCCATTCCCTCCAGCTAATGGTTTGGCATATTTACATTCCGGATACCCCGAACAACTTAAAAACTTCCCATATTTTCCCAATTTAAAAACTAAAGTCTTTCCGCAATCAGGACATTTTTCATCACTATCACCAAGATTTGTAACATCAGCTTTGCTCAAAATAGCATCTTTTTCAGCTAAATCCTTTTCAAAAGGAATGTAAAATTTCTTTATCAACGGAACCCACTCCTTGTTTCCGACAGCAATCTCATCAAGAGATTCTTCCATATCAGCGGTGAATTTGTAATCAATGATATTTGTAAAGTGTTCTACTAAAAGATCGTTAACGACATAAGCAACATCCTTTGGGACAAAATATTTGCCGTCCTTTTCCACATACCCACGAGCTTGAATGGTACTGATAGTTGGTGCATAAGTTGAAGGTCTCCCAACTCCTAGCTCCTCCATGTTTTTGATTAAAGTAGCATCGCTGTATCTAGCAGGAGGTTGTGTAAAGTGCTGTTCGGAGTTAAGTTCTTTTAGATCTAATTTATCATCCTGAGAAACTTCCGGTATCAAATCTAAATCTTCCCCGCCCTCATTTTCTACACCTTCGCTTGATTCGCCCTTATCAAAACCTAAATATTTTCCAAGGGCCAACCACCCATCAAATTTTATTTGTGAACCCGTCGCCCTAAAAGTATATTTTTTATTTGAATCAATTTGAACAGTAGTTTGATCATAAACCGCCCCGCTCATCTGACACTCTATTGATCTCTTCCAAATAACTGAATAAACTCTTGCTTCATCACCTTTCATTTTTGCATTATTCTTTCCGGGGAAAAGATTTATATTAGTTGGACGAATGGCTTCGTGAGCTTCCTGAGCATTTTTAGACCTTGTTTTATAAAAAATTGGCTTTTCAGGAAGATATGCATTTCCAAACTTTTCTTTGATGAAACCTCTTGCGGCGCCGACAAATGAAGGAGATAGATTTAGGGAATCAGTTCTGTGATAGGTTATATAACCTTGTTCAAATAAACTCTGCGCCGCTGACATAGTTCTTTTAGCGGTAAAGCCAAAAACATTGGACATAGTTTGTTGCAACGTTGAAGTACTTAAAGGAGCATAAGGTCTACTGTTACGCTCGGATTTTTTAACAGAAGAAACAACGAATGAATCACCCCTAAGATCCGATTCTATTTTTTGAGCAGATTCTTTATCCGAAATTCCAATCTTTTTTCCATCTTTTTCAACTAACTGCGCCTTAAACTTATCCTGACTTCGAATATCTTGAAAAACTCCAGCCATTGACCAATATTCTTCAGAGTTAAAAGCCTGTCTTTCTCTTTCTCTTTCAACAATAAGTCTAACTGCAACACTTTGAACTCTTCCCGCTGAAAGTCCGTACATAACTTTTTTCCATAAAAGCGGGGAAAGTTTATATCCAACCAACCTATCTAAAATCCTTCTTGCCTGTTGGGCATTAACCAAATTCATATCCACCTGACCTAAATTTTTAAAAGCTTCTTTTATTGCCCCCTCTGTCAACTCATGAAAAACAACTCTTCCAAATTTTATTTTTCCGTCTGTTTTAGACTCTTCACTTTTAACATCATCCGTATCTTTTTTCTTTTTTGATCTTGATTTCTTTTTTTCAGGTTGAAGAAGATACTCCAGATGCCAAGCGATTGCCTCCCCTTCTCTATCGGGGTCAGTTGCTAAAATTATTTCATCTGCTTCTTTGGATTTTTGTTTTAAAATATTTAAAGTTTTTTTGGCCTTAGGAGGAACCATATATTCAGGTTCAAAATCTTTTTCCACATCTACACCTAAACCACTTTTAGGAAGATCCCTGATGTGACCCATTGAAGCCTCTATTATATAGTCCTTTTTTGGCAGGATTGCCGAAAGAGTCTTTGCCTTAGTCGGCGACTCTACAATTACTAATTTCATATAATTCCGATAAATAATACCACGAAGTAATTTTTGTCAAGAAATTTAAAGTGATAGAAGTACTGGAATTGCTACAGCCATTTGCAAAAATCAAAAATTTTTCATATTATGTGAAAAACCAAACAATAAAAGGAGAAAGAAATGAGTTTTGAAAATGTTAAATATGTCCTAGCTGTGTCAGCCTTGATTTATATGATATCCGCCTACACCCACTTCAAAACCAATCCGCTAGAAAACGAACCTTTCAAAAGCAAAACGCAGAAGATTGTAAATTCAATCTCACTTGTTTTTTCAATCGCCTTTGGACTATTGTTCGTTGTTATGTTGATTATATTTCTAGTTATATGCCTATAAGTTTTTCTAACAAACAAGGCTTCGATGTTTTTATTATAAACCCATCGAAGCCTTTCGTTTTTATAATTCAAACCCCATGCGTGATAAAATACCTCTATGTCAGTTAAAAAAATTATTACAATACCAGATCCAATTTTAAATAAAAAAACCCAGAAAATTGGTGAGATAACTGATGAAATTAGAAAAACAGCACAAGATTTGATTGATACAGTCAAAGTAGCTGAAGATCCCGAAGGCGCGGGTTTAGCAGCTACGGGCGTTATTGTTGGGCTTAGAGCCCTTCGGAA
>CAZGHA010000063.1:0-2998 GCA_964525475.1 uncultured Candidatus Saccharibacteria bacterium | reverse complement strand
ATATTCTAGATGCTTTTGAGATTAAAAAAATATTAGTCGAAGGCTACGAGGCCGACGATGTTATTGGCACAGTTGCAACAAAACTTAAAGGTAAGGTAGACATTGTCATTGTTAGCAACGATCGTGATTTGTGGCAACTTGCAGGTAATGGAAACATCATTATGGTTCCCGGTAAAAAAGGTGAAATAGAGTGGATGGGTGAAAAGGAGGTTGATTCAAGACTTGGGTTTCCTGCAGAGCAGGTAGCCGACTACAAAGGTTTAAGAGGCGATCCCAGCGATAATATTCCCGGTGTTTATGGTGTCGGTGAGGTTACAGCAACCAAATTACTTCAAAAATTCGGAACTCTTGAGGATATTTATAAAAATATTGAAACAATCGAGCCAGAATCTTTAAAAAAGAAGTTAGTTGAAAGTTATGAACAGGCTTTGATAAGCAAAAAACTGGCTCAAATAATTTTAGATGTTCCTTTCCAGCTTAATTTGGAAGATTGCAAGTACAGTAATTCAAATAAAATAAAGGTAAGAGAAACATTGGAGAAATATAATTTTAAATCTTTACTTCGTAGAATGGGTTTTGAGGTTGCGGGGGATAGTAAAAAATCTGAAAAGTCCGAAGTTCCTGACAATCAGCTCACCTTGCTCTAAAGATAGGCCGAGCCCTCTAAAAAATATGAAAATCGCACAAACACTAAAAACACTATGGAAAAAGCATTAAAAATCGCACAATTATTAACAAAAGCATACCCAGAACCTAAAACCGAGTTAACTCACGAAAACGAGTACGAGCTTGCGGTTGCTGTAATGCTTTCAGCTCAAACTACTGATAAAAAAGTTAATCAAGTCACCCCCGAACTTTTTAAAAAATATCCAAATTGGGAATCTTTGGCAAACGCAAATGTAAGCGAGGTTGGACAGCTAATTCGACAGGTTAATTTTTATAAAGGAAAAGCGGAAAGGTTAGTAAAAGCAGGGCAGGTTGTTACCGCTGAGTTTGGAGGAAAGCTTCCAAAAGATATGGAAAATTTAATGAAAATACCCGGTGTTGCAAGAAAAAGTGCCAACGTTATCACTCAGGAGCTTTGGGGTATCGCCGAAGGAATTGTTGTCGATACTCACGTTAGTAGAGTTTCTATCAGGTTGGGTTTAACAAATGAAACCGACCCTAAAAAAATTGAAAAAGATTTAATGAAAATTATTCCCAAAAACTACTGGAGAAATTTTTCAGGAGCGATGGTTTTACATGGCCGCTATATTTGTGTAGCTAGAAAACCTAAATGTCAGGATTGTGTTTTAAATGATTTGTGTCCCAGCGCTTTTAAATAATCCGCCCTTCACTGTTTTACACTGTGTGTTTATTACTCAAGGAATTTAAAATTTTGATACGGACCATTAAAGAACTGGTTGGGTAGCTGGTTCTGTTGTTGAATCGAGATCTTCCGTGGCTGGAATCTCTGTTTTAGCTTTAGGTTCAGGTAATGTTGTTGGCAAAGGTCTTGCTTCTACGGATCCCCAATCTTCAGTTTCTACCTCGTTATAGGTCCAAATACCTAAAACTGTCATTGGGAATTTAAAACTCTCATTTGGTTTTATTTCTACCGGCTCGGTAAAAACATCGTAGGTTGGTTTTATTTGTTTTATGGAAATTGTTCTTTCTGTTTTGTTTGTCCAATTAACATTTTGGCCAACACGTACTCTTAATACTCTTGGTATAAAACCCTCTTCAGTGTAAGAAATCTCAACAACTCCAAAAATTTCATCCATATTAATTTCAGGCTCTTTTTGTTCTTCGGGTATTTGACTTTCTTGCTCTTCTTGTTCCATTTCTTCTTGATTTTCATAAGCTACTTTGTAAAATTCTCTATCCATTTCATTAACTTCTTTAAAACCAGTCTCTTTTTTTGGCGCCAATCTTGACGATATTATTATCACGCCAAATATTGTAGCCATCAGCACTCCGATTACGAATATTGGTTTGTTTCTCTCGATAAAGCCTGTTATTTTCATATTTAAATTATACAATCTTTAGGGTTAATTACTAAGTTATGTTCTCTAAAAGTAAGCTTTTCAATTAATTTACAGTTTAATCGTATCTAAAAACGCCTTGTGATTTTTAAGCTAAATAATCTCACTTACAATTTTTTCCATCTCGTTTTTAGTAAAAAGACCGGTGCCGGCACTTTCCTTTGTAATCTCACCAAATGAGTTTATAGAACCCCAGCCTAAAGCCTCCTTCAATGGTTTTTTATGAAAAATTGCCGATATAAATCCTGATGAAAAAGCATCACCAGCCCCGGTCTTATCTTTGACTTCTCGGCCGTCAGTATAAGCACTAACCTTAACCAGATTTTCTCCGTCAAATCCGCTAGCGCCGTTTTTACCGTCTGTGATAACTGTCAACTTAGGACCGAGTTTTTGTAAATCGATGTGCATTTTGGGAAGAGGTTTTTCGCCCACTAGTCTAACTGCTTCATCCATATTTAAAATTAAAATTTTGGTCACCTCTAAAAATTCCTTAATGGAGTTGTACCCTGCTTTCATTTGTTGTGTTCCAGGATTAAATATTACCGCGATATCCTTGTTTTTTTCTATATAGTCGATAAGTTCCATTTGGAATTTTTCAAAGCCTTCTCCTATTGATGTGTAGTAGAGGAAGGTGGGTTTTTCCCATTCTCTTACTTTGTAATTCCTAGGCGCGTGATATGAAAAAATTGTTCTTTCGTAGTTATGAACAACAATAGAATTTACATTCGTGATTTGATTTTCGTTTTTAATGCAAAATTCTGTACTTATACCTAGTTTATTTAGTCCATCAGTGATAATTTGTCCGTTAGGGTCATTTCCAATTTCTGTGTAAACTGCAGTTTTTAATCCCATTCTGTTGCATCCAGTGGCCACATTAACACTGTTTCCCCCCATAGCTGAATAAAACTTATCTACCGGAATCTTGCTACCATGTATAAAACATATCTGTGGGGTGTCAGAATCCACTGTGTTGA
>CAZGHA010000062.1:0-3002 GCA_964525475.1 uncultured Candidatus Saccharibacteria bacterium | reverse complement strand
AATTCAATCATGCTTCTCTCCTCCGTGTGATCTTTTAGGTATATTTTACTACTATGGGGCTAAAATAGCAAAATATTTAGGGGTTGGGAATATACTGATCAAGAGAAACGGGCTCGCTAATAAAAATAGTCATATTCACACTACAAGGACACTTAAGATAGTATGGTTCATTTGCAGGAGTAATCCAATCACCGTCATAAATATAACTAAAAACAATAGTTCTGATCAAATTATTCTCAATTCTTACATACCCCTCAATAAGACCTCTGGTACCACCGGCTGCTACACCCGAAATCAAATAATTTCCAAATCTAGTACTTGATGACCAGCCAGAACTCTCTAAATTTTTATCTAATAAACTTAAAACTGCAAAACCAGCATCATTATAATTCCAGTCTTTATCGGTCAACGTAACTGAATAAATCTTACCTGGCGCTAGTATCTCTCCTGTAACTACACCCTCTGATTGATTTTTTAAAAATCTATCATCAAAAAAGATTTTATTGTTTTTAATATCTTCCTCATTAGCACTGTTTTCAGTCCAATTAAAGTTTTCTGGAAGAGCTGGAATACGCCAATTAATTTCTTTGTTTTGAACATTTTGATAATTTGCAGGCCTACGTTTTAAAAAGAATACACCAATTCCAAAAATTATAATCAGCAGTAAGAGAATCTTTATAAAAGAGCCTACCTTAAATTTCTTTTTCTCCATAAATAAATACTATCATAGTGTTGGGTTATGATAAACTTTTATTAACTTTTAAATTTATAAATGAATAATTTAAATAACAAAATTTCAAATAACGGATTGACTAAAGAAGAAGCATTAAAAAGACAACAACAATATGGTTTTAATGTACTTCCTGAGAAAAAGCCACCAAGCAAATTTAGTATTTTTTTCAGTCAATTAAAAAGCCCTTTGGTTTTTGTTTTGTTGGGAGCATCTGCAGTGACAATATTTATTGGACATGTCAACGATGCCTTGATTATTATGATTGCTGTAACAGTCAATACTGTACTTGGTTTTGTTCAAGAAAATAAGACATCAAACTCTCTTGTAGCGCTTAAAAAATTTATATCAACAAAAACTACTGTTTTACGTGGCGGACAAAGAGAACAAGTTGATACAGCGGGTGTTGTACCCGGCGATGTGGTGTTTTTGAACAGGGGTGACAAAATACCTGCTGATGGCAATTTATTATCAATAAATAGGTTTACAGCCAACGAAGCAGTTTTGACCGGAGAAAGTATTCCAATTGAAAAGAAAGTGAGCGAAAAAGTCTTCATGGGAACCACCGTTGCTTCGGGTCAGGCTGTGATGTTAGTGGAACAAACTGGGTCAAACACAGAAGTTGGAAAGATTGCAGATAAAATTCAAGATAAAGACGAAATCACTCCATTTCAAATACAACTTAAAAAATTCAGCAACCAGTTATTAATAGTTATAGGAGCAATTATATTATTTGTTTTCATTGTTGGAGTTTTAAGAGGAATGGACTTAACGGAAATATTTATTACTTCAGTTGCTCTAGCAGTTTCCAGCATCCCCGAAGGTCTGTTGGTTTCTCTAACAATAGTACTAACCATAGGAATGCAAAAAATATTAAAAAGAAGAGGTTTGGTAAGAAAGCTAGCAGCAGCGGAGACGCTGGGAGGTGTTTCAGTTATATGTGTAGATAAAACTGGAACTTTAACACTAGGTCAAACAGAAGTTTCTGATTTTATTGGTGATAAGGTGTCTTTAGCTACCCAACTTGTAGTAGCAAACGACCTTGACGATCCTGTTTTAATTTCTGCTTATAGATGGGCTAAAGAAATATATAAAGATGACTCGGGTAAGTACAAAAGAATAGACAGCATACCATTTTCTTCAAAGGATAAATTTTTCATATCACTGAATGAATGGAATGAAAAGAACAACATGGTGTTTGTAAACGGAGCTCCAGAACTTTTATTAAATTGGACTAATTTAGATGAAAACAAAAAGAATGAAGTTTTGGCTGATATTGAAAAGCTAACTAATAATGGCAAAAGAGTTTTGGGTTTTGCTAGAAAAGAAGTTGATTTGGATAAGAATAGTTTGGATATTTCGGATGCCAAAGAGAACTTAGACTGGGTCGGGATTGTGGCATTTTCAGACCCTGTTAGAGAGGGTTTAATAATTTCCATCAAAGAAACCACGGATGCTGGTATAAAAACAGTGGTTATTACAGGAGATTATGTAAATACATCTATTTATGTACTGTCTCAACTTGGAATTGAGGTTTTGGAGAGTGAGTACTTAACGGGAGCTCAGCTTCTGGAGATGACAGACGAAGACTTAAGTATAAAAATTGAAAAAATAAAGCTTTTTGCTAGAACTACCCCTGAACAAAAATTAAGAATTGTTAATGCTTTTAAAGATAACGGAGAAGTAGTTGCAATGATTGGGGACGGTGTTAACGATGCTCCAGCCCTTCATAGATCTGATATAGGAATAGTTGTAAATGAAGCATCTGATGTTGCAAGAGAGTCTGCCGACCTAGTTTTGTTAGACTCAAGTTTTTCTACCATTGTTCATGCGATTGAAGAAGGTAGAGTTATGTTTGAAAATATTAGAAAGATAATTTTGTATCTTTTATGCGATGCTTTTGAAGAAATTCTAGTTGTACTTGCAGGAATTATTTTAGGTCTTCCTCTGCCTGTTACAGCTGTTCAAATATTGTGGGTTAATCTTGTTTCTGATGGATTGCCTAACCTATCCTTAACTGTCGATCCCAAAAGACGTGGAATAATGAAAGATAGACCACGTCCGCTAAATGAAAACATAATTACATCCTGGATGATTAATTTGATTTTATTTGTTAGTGTGATTGCAGGACTGACTGCTTTTCTATCCTTTTACTTTGTCTATAAAAATACTGGAAATATTGTTTTAGCAAGATCGGTAACCTTTGTTACAATTGGAATTAACTCACTTGTGTATGTGTTCTCGGTAAGAGCACCTTTTACTTCCTTTATAA
>CAZGHA010000061.1:0-3037 GCA_964525475.1 uncultured Candidatus Saccharibacteria bacterium | reverse complement strand
GTTTACAGAATGTCTGACCTATCAAACGCACACGCAGAGCTACCTTCACAATCTAACTACTCCCAAATGATTTGTTGCACGGGAGGTCCAGGACTATTAAATTCATGTACAGGAAATTATGAAACTGTTTTAAAATTCTCATCTATTACTAATGCACACGTTGAAGAAAATACTCAAGAAAACTACCCGGAACAAGCATGTCTACAAGTACCAGAAAACGGGGTATTAGAGATTGGATATAAAGTAGGTGACTGCGAGGGCTACGATACTATTTTGGGATCAATTTCGTCAATTACTAACGCTCATGTTGGAGATAAAGACGCCTACCCACTAAAAATATGTGCAACAGGATTAGTAGCAGGAACAATTACTTTTAGCATTTCTAACAATAGTTTGGGATTTGGTATTTTAAGTGCTTACAACCCAAAATTTGCAACACTAAACGGACAAGGATCAGAAAATGAAGTATTTGGAAACAAGATTATGGCCTCAACAAATGGAACCGGAGGTTACACAATATATGTTCAAGGAGATACATTAAAAAGTAACTCGAATCCGGAATTTTCAATATCTGCTATAGGGGAAACGCCTGCCCTACCCATTGCAGGCTCCGAGCAATTTGGTATCAGAGTATCTTCGAGTGGCGGAAATGGAAGTGCTCTCTATCCTTATAACGACCCTGTCTTATATGCCTTTGCTGCTACGTCTTCTTCAGCTGACGATATAGCAGGAGACCAAGATGGAGATGACATTTCAACAGAATTTCCCATATACTATCTATCAAATATCTCGGGAGGAACCGAAGTAAGTGATTACTCAACAAACCTAACTTTTATTGTTGTTAGTAATTTTTAGTTTTAAATATTCAGAGATAATGTTGACAACTAGGTACAATAATGTTGTATTATTAATCACAATGAAAAAATACAGCCAACAAATTTTAAAAATATCTTTTATAACTGCCATTCTATTTTTAGTATCAACTTTTCCAAACAAAGCTCTTGCCGATCCTCTTGAGGATAAATCGGATGCTATGAGCAGGCTTGGTAGCTCAACAGCTGCAGATGTGCCTTCCGACCATACGATACAATTCGTAACCCCAACAGGCGTAGACTCAGGAGAGACAATTGTTATTACATTTGAATCCGATTTCGACGGCTCTAATCATACCAACGGGGCTTTGGACTTTAGTGATGTGGATCTTTTAATAGACGACGTTAAGGACGGTGTTTGTGATGGAACATCACAAACTCTAGTTGATTCAGCTCCCGGAGTCAGTGAATGGTCTGCAGTTTTTAGCGGTACAGAGAACAGGGTTTTAACATTAACTTCTGGAGGGGCTTCTGCTACTGTTGGGGATGACTATGAAGTTTGTATAATGATAGGTCAGAATGCTACTGGAGGAACAGCAAATTCTCAATACATAAACCCAACAACAACCGGTGTATACACTATTTCTATGGAAGCAGGGCTACTGGATACAGGTGACATTGTCGTAAGCATAATTGAAAACGATGTTGTAGTTATAACCGCAAGAGTTAACGAAACCATAACATTTGCCATAAGTGATTATGATATAGGTTTCGGAGTCTTGAGTCTAACCAACGCAAGATTTGCAACCGGAACAGACGGAACCGATGGACCAACTCCAGTATCAGCGCACTCAATGGGAGTTGCCACTAACGGAACTTCGGGCTATGACTTGACATACAAGGGTTTAACTCTGATGTCAGGAACGGATGATATCGATCCCGCAACAATTGTCGGGAGTGAAGACGGTACTCCAGGATCAGAACAATTTGCAATAGGTTTTTCAACAAGCGACGATGCCACAGTGGTAGCTGCTTATCTACAACCAGATAACTACAGTTTCGTTGAAGATACTGAAACACAAATTGCTTACGAGACCGCACCTACTGCCACTGAAACAATCTCAGCGTTTTATTTAGCAAATATTTCGGGATTAACCCCTGCCGGAACATATAGTACAGCTATAACCTATGTGGCATCGGCGAACTTTTAAACCACATGCCCAAATCGGTAAAAAAATATAATAAATTTCTGATAGTTCTCGGCGTCGTATTATTTTCACTTCTCTCTTTTTCAACAAAAAGGAGTGCTCTTGCCTTAACTCAACCAACGCGTGTTGAAATAGACGGTGAGCCTGGTAAAGTACTTACAGGCACCCTCGAACTCTATAACGAACAAGAACAAGAAATAACTTTCTACCTTTCTTATCAAAACTTTGAGGCTAGAGGTGAAAGCGGATCTCCGGCATTTTTAGACTATGACGGAACCGGACTGGCTTCATGGATAAAAACCGCACAAAGCGTAACTTTAAAACCAAAAGAAAGAATTGAATTTCCTTACGAAATTCAAATTCCCCAGGATACCCAACCAGGATCTTACTTAGCTGCCATATTCTTTGGAAACACCCCTGCAGAAGCAACCGAAGCCGGACAAGTAACAATAGGCACAAAACTTGGAACACTTTTATTCTTAAACCTCCCCGGAGCAGAAGTTAAAGGTGCAGGAGTTATTGAATTTGCTACAGAAAATGGAAAATTCTTTTCCTATCTTCCTGTAAATCTCTACTACAGATTTTCTAATGACGGTGCTGTAAAAATAATGCCTTCAGGAAACATTGATATTAAATGTTTGTTCGGAAGAACAGTAGGTAACTTAGACGCAAACCTATCCAGAGGAAATGTTCTACCTAATAGTATAAGAAAATTCGTGGCTACATGGGAAAGATTGAATCAAGACAACTTAAATAAAAAAGAAGATGCAAATGAAAAAGAATTGATAGAGATTGGAGAAAACGTAGGTTTCTTCGACGCTGTAAAAATTCAACTTAATAATTTTGCTTTTGGAAAATATACTGCAGACTTAAATCTACAATACGGAGAAAATAACACTGTAACAAAACAAACCTCTTTCTGGGTAATTCCGTGGCAACTTCTTTCTATCGTCCTGTTTGCTTTAATAATCATAATACTTCTATTCAGAGGAATGATGAAAAGACATAATAAAAAAC
>CAZGHA010000060.1:0-3120 GCA_964525475.1 uncultured Candidatus Saccharibacteria bacterium | reverse complement strand
TTTAATATATCTTTTCTAACTAATTCATAAATGTCCTGGGGTTTTCTAATAGTCATATCATCTTCTTTAGGGATTGTAAGGTATCTTTTTGATATTTCTTCCAAGGCTTTGATAGAAGTTGCTTTTGCACTGTCGATGTTTTTGAAGTTTTTGAGTTCCGCAATATCGGCTGAAAGAAGTTTTTTCATTCCTCCGAATTTTGATAAAAGATCTCGTGATAGGTCAGTGGCGGGATAGTCTCTTCCCCCTGATCTAATAATTATTGCTAAAAGCTCTACGTCAGTTAAATTTTCTGCGCCTCTTTCAATTAATTTTTCTCTGGGTTTTTCTTCTTTTTGTAAATCTTTAATTTTCATATTATCTTAGTGTTGTAAAATCTATCTCACTACAATAGTTATATCAATGTGTATTGTTCTATTGTCACTAGAAATATGAATAAAGACTTAGATATCGCTAAAAAAATAAAAGAAATTAGAATAAAAAAGAATCTCTCACAGGAGAGATTTGGAAAAAAGATAGGCAAGTCAGGTAAAACGGTTTCCGCCTATGAGTGTGGTAAATGCGCCCCTTCGCTATCAGTTTTGGATTCAATATCACAGGTTTATGATGTTACTTTTTTGCATTTGAAAAAGAGTAAACAAGAACAATTGAAAGAAAAGCTGAGCTATCTGAAAGATATTCTACAAGAAATAGAGTCCACGTTACTAAATAGTGTAAAAGAATAGGGGAGTTGTGTTTTATCTTTTGGAGTATTGAGGTCTTTTCCTTGCTTTGTGAAGGAAGGGTTTTTTTCTTTCGACCATTCTTGAGTCTCTAGTCATGAATCCTTGTTTACTTAAGATATTTTCAAATTCAGTATCAATTTTGGATAAAGCTCTTGATATTCCAAGAACGATAGCATCCATTTGTGATGGTTTCCCGGATCCCGCTACTTTTATTGTTGCCGAATATTTTGCTTCAGGATGAGATATTCCGATGGCATGAAATGGCTTTTCCCATTTAACCTTATCAACATTAGATTCAAAATAATCGTTAATACTTACATCATTTACTGTGAAGTCGCCTTTTTTGTCCCATAAAAACACTCTAGCTGTAGAGGTCTTTCTTCTTCCTGTTCCAGTGAAAAGTCCTTTTTTGGAGCCTTTATCTTCTTTTACCTCGTCTTTAGAATCAGAAATTTCTTTTGCTTCTTCAATCTTTGTTTCTTCAATCTCAACTACCTCGACCTCTTCTTTTAAAACTTTTTCTTTCTTTACTTTTTCAGTTTTTACCTTTTTAACAGAAGGCTTTTTTTCTACCGGTTTTTTTACTTTTTTTATTTTTTTATCTTTTTTTACAGTAGCCATATTACTTAGTTAGTTGAGCTTGATGAGGATGTTTATCATCAGCGTAAATATATAAATTTGCTAATCTTTGTTTTCTTAATTTATTTTTAGGTAACATTCCTGAAACAGCCTTGCGTAAAACTTCGGTTGGTTTTCTTGATAATAAAGATTCAAGACTTTCTGTTCGCAGTCCGTGAGGAAAACCTGTGTAGTGAATATATTTCTTGTCTTCCATCTTTTTACCGGTCACCTTTATTTTTTCTGCGTTTATTACTACAACGGTATCACCCCAGTTTTGTGTTGGTGTGTACTCAGCCTTGTCCTTACCAATTAAAATTATTGTTATTTTTGAAGCTATTTTTCCTAGTGTTTGACCTTCAGCGTCAATTAAATGCCAAACCTCTTTTTTGTCTTTAATATTTAAAAATGTTGTTTTATTTGGTTTTGTTTTCATCTTTTTTTGCAACTTTTTTCTTTAATTTTTCTTTTGTTTCTTCTAGACTTGTAACAAGTTCAATTCTTGCGGTTTGAGCATTGTCCCCATCTCTATTTCCGGTCTTAATGATTTTGGTGTACCCGCCGGTTCTCTCAGCAAATTTTGGAGCCACTTCTTCCATCAATTTTCTTATAACAGTTTCCGATCTTAAATCCTTTCTTAAAGCTTTTAAAGTATTGAATTTAAATATCTTATCCTCGGATTTATGAGCTTTAATAGATTTTGTAATAAGTTTCTCAACCTTTGGTTTAACAAACTTGGCTTTTGCAAGAGTTGTATTTATTTTACTTTCCTCAATGATTTGAGAAGACAGATTCATTGCCAAAGCTTTTCTATGGTCTTGATCTCTGTTTAATTTTTTCTTTGCAACTCTATGCCTCATTTTTTTCCTTTATTTTCTATAACCCTCTTTATCTAAAAGATCTTTAATTTCCTGTAGTGATTTTTCTCCGATATTTTTAATATCTTCAAGTTCTTCATTGGTCTTTTTTGCAAGCTCGTGAAGAGTGTTTATCTTGCTTTTTTTCAGAGCGTTTATAGTTCTAGTTTGCAAAGGAAGCTCTTCAACTGAAAAATCGTCATTTGTTTTTAATGCTGCCTTTGGTTTATCCTTAATTTCTTTATCCTCTGATTCAGCTTTCCATTCTTGAAAACTTATGTAATATTCCTTTAAGATTTTTGAAGCTTCTTTTATTGCGTCCTTGGGAGATATACTGCCATCTGTTTCAATTGTGAAGGTTATTTTATCTAAGTCTGTTCTTCCCCCAAATCTTGTTGGGACTATTTCATAGTTGGCGCTAACAATTGGTGAAAAAAGTGCGTCTAGTACAATGACTCCCATTTTTGTAGTTTGTCTTTCTTCCATAGGGGAATATCCGATACCTTGTTCAACAACCATCTCCATCTCGAGTTTTGATTTTGCATCTGCCAATGTCGCTATGAGCTGGTCTTTATTCATTATTTCAACATCAGAGGTTGTCTCAATGTCTTTAGCGGTTACTTTACCAGCACCCTTTTTGTTAATTGTAACAACTACCGGTTCTTCAGAATGGCTTTTAAATCTCAACTTTTTTAAATTTAAAGTAATTTCAACGATATCTTCTTTTACGCCACTGATGGTTGTAAATTGATGAGTAGCCCCACTGATTTTAACCTGAGTTATAGCCGCTCCTTTTATGGAGGACATTAGGACTCTCCTTAATGCATTCGCTAATGTATAACCAAAACCAGTTGGTAACGGTTCGTATGAATAAACGCCCATATTTCCATCTTCTTTAATGGTGTTTATTTTTAAATTTT
>CAZGHA010000059.1:0-3134 GCA_964525475.1 uncultured Candidatus Saccharibacteria bacterium | reverse complement strand
GGGAAAGATATTATTTAATTTACCTTTCCATTCGGAAAGGTTTTTTTATGGAGAATTAAAAAATGAAAACTTTAAAAATAAAAAACATAAACAAAGAGGGTAGAGTAGAAGAAAAAGAAATTTTCGAAATAGAAAAAGTAGAAAATTCCAAACATCGCCTCCTAGGACAATCGACAGGAATAAACATAAACCACTGTGCACAACTAGGAATGAAACACTGTGATAACTTTTGGCACAGAGTACACTTTTTTCAAATAGTTCAAAACGAAGAAAAAGAAAAACTACTATTGGAACAACAAAGAAAATTTGACCCAAACGTAGAAAAATACATAACAATAAAATTCTTCGAACAACTATCAGACCAAACAACAATGTACATACCAAAAAGACTAGAAATAAAAGAAAGACCTGAACTAATAAACTTCCCACTAAACATAATGTTTAGCACCATAACTCTATGTGATGACGGTACTCAACACATAGAAACATCTATCTACAACCCGGATATCTCAACCTTCAAACAAGAGGGTAGCAAACAAAAAATGAAATACTTCAATAGCCTAAACATAGAAAGAGAATTTTGGATAGAAATAACCTACAGCACATCAAAAAAATCGTGGTCAGGCACCAAATACTACAACGAAAATATACTAGGAATAGCTGACGGACCTACCTGGGATAGTTTTTTTATACATCTAACGGCGATGGGGGTGGGAAATGGGCTTGATTGAGGAATTCTAATAGAAGTAGAACATAAGCATAAAAAAACGACTCCTTACAGAGTCGTTTTTTCTCTTAAATCAACCAAATTTTTGATTGACTTAAGCTTACACATTTAAGGGAATTTCCCACCATTTATCTTTATTAAGACTCTTGGCTGTGTTTTTTTATTTTTTATTCGCAATCGCAGTCGCAATCACATTCTTCAACTGGACGGCCACAAACGTGACATATGCACTCGCAGAACGCAATGTCTTTGTTGCATACATCACACCAGGAATGATCGTCCCACTCTTCGATCTCTTCTGGCTCGTCGATGCTGCGTCCCTCTTCAACAGATGCTAAGTCTTCCTGAAGATAGGCGTAATCTTCATCAGTCATCGTTCCCGACTGTATCTTAGCTGTGTTAAAGTCACCCTCTTCCGGGGGAAAACCACCGGTTAAATCACTAAGGGTGCATGAAAAACACAGGTTGGAATCGTTCCGTGTGAAAAATTCCTCCCCACAGCGGATACAACTCTTTTTTTCCATTTTAAATCTCCTTTTTTGGGTGTATTTAGCAAATTTTGCTAGACCTTTGTATTATAGCCTAAAATTACCAACTAGTCAATTACTATGGGTCTTTAATTTGCGGTGATAAAAATAGACCAACTTAAACAATATGCTTAAGTTTCCACAAACGCCTGATTTTTTTCATTTTCGCTTCATTTTTTTATGCTAATATCTAAACATGAAACTTAAATCCCAAGACCTATCCAAAATATTAAACAAATATTCTGATAAATGGGTAGCCTTAAAGCCCGAAACTGCAGACGTTATTGCAGTAGGGGAGAATCTTAAACTAGTCATCGAAAAGGCTAGAAAAACAGGAGTTGACACTCCCGTAGTAACAAGAGTTCCAAAAGATTACGGTACTTACGTATTGTGAAAAGCAAGAATTCAAGCTTCATTGACACACTTCCATAAACCACGTATAATACGTGGTATATGTCATCGTTAGATAATTTAAATAAGCTATATAAAAACAACATTTCCTTACTAACCACGTTAGATATTGAAAATCTTTTGCAAATTAAATCCTCTAGAACACTAGAAGATTTAATAAAAAGACTAATTCAAGAAAACGTTCTAACATCAGTGGAAAAAGGAAAATATTACGTAACATCAAAACAACCCTCTAATTTTGAAATAGCTAATTTCTTGTACTCACCCTCATACATCTCTTTTGAAACCGCTTTAAATTATTACGGTTTACTAAGTCAATTTCCCTTGGAAATAACCTCAGCTACACTCGGAAAAAAGACGGAAAAAGAAGTAAATAATCAGCTATACACATATTCCAAAATTGATGTAAAACTTTTTACTGGATACTACAAAGAATCAAATTATTTAATAGCAACAAAAGAAAAAGCACTATTTGATGAAATATATTTAATAAGTAAATCTATTAAATCAGAGAGCATTTTACAAAACTTAGATCTTTCAAACTTTGAAATAGACAAATTTGAGGAATTTTTAAACCTTCTTCCTAAAAAATCACTCAAAGCATTTCAAAATATTATGGAAAAATACTTATGATTTCATCTGAACAACTAAAAACATTTGCAAAAGAATATAAAATAAACGAAAACATCGTCGCTAGAGAATTTGTTCAAGTCACATTTTTAAAAGAATTATATGAGCAAAGATTTTCAAAAGAAATATTTTTTAAAGGTGGAACTGCTATTAGACTTATGTACGGTGGTAAAAGATTTTCTGAAGATTTAGATTTTACAGTAACATTAAAAGAATCTGAATTTTTAAAAAAGATAAACGAATTTTTCAAACAGCTTTCAAACAAATATCCTTTCACATTTAAGGAAAGAGGAACTTTAGCGGGAAAAACCTTTCTTTTAACTGCTGAGATTCCTAATTTAACCTCAAACATATTTGTAAAATTAGATTTTTCAATGAGAGAAAACGTTATTAATCCTGTACAAGAAATTTTAAAAACAGAATATCCTATTATTGTCAGAGCCTTTATAAATTGTTTAAGCAAAAATGAAATATTTGCAGAAAAGATCAGAGCCGTAATGAAAAGGGAAAAACAAAGAGATTTGTATGATCTTTGGGTATTATATGAACTTGGGGCAACTCCTGATTTAAAATTAATCACTGAAAAACTCTCATACTACGGGGAAAAATTAGAAAAGAAAACTCTTTTGGATAATCTTAAAAAGTTTAAAAAGGAAGAATTTATCATGGATTTAAAACCCTTTGTCACTATAAACGAAAGAGATAAACTTGGGGATTTATTTGATTACATAAACAAATATCTGGAAGAGCAGTTTAAGAAACTATAGAGTTAATATAAAATTTTTTAAAATATCCGGATTCTCATCCAAATTTACTCTTATCAAAGAATCCAACTTATT
>CAZGHA010000058.1:3063-3292 GCA_964525475.1 uncultured Candidatus Saccharibacteria bacterium | reverse complement strand
TTTTACCGATTGGTTCTATCAGTTCGTAAGTGTAGTTTTTTTGCATCAGGTCGTCTACTTTTATTGTTTTTTTCATTTTTTTATTATAACAATTTCACTTCTTCTTACAGAAAGTATTTGAATATTCAGGAGTATCCTATATAATCCTTCCAAATATCATAGAAAAGGAGAAGAAAATGATAAGAATAGTGACGGATAGCAGTATTGATTTTCCGATGGATGCACCAAA
>CAZGHA010000058.1:1455-3053 GCA_964525475.1 uncultured Candidatus Saccharibacteria bacterium | reverse complement strand
TTCGTAATAGACGGAACTTACTATCTCGATGATCTCGATAATCGTTTAACAATAGGCGGTTATTTGGACTTAATTGAAAAAAGTTGGCCGACAACGTCAGCACCTAGTCCAGAATCATTCGCAAAGGTTTTTAGAGAAATAGTTTCCAAGGGAGACCAAGTTTTGTGTATAACCATATCAGGAGGATTAAGTGCAACAAATAAATCGGCTGTTTTAGCAGCAAAAGAATTTCCTGATGAAGTGAGAGTAGTTGATTCCAAAAGTGTCTCTCTGGGTATTTATTATATAGTTGAATATGCAAAAGAGTTAATTAGTAAATCTCTAAGCCTTAAGAGGATAGCAAAAAAATTAGAAAGAAAAACACGCGATATAAAATCTTTCGTTTTGGTGAAAGATATGGAAAATCTAAGAAGAGGCGGTCGTATAAACCATGTCCAGTGGTTGGCTGCGACTTTGCTTCACATTAAGCCCTTACTGGTAATGGACTTCGATGGTAAGCTTCAAAAAGTGAGTAGAGAGAGAACTTGGAAAAAGGCCAAGCAAGATATGTTAGAGAACATACTCTCTTTACCCAATATACCTAACATAACTAAGGGAGGTGTTATACATGTTCAAAACCTCGAGGAGGCAACGCAACTTGCTAATTCTTTGCGTAATGCCACTGGTATCGCTTTTGATATCGCTGAGACAGGCTCAGTCATTGCAACACATACCGGAAGAGGAGCTTTGGGCGTGGTAATAAAATTTTAAAAATAGTGCTTCGAACAAACCGACATAGAAAAAAATGTCGGTTTTTCTTTTATAGATAGTAGGTTTTTATACTCGTACTTATACTAGCAGAGGATTGATTTACATCTTTTATCAACAAATTATAATCATTTTATGGATATAAATAACATAATAAATTCCGTGATTGCCGACCAATTATCTAAAAGTGCGAGTCAGAAAATAAATATTCCTGAAGATAAAAGCAGAGATGTAGTAAATATGGCGGTACCGTTGCTGGTTGCAGGTTTAGCCAAAAATGCTAAAAATCCCAAGGAAGCTAAAAATATCTCAGAAGCTATTTCGAAAGATCACGATGGGAGTATCTTAAATGATTTATCCTCCGTATTTCTTAGTGGTGGCAGAGAACAGGAAGGTGAGAAAATTATTGAACATATTTTAGGAAAAAAAGTTGAACCTGCTTCTAAAGCCATAGGAAATCAAGTCCAAGTTAATCCGGAGCAGGTTAAGAAGGTTTTAAGTTTAGTAGCGCCTGTAGTTATGGGGGCAATTGGAAGCAAACAAAAAACTGGCGGTTTGGATAGTTCTACTTTGACCGATTTTTTACAGGAGACTGTTACAAAAAAAGTAAGCGGTTCCAGCCAACAGGATAATTTACTAACTCAAATACTCGATCAGAATAAAAACGGAAGTGTAATTGATGAGATAGTAAATTTTGTATTGAGGTTGATTAGTGGGCACTCGAAGAAGGGTAGATAATCAATAATATGGGTATTAAAAACGTATTTGGAACAGAAAGACCTTTAATAGGTGCGTTGCATTTTCCTCCCTTACCCGGATTTGATGGGTATACTTCTATGGAGGAGATTTTA
>CAZGHA010000058.1:485-1445 GCA_964525475.1 uncultured Candidatus Saccharibacteria bacterium | reverse complement strand
TTTAAATTTCTCACTTACAAACGCAAGGATTTTAGAAAAAGCAGGGTTTGATGCAATTATCGTTGAAAACAATTATGATGTTCCACATAAGATAACAGTTGGAGAAGAGACTGTTACAGCAATGGAGAGACTTGCGGGGGATATAGCCTCACATATCACTATTCCCATAGGTGTGTCTGTTCTTTGGAATTCATACAAAGAGGCATTCAGAATTGCGAAGAAAGTAGGTGCTAAATTTATTAGAGTTCCTGTTTTTGTAGACGATGTTGAAACTTCCTATGGAAAAATATTTGGTAATGCAGATGATGTAGTTAAATCTAGAGAAGAATTAAATGCTGGGGATGTTTTAATTTTCACTGATATACAAGTAAAACATGCTAAATTACTAAGTGTTAGACCAATATCTGATTCTGCAAAAGAGGCGGTAAAAAAAGGTTCTGATGGATTAATTATAACGGGCAAATGGACAGGGGATGCCCCCAGTACCGATGATTTGCAATCAGTTAGGAAGGTCGTAGGAGAAGATTTTCCGATTATTATCGGTAGCGGAGCTACAAAAGAGAATATTAAGATACTTTTAAATTATGCATCAGGTGTAATTGTGGGTACAGCGTTAAAGGATACAGATGTAGCATCGAGGAAAATTCATGTTAATTTAGTTGAGCCTTATATCCCAATCAGTAAAGAAAAATCTTTTGAGTTTTCAAAATCTTTTAGAGAGGTTTTATAAGTAAATTATCGTCTCTTTAAATTTTTTATATTCTTACTGGCTGGGGGACAGGGATTCGGTCACCTTCGCATCTGCTGATGCTCAGTCGACCCCGCTTCGGCGCCGTCGCGCCTCAGCATTCTCCTCCCTGTCCAATAATGAAAAAACCGCCCATACCTAAAGGCATGACCGGTTTTTCCATGGCTGGGGGACAGGGATTCGAACCCCAATTACCGCATCCAGAGTGCGAT
>CAZGHA010000058.1:0-475 GCA_964525475.1 uncultured Candidatus Saccharibacteria bacterium | reverse complement strand
TGTTGACGAAGTTCGAAACTATTTTCTATCGAGTTCTGTCGAACATTATATTTTTGGAGTAAAGTAAAATACCGTAAAAATCATACAGACGGATAAATATCCAATAGTTTTTTCCATGCCTCGTATAATGGTCTAGATTCTTCCTGCAATTCTGGAAACAGCCCCTTATCACGAAAATCCCTTTCTAATTTTGCTTTTGCACCTTCTTTGTCGCCCCTGGCTGCCATATCTATATAGACTATGTCAGTCATGTGACTTGCGGAATCGGCAACAGCTAATATTTTTGCTTCTATCGACTCTGGTTGAACATCCTTGCATCTATGTGCTCGTACACAATGTGCGACCTCATTTATAATGTGTGGATCAATCCTTTCTTGCGACAAGAATTTTTTAGCTTCAGTTTCAGAATTTATCGCATGATCCAATTCCTGATTACCAATCATTTGACCTATGTCGTGAAGCCATACACTTAACA
>CAZGHA010000057.1:0-3342 GCA_964525475.1 uncultured Candidatus Saccharibacteria bacterium | reverse complement strand
CGGCTTAGGACCGTGTCCGAAAGGGTGGAGGTTCGAGTCCTCTCTCGCCCACCAAATCCTTGTATTTGTTGTCATATAAAGCTTATTTAGAATAACCAAAATTACCAATTAACACAATCGGATCCTCTCCAACCTCTACACCTTCTTTGTTTAGCGATATCCCTGTAACATTTTGCTCTTTAGTATTCTCCCCCCAAAGACATGAAATTTGCTTGAAGTTTGATCCTTCTGGCACATTTAAAGTAAATGTCCTTTTATATACTCCTTTGGCGGAATCGTATGTTTGAGCAGTCCATAACACAGTTATATATTCACCAGTACGTTCGTTTTTAAAAATCTTACAGTAGACACGTCTATCTTCAGGATCATTAATCTCTCCTACAGGCACTACATCTGGTGTAAAAATCTCATTGAAATGTTTATAGGCATTAAAATTTTCTGTAGGAACGCCTTCCTCGGAAACAAGCCCACGATTAGAACCAGAACCTTCTTTTTGTATGGCACGCCATGGGGTTTCCCGAACCCAAAGATACCTATCCAATACCCAGCTACGAATATTACAGACAGCATTTTGATGGGCACTATAACCATCACCTTGGTAGCCAGACTCGCCCACACGTATATCATTTATTCCGTACTCAGCAAGACGTTTATAAAATGTTGTGACCTCATTCTCATAAGTATCTGGTAATTCCGATGACAGGGCATCTAACGGCTTATCGCGATGAATCATTTTCCTTGCTCCCTCAGTCCAAGTAGGCGCTTCCGGGGCATGAAAACGATATGGGTTAAAAGTTACATATCCGACAAGGTCCTTAGGGGTTGAGCCTAATTCTTTAATCTGCTGTAGGGTGTCTAGAGCAAAACCCTGATCTAAAAACAACATACTTATACCAACTTTTCTTACTGGATCAACTTCTTGAACTGCGTTGGCTGCTTCGTACACTGCCTTTGCATACTTATCCGGGTCTCTTCCGCTTTTTACAAACTCATCAAAGTTTGGTTCTACCCACACAGTAAGGTCGGAATTTGGAAAATTACGTGCAATTCCCTTGCAGTACCTATCCCATACTCTTACATCATCTTCCTCAGAAGGTAATTCGTACTCAGTGACAGAATATGCATGGCGTTTATCAGCTGTACGTTCACTATGTTTTACTCCGGGCCCTAACGCAATCTCTACCTTTACTCCTTGCTTCTCCAAATCTTCTACATACTCTACAAGCTGTCTAAATCCAGTGTATAACTCTGAATCTCTTTCGCTTTCCTTTATTTTGCCTGAGTCGTCAAACAAACTCTCTATGGTAGAAAGATGAGTAAGTACCTCGTCAAAATGCATCCTAACTCTTTTAGCTCCTATTTTGTCTATTGTTTCCCGCTCTATAGCTCTTATATTTTCTTCCTTTTTACTTCTATCCTTATATATCAATTCTATAGTTTCAACAGGGTTATCAGAATCATCTATTCCTGCGGCCTTTAATTTATCTGTGACTGCAGGAAGATCGTGCTTAGCTAGTTCTAGAACCTCGTCTCTACTAGCAACGAGCATAGGATTAACGACTCCTCCCATAACGTTTACTCCAGCCCAATAAGTAAGAGTTTCCTGCATTACTTCAGGCGACAGAATAGATTCTTGCAGTTCAGTTTGTTTAGAACTATCAAGTAACGATATTTTCATTTCTACAGTTCTTTCTTTCTCTGTCTCTGGCGAGACGTTTGACGGTACCTTTTCTGACGTATCTCTCATAAAAACACTCCACAAAACAAATTAATTGTCTACTAGGAATTCTAACATTTTACAAAATACTTAGTGTAATAGTTCGCACATCCTGACAGATGGCCCACCACGTTTTTTTGTTGTTATATCAACTTTTTATTGTTTTACTATCCGGTCATTCTTTATGATAAACTTTTAATATATGGATACCATTAGAATTGGAAATACTACCTCTCTGGAAAAACAAAGAAGAATAAATACTTCTGCTGGCTGTTTTCTTGTACGTAAATCGAACGATAATAAATATGAAATGCTTGTAATTCACAAGAAATGGTCTGATGAAAAAGACGAGTACAGCTTACCTAAAGGACATAAAGAAAAAGACGAAACTCTTGAACAAGCAGCGTTAAGAGAAACTTTAGAAGAGTCAGGTTTTAAAAATGTTAAATTATTAAATTACATTGGGTCACGTACCTACGAAATAGATTGGGACGAAATCCAGTTAAAAACAGATCACTATTTCCTTGCTAAACTTGAAGACGAGGAGAGATTAGATATACTACCCGAAGATTACGAACCAGGGGTTTCGGTAGAAACAATCTGGCTTGATTTAGATGAAGGATTTAATTTACTTACGAATGAAAATCACTCAGAATTCCTAACTCTCATTAAGGAACTACTCACATCGTCACAATTTTGACAGATGAGGTATGTTCGCACATCCTGACAAATGGCCCACCACGTTTTTTTGTTGGTATAACAACATTTTATCAGATAAACTTTGAGTATTCTGAAATGAACTTTCAATGGTAAAATTAGTACTATGTATAAACACTTCACCAAAGATGATTGGGTAAAAATGCTCCCACTTCCTTCAAATTATCACGTTGATTTCATTTTAATATCTGGAACTTATGACAAAGAAAGGGAACTAAATAGACTTTTGAATGTCTTGGGAAACTTAAAAATAGAGCATGCCTTAGAGACCATTGAGGATAAATTCTTTTCTAGGATAAATCCAATTCTTATCGGAGGTACAAGAATATGGTTTGATATTAGCTATGGGGGAGCGTATTTGTCTGAGATGCTGCACATTGGGTGCCTGTTTGGTTCAAAAAGCAATATACTACTTGGCAGCTGTGGGGGCTTAAAAAAAGGTTTAAAACCTTTAGATTTAATTCTACCAACTTATTCTTATGGAAATGAAAGCACTACGCGTGTATATGCACCCGATGCTAAGGACAATAAACACTATTCTGACGAATCTTTAAATAAAGGTATTAAAGGAAATATAAAAAAAGAAATTCAGGTATACACCGGCCCAACTGTTACCTGCCAAGCTATGCTGGGAGAAACCGAGGGGGACATAAATAGCTGGTCTAAGGAGGGTTACTTAGGTGTGGAAATGGAGTCCTCAACCCTATTTGCTGTTTCTAATCACTTCAAAGTTCCAAGTGCAGCCCTCCTACATATCTCCGATAACCTAATTGATGGGGATTATGTGGGAAGTGACAATTACAATCAACTAAAACAGAACAGAGAAGAGCTAATAATTGAAAAATACAAAATCACCCTTAAAACAATATTGAATAATTAGTTCGCACATCCTCACAAATGGCCCACCA
>CAZGHA010000056.1:0-3537 GCA_964525475.1 uncultured Candidatus Saccharibacteria bacterium | reverse complement strand
AATATCACTTAGCATTTTTTACTCCTCTTAAAGCTAGACCAATAGCGGAAGAATAACTTGCAACATCTTCCAATAAATTTTGTTTTCTTTTTTCTAATTTAGGAGATATCTCAATATTGTTCAAGGGATTTGCAAGCATGACTTCCAAATCCAGTTTATTAGCTATGTATGATATTAAATTAGGCATTAGGGCAGTTCCTCCACTTACGATAACTCGTTTAATGTTAGCAGACGGATTATGATTTGTGAAGAACAAAATAGCACGTCTTACTTCTGTAATTATGTTGTCTATGATAGGGCTAATAGCTTGGGCAACTTTACCTTCTCCCTGAAACTCATCCAAACCGTAGACTTTTTTGTATTCTTCAGCTTGTGCGTGATCTAACTCTAGATTTTGCATAATAGTCTTTGTCATTATATCCCCGCCGATAGGTATTGATCTTGTAAATCTAACGTGACCACCATAACAAACTACCATCAAACTACTTTTAAAACCCAATTCTAAAATCATGGTTCCAGATGGATACTCCTCGCTATCTCCAAGAACTCTACCCAAGGCAACGGTTTCAGGCTCAATAGCTTTTGGAATTAGCTTAGCCTTTTTAACTATCTCTATATACTTATCAACAACATTTTTTCTCGCTGCAACAATTTGAACAGACATCTTCCCTTTTTCTGAAAAATTTTCATCTAATTTTTGGTAAGAAACATTAACTTGATTGAGAGGGAAGGGGATATGCTGTTCGGCCTCATATTTAACTGAACTTTTAAGCTCTTTATCACTCATAATAGGCATTTTTATAACAGTCATAAAAACGTAGGTTTCATCGATACTTAAAATCACATCGGATGTGCTAAAACCTGTTTCTGAAAAAAATTCTGATAGTGAGGCGGCTATACCGTTTACATCTTCCAACGGGTCAGACGATGATGAAAATTTGTTATTTGTGTAAGTACCATAATTAGTTAAAAAAAGTTTGCCTTTTCTTTCTTCAAGTTCTACGGCCTTTATACTTTTTTTTCCTATATTTAATCCTACGATGGGCATAAATAAATGCTACCTCAATCCGGCCTATTAGACAATGGGATATCCGGTGATTTTTGATAAATAACGTAATCAAAATACTCCGGAACCGCCCCCGTTGTTTTTAAAACTTGTACTGTCTTTACGGCGTCTCCGGACCTTCCAACTGATGTAATTAAAATTCCCTGACTTGGAATATTTTGACCTTCAGAGGAAACAAAATACACAAATGTATCCTCGTTGTAAGGTTTTACTCTTAAAACCCTAGGTGTTCCCAAGGCAGTAACTCGAAAACAATTTGTGTGACCGTTAGAAGAAGAAGCTTCAGTAAAACCGTTTTGTGCTCCAGAATATCCTATTGGGTTGTAAGAATATATATCTGATAAAACGGCACCTGAAGACTCGTAAATGTAAGAAGCGTAAACGGAAGCCATGCTATCCCAACAAACATCAATCGAAGACCCCGAAGCATATCCGTTTAAAGAAAGTTGATAAACTTCACCGTTGTGAATTTTGATAGAGTAGGGTTCGTTGGAGCCACCGGCAAAACTTAGTGTAACATCGGCACGAGCTCTGTAATTGGATTGCCCAGATATTTCTAAAACACAGGTTGAACCACAGTTGTTGTAATTAATAAACTCCTCAAGGGTTTCCTGCGAAATAATTAAAATATTTTCTATTGCCGCTTCTGCCACTGCTAAAGCTCGGGAGGAATTATCTGATTCAGATATATTTTTAAGTGTTGATAAATATCTGTTTGACACCATTACCCCAACAGATAAAGCCAGAACCATAATTATTATGGCAATTATTAAGGTCTGTCCTTTTTCGTTTTGTTTTTGAAAAGTTATTTTTTTCATTTAATGCAAACTTTATGAATTATTGATAACTACTTCTTATAACAATAGAAGAATTAATGGTAACATCGCCTTTGTAGGTCGGGCCAGCCCCTGCTTGTGCCTGCTCAAATTTTAAGTCTGTCTTAACTACCTGCGGATTAGTTCCAATAATCTGAAAACATGTAGGATTACAACTAACCGCGACACCACCAGGACTTGCGTCTGAGGTTAGAGGAACGTAGTCACCAGCTCCAACGGATCTTTGTAAAACGCCGCCACTCAGCCGATAATTTATATCAATATTCGATCTCAGTTTAATTGTCAAAGTCAGGTTATCGGCAGATGTATTAGCATCGAGTGCATCTCTAAGTTCTTTTTCTAATTTTAATGTAACAAAATTTGCTTGTTGCTCAATCTCGTTCATGACTTGGGTTTTTGTATTAGATCTAATTAGAGATAACAACATATCTCCTGTTAATCCAATGGTAAGAGCTAACAAAAGAACCACCAGAAGCATTTCGATTAGAGTAAAGCCTTTTTGATGATTTTTTGTGCTCATCTTCCCCTCCAATTTGAAAGGTCGGTATAAATGTAGGAGCCTTTGTCCTTATCTCCAACTTTCCAGGTTACAGACACGGATATTCTGACCACGGACGGGATGGGCGTAACTCCCAAAAGAGGGTCACCCGAAGTAGTAGTTGCAACAAAACTGCGAGTTAATTTTTTAGCACCAGATCCTTGATCCGAAGATGACCCAACAATGACACCATTATCTACATCAATTGAACATGGGGTTGGTTGATAGCAACCACCTATATCAGAAATAAAGTCCTCCCAGCTTCGAGCCTCCCCAGTCGCCGCATCTACGCCATCTCTATAAGCCCTCACAAGCTCAATTTCTCTATTAGCAACTTTTGTACCCTCAAGTAAAAGTTCACTATCAAGGGATGTTCTTAATGTAGAAATCGAAAGAGATATCAAAGCTGTAATAACAAGAGCTGATATCCCTAAAGCTGCAATAACTTCCACAAGGGCAAAACCTTTTTGTGTTTTTATTACCTTGTTATCTTTTTTAATATTTTTGATCATTTTTTAATAAATTCTACCGACGGGATTGAAATCAATGTCTTTACCGACAGTCTCATTCGGACTTGCGTAATCTATATTAATAGGGCTAGTAACACCGCTAGATACAATATCTCCATTTTTAATATCAAAAAAAAGACAGCCTGAGTTACCCCTATAAACAATTGTATTGGGAATTTTAAAATTACCTTGAAAAGTACCTTCTGCAGTAGGAGGGCAGGGAGATGTACCAGTAGTTATATAATAATTAACGATTTCAGACCCACTTCTGAGCCACACGCCCCAATATTTAACCCTGTTTCCACTGGCTGCAGGTATTTCCACATTAGACATTGCTCCAGTCAAAGCCTTGTTTTGAATTGTTCTTAAGTCGCTTTTAAGTTGTTCTTGGGCTTGTTTTAAATTTTGGTCTTTGACGTATTTTGAAAAAGAGGGAATTATGCCACCACCGATAATTGAAATGATAGAGATGACAACTAATAACTCTATGAGAGTAAAACCTTTTGAATACTTAGGCAGATTCATATCCATGCATTAATTCTAGCACAAAAACTAATTTGAAATTAGATTTAAATTGTTCCCAACCTC
>CAZGHA010000055.1:1319-3543 GCA_964525475.1 uncultured Candidatus Saccharibacteria bacterium | reverse complement strand
CTTTCGCACTCTTTACATCTGCCATATCTTTTATCAATCTCCTATGTCTGCATACGATTCCCTGATATTCTGCTAAACCATACCTAGAATCATAAAAAATCTTTTTTTCATCAAAATAAACAAAATCTTCGCTTAATTCAAACTTTTGAAAAAAATGTTTAATTAGTAGCGCGTACTTAGTAAACACGAAAGAAATCTTTTTACGTAAAGACCACTCCTTAATCAACAGAATTCTAAAATCTAAAGTTATTGAATCTTTTATTAAACTTAATATAAATTTCATAAACCTAATCTTTCTAATAATACTTCGTGCTTAAAACTACCATAAAACTTCTCAGCCTTCTTGTAATAATCAATAACATTAAAATCATGCAGTTTTTTATCTATTTCCATTAAATCTAGCTTGGTATAGGTAATTCCATAATTTTCTTTCTCAACCAAATCTGCAATTTCAGGTACATCGGACATTAAAACAGGTACTCCACAAGAAATATATTCACTTACCTTTAAAGGAGAAGAATAATAAGTCCATTTTGATTCCATATTGTAAGGAGCTAAACCAATTCCATTGAATTTTTGAAGGTAAGCGATTGTAAATTCATGATCTTTTTTATAGAAACTTTCAAAATCAATATTCTTTTCTTTACACAAATCTACAACTCTATCCCAATCATCTCCGGAACCAATTAAAACAAACTTATTCATTATTGGATTAAGTATTTCAAGCAAATCGTACAAGCCATGTTCTTTTGTAACATTACCAATGAATATAAAATTCTTTTTGCTAATTTCCTTTTCTTCAAAAACCTCATTTTTTAAATGAACTCCGTTTGGAATAACTAAACTATTCTTCTTATCTAAACCAAAACTGATTCTTTTCTCTTCAGCTCTTTTGGTATTAGAAACAACTAAATCAGAATTTTTAAGAGCAGCCCTCTCTACTTTGTAGTAAATACCATCCAATATATAATTTCCAAACCTATCTTCTGAAAAATCAGATGCAAAATATATTATTCTATGAATTTTTTTCCTAAGGAATTTTCTTGCAATAACCGCGGGTAAAACATCAAAATTATTTGCTCCTATAAAAATATCAACATTTTCCGAAAGCAAATATTTTAAAGACAAGTAAAAATCATAAAATAGATTAAAAAGACTGAGGTTTATTCTATTTATTTTTTTTACAATTGTCCCTCCCTCCCTTAATTCAGTGTATCTATCTTTGTAATTATCCAAAGGATGGGAAATATATCTAATCTCATGTCCCTTTCTGATTAAATAGTGTGTTAGATAATCAACAGAACCCTCAATTTTTGAAGAATGTGTATTTATAAATATTTTCATTCTTTGTGTTTTAAAATAAAACTTAAACCAACTAAAAATCTTAAAAAATACATTCCAAATACCAAGTGCAAGTTACTAACTAGTTTTCTCCACTTACCATTTTCAATAAAAACACCAAAAAATCTATACCAAAACCCAAACTGCTTTTTAAGATCAAGGCCTCCTCTATCCCACTTATCTAAATACTTATTAAAATTTTTTGAATAGTATTTTTTCTTTGAAATATATTTTTTCAAATCAAATTCAGACTCGTTGTGATATATAACAGTTCCAAAATCACTAGGATTAACACCTTTTTCCAAAATAAAATCTTTAAATTCCCAAGTTCTCAAATCTACTGATTCTTTGTTTTCTAAAACCTCTAAATTCCCAATCTTTTTTAACCTTTTATCCAAATCCCAATCTTCCGCGGCATACAAATCCTCATCAAAACCTCCGATTTTTACAAATGCACTTTTTTTAATAAATCTTGCACCATCAATGACAGTCCCATCGTAAAAACTTCTCTCAAATCTTCTAACTTTACTAAAATAACTTTTTCCTAAAACAACCTCGCTAATATAAATCCCGACTAAGCTTTCTTCGCTTTCCATTTTTTTGACACAGGTTTCAATAACATCAGGAGAAAGAATCATATCTGCATCTAAAAATATTAAATACTCTCCAGAGGATTTCTCCAACATACCATAATTTCTTTGGGAAGATCTTTCAGGACCTTTATTAAAAACTTTGTTCGTATATTTAAGTGAAATCTCTTTTGTTTTATCCTTTGAAGCATTATCAACGACAATAATTTCGATATTCTCTTTAGGGTAAGTTTGAAATACAATCGATTTTAAACAATTTTCAATATTCTTCTCCTCGTTTTTAGTTGATATAA
>CAZGHA010000055.1:0-1219 GCA_964525475.1 uncultured Candidatus Saccharibacteria bacterium | reverse complement strand
ACAATCGATTTTAAACAATTTTCAATATTCTTCTCCTCGTTTTTAGTTGATATAACAACACTTACAAGAGGTCTATTCACTTTTAACCACTCCTTTTCTGTTTCTTGTCAAAATCCTTCAAATGTCCGAAAAACTTTTTAGCAGACATTAAATAATACTTAACATCACCCCATTTTCTAATACTAAAAATTTTTCTCAACAAATACTGGGGTGAAAAAAATGAAGAATACAAAGCTTGGGTTAATTCCAACAATCTTTCTTCCGAAAAAGGAATTCTCATAACGGGATTCCTCATATCAAATTTCTCATAATCTTTTGGACCGACTTTAAACCAATCATTTTTTACACATTCGTCGTAAAGTTTAGCTCCGGGATAAGGAATAACAATCGTAGCCTGCATAGTATCGACATAACCTTTTTTAAATAAATCTTTGGCTTTGTTAATTGTATTCAAAGCCATTTCTTCAGTCTCCCAAGGATAGCCTAACATCACGGTAATATGGGGTTCCAACCCGGCTTCTTTGGCGGTCTTTAAGTAAGGCTCAATCTCCTCGACTTTCAAGCCCTTATCCAATCTATCCAAGGTTTCCTGATTTGCAGATTCCAAACCATACAAAATAAACCTGAAATTTGCTTTTTTCATTAGTTCACAATCTTCTTTAGTTAAAGCATTTATCCTCATATTACAACTAAAAACTACCTTCTTGTTGTAACCTGACTCAATCATCAACTCACAAAACTTTTTTAATCTTGGACCGATATAAAAAGTTCCGGCATCATCAAAAACCTCTTTAACACCATAATTATCAACAACGTGTTTAACTTCCGCAAAAAGCCTCTCAGGCGAAAAAACTCTGTAAGAGCCTGTTGGATACAATGTAAAATTCCAAACACAAAAAGTACATCTTCCCCACCAACAATCTCTTCCTGAATACATATAAGTTCCGGGTCTGTATTTGTAATTACCATTTTCATAAGCGTAAAGCTTCCATTTAGTTAAATCTCTGTCTATAAAGGGAAGTGGGTCTAAATCATGTTTGATTTCCATCGGACCTGAACACCAGTATTTTTTAACACGCGTAGCATTTTCACCAAGGTTAACTAACTTATTCTTCTCCCTTCCCCAAACTCCTCCGGGTAGAACCTTGCCTTTCGTAATTGAATCCAAAAGTTCTAAAAGGACAAAATCGTAATCTCCACCTGTAATAACATAATCAAC
>CAZGHA010000054.1:0-3623 GCA_964525475.1 uncultured Candidatus Saccharibacteria bacterium | reverse complement strand
AAGCTTAAAAAAATTCCGTTGGATATTGCCGAAGAAATTGTCCGTGATTTAAATGATCAGGAAATTTTGTTTGAAAATAGTTTTGGACGTTATCCTCTTTTTTCAAGTATTACTGCAGTAGCTCCAGGCTTTATTAATTTTAAATTTTCAGATTTGTTTTTAAAAAATCAGCTTTCGGAAGTACTCACAAAAGGAGATTCTTTTGGGTCAAACAAAAAAGGTGAGGGAAAGATGATTGTGATTGAGTTTTCGGCCCCTAATCCAAACAAACCTTTACACATCGGTCATTCAAGGAATAATTTTTTGGGTAGTTCTCTTTCGGAGATATTTTTATTTAGTGGTTTTAATGTAGTGAGAATGAATTACATGAATGACTGGGGAACACATATTTGCAAATCTATGTTGATGTACAAAAAGCATGGTGAGGGACGTGAGCCTGATAAAAAGCCAGATCATTTTGTTGGAGATTTTTACAGGATGTATGAGGTGGAACATGAAAAAACTCCCGAGCAACTGGATTTAGAACTTGCAGACATGTTTAAAAAAATGGAAAGTAAAGATAAAGAGACTTTAAATCTTTGGAAAAAAATCACAGGGTGGGCTTATAAAGGTTGGGAAACAACTTACGAAAATGAAAATGTCGTGTTTGATAGATGTGAGTATCAGAGTAATTACACTAAAGCTGGGAAGGACATAATTGATTTGGCAATTAAAAAGGGTGTGGCGGAGAAAGATGTTTCCGGAGCCGTGATTGCAAAGTTGGAAGAATACGGACTACCAAACAAAGTATTGCTTAGAAGTGACGGTACTCCGATTTATATAACTCAGGATATTCAACTGGCTAAGGAAAATTATGAAAGATACAATTTTGAAAAAAGAATTTATGTTGTAGATAAAAGACAGTCCGATTATTTCAAACAGCTTTTTAAATTTTTGGAACTTATAGGCTATAAGTGGGCGGGGAAACTTTTTCATTTAGCTTATGGTTGGGTTTCTTTGCCTGAAGGGGCAATGTCTTCAAGGGCGGGGACTGTGGTAAGTGCTGATGAGGTTTTTGAAAAGATTTTGGCGTTAGAAAAAGAGGAAATTGAAAACAGCATGAAAGAGATTTCCAATATGGAGGATACGAGTAAGAAGATAGCTTTAGGGGCTTATAGATACGGCATGTTGAAGATGGATTCAAAACAGGACATTGTGTTTGATATTAAAAACATAACTAAATTTGAGGGCAACACGGGCCCTTACATTATGTACACATACGCAAGAGCCATGTCTATTATGGAAAAAGCTGGGATGGATGTCGGTTCTCTTCAATATCACCTTGAAAATTTTCATGAAGTTGGCTTATCTGAGTATGAATCTTCTTTACTTAGGGATATGCACAAATTTCCCGAGACTATTATGTCATCAGCTGACAACATGTCACCCCATATCATCGCAAACTACTTATACGATTTTGCTCAGAAATTTAATTCTTTTTATGGGGTAAACCCAGTTCTGAATGCGACAGAGGAAGTCAGGAATTTCAGATTAGTTTTAGTTTTTTGTTCAGCTCAAATTATAAAAAACGGACTAAAACTTTTAAGTATTAAAGTGGTTGAGAAAATGTAACTCTTTTAAAATTTCTCAATATGTTTAAAAAAAAGAGAAGTAAATATTCAAGAACATCATCATCCTATAGAAGTAGAGGAGTTAGAGACAGAAAATACTCAAAAAGATCCAAAAGGCCCTCATTATTTTTTAGAATATTCAACTCCATTATGGCGGTTGTGATCCTAAGTGCTCTAATTTTATCAATTATTTTAATAATTACTAAAATATCTAATACCGACAAATCAATAATAAATGACAAATTGAGTACAATATATACTAGATATTTTAAAAAAAGTACAGATGGTTCGAGCGTTGATGTTGGCGGTGAAATTTTTGAAAATTTAATCGTAGCGGAATCAAAAAAGGGAGAGTTGCTTTTTAAAATTTGCATTATTTCTGACATTCATCAAGACCTGGAGAATTTACATAAAACAGGAGAAAAAATCACTTCGCTGGGGTGCGTAAAATTATTTGTAATAGGAGACCTGACAAATTACGGAGATATAAAATCATTAACCGAGGTAAGAGAAATTTTAAATAGTTTTGGAGTTGAATATTATGCTATCCCCGGAGACCATGATATAGCCGAGACTGTCAGTGTTGAAAATTTCAATAAGGTTTATGGGATTAATTACCATATCATGGAGTATCAGGGAGTCAGTTTTATGTTGATAGATAACAGCCCTAACTTCACCAATATAGGAAAAACACAAATGTCATGGATTGAAAGCTATATTGACAAGGCCGACTTCGTTATTATGTCGCAACCACTTTATACAGAGGGTTTAAGTCCCCCTTTTAATATCACTTACATGGGTAGTATGCTAAATACTCCTGAAGGCGATGATATGAAAGAAAAACAGAAGGATGTTAGTGATCAAGGCGAGGTTTTACTTGATATGATAAGGAAAAGTACTAATATTAAGGCAATTATTGCCGGAGAACATCACAGATCCAGTAATTTAAAAGATTCTGTGAGACCCGACTTGTCACATTATGTGGTTGGGGCTGTAACCTCTACTGTTAATGACTTCCCTCAAAGTGCCATACAATCGTCTAGATTTTCAGTATTATCGATATACGAAGGCAAAGAATATTCTATGGAAGATATTAATATAGACTGATTTTTCAAATTTTGGTATAACTTTACCCATATGAAAAAAGATTTAAAAGAAAGAACATTACTAGTATTAAAACCGGACGCAGTTAGTAGAGGTCTTGTTGGAGACATAATCCAAAGAGTTGAAAAAATGGGGTTTAAAGTTGTTGCAGCAAAGTTTTTGATTGCAAGCGAAGAGCTGGGTTCCAAGCATTATCCCGATACCGAGGAGTGGAAAAGGAATGTTGGGGCAAGAACAATAGAGGATTGTGAGAAGTATGGCATCAATCTTTTGGAGAATATGGGAACAGAGGATCCTGTTGAAATTGGGAATTTAGTTAAAAAGTGGAATGTTGACTACTTGTGCTCGGGACCGGTTTTTGCCTTTGTTTTAGAGGGTTTTAACGGTGTTGAGAGGCTAAGAAGCTTGGTTGGTAGTACTGTTCCTACAAAAGCCAATCCGGGGACAATTAGAGGTGATTTTTCTCTTGATTCTGCCATTTTGGCTAATATGAACGGAAGAGCCATATCTAACCTTGTTCATGCCTCAGGGACTGTTGAAGAGGCCCAGTACGAGATAAACCTTTGGTTTAAACCCGAGGAAATTGTTGATTAGTCGGGTTTCTTAGATAGGGGCTGTGTTTTTGAACCGTTTTTACTTTATTTACTGATATAATTGTTGCGTATATGTCAGGGCGTTTTAGCTTGGAGGGGTCGCATAGTGGCCTAGTGCGGCGGTCTTGAAAACCGCTATTCTCGCAAGAGAATCGAGAGTTCGAATCTCTCCCCCTCCGCCATGCTTTCGGCAGGCTTGCCTTTAGGTAAGACTGGCGAAGCATTGTGAAGTTGGTGAGATGAGAATGGCGCAGGCGCGACGGCGCCGAGCCGGGGTCGACGGTCGAGCCAGCAGGCGAGAACCGGTGACCGAATC
>CAZGHA010000053.1:0-3674 GCA_964525475.1 uncultured Candidatus Saccharibacteria bacterium | reverse complement strand
TTAAATTTGGGGGCTTTTCTATACTTCGAACTTAGTCCGACACTCAATACTAGACTCAGCTCACAACCTCCTTATGATATACTTTCACCATATGCCAAAAGTTCTAAAAGATGAAAAACTTATTGAAGAATTTTTAACCAGAGGTGTTGAAACTGTTGTTCCATCACCCGAAGCTTTAAGAGAAAAATTGATGTCTGGTGAAAGAATTAGGGCTTATCAAGGTTTTGATCCCACCGGTCCATATTTACACATTGGCCATGCTATGGGAATAAGAGCTCTAAGAATCCTTCAAAAACTAGGCCACGAAGTAATTATCCTTGTCGGTGATTTCACTGCAATCGCTGGGGATCCCAGTGATGGTAAAAACAGGAAAATAATGTCAGAAGAGGAAATTAATAAAAATATGGAGGGGTGGAAACAACAAGCCTCTCAACTTATTGATTTTGAAGGAGACAACCCCGCTAAATTTTTAAGAAATTCCGAATGGCTTTCAAAACTAAATCTCCAAGATCTAATAAATTTAATGTCAAAAACCACTGTCCAACAAATGTTAGAAAGAGACCTGTTTCAAAGAAAGCTAAAGGAATTGAGTCCAATAGGATTACAGGAATTTATATATCCTTTAATGCAAGGTTACGACTCTGTGGCAATGGAAGTAGATCTTGAAATTGGAGGAAACGACCAAATTTTTAATATGTTAATGGGAAGAAGTCTTATGCGTGTTTTAAAAAATAAAGAAAAATTTGTAAGAGGACACGAACTAATGGAGGCTCCCGATACAGTAACAATGAGTAAAACCAAAGGAAACGGAATTAATCTAGGAGATAAACCGGAAGATATTTTTGGAAAAGCAATGTCTTATCCAGATGAACTAATTCTCAAAGGTCTGCGTCTTCTAACAGACATGCCTCTACAAGAAATTTGGGAAATTCAAGAAAAAATGAAAGCCGAAGATAATCCAATGCCTTACAAAAAAATTATGGCCTATGAAATTACCAAAATGATAAAAGGTGAAAAAGAAGCTGAAAAAGCACAAAAATTCTTTGAGGATACGGTACAAAATAAAAATATAAAAACTGAAGCAACTACAAAAACAGATGTAAAAGGAATGCTTCAATTGATTGAATTTTTAAAACAAGTTGATAACGAAGAAAATTCTTTAAGCGCTATTAGAAGAATAGTTGAACAGGGTGGGGTAGAGGTAGACGGAAATAAAATTACTGATCCCTTCTTGATTATAGATTTTAAACCTGGAACAATAGTTAAGTTTGGAAAAAGAAAATTTTATGAGGTTATAAATGAGTAAAAATAAAAATACAGAAAAAGAAAATAGAAAACCTTTGAAAAAGAAAATAAAGAAATTTTTTAAGAAGGAAAACATAATAAAAATTGTTCTTGTTGTGGCTACATTAGCACTAGTATTAGGATCAATATTACCTTATTTATTGATATAAGAACTTAGAATTAGTTTTTATTATTTCCTATTCTTGCAACAAAAAAACCGAGACACATTTTTTATTTGCATCTCGGTTTAAATTCGTACTCTCTAATCCCTAAAAACTACTTTATTTTCGGGGTCATTACAAAAATCTATCCAATCCTTGTGGATTTCAGGATCGTCAATGTTTAGAATCCAAAAAGATCGGAAGTTACCTTTCATCAATTTATTATATCTGGAAGTATCTACTAGAGATTTTCCCTCTTTTCTCCTTAATTCATTAAATTTACCTAAGGCTATAAATAATAAATTGCATCTAGAGAAAGGGGGGTCAACATGGGTAATTGGAGAATCCTTATCTAACATAGCTCACTTCCCATTATCACGTTTCTCGATACTTCATCCCGCCTATCTACGAAGTTCCAGAAAGCTTCCTCTAACATACGGTCTGAAATGCATGGGATGTAAATCTTGCCTTTATTTGTTTTAACCTCATCCAATGGTTCAGAACAATCAATGTAGAAGTCAAATCTTGTTTCATTAAACAGATCCATAGCTTCCACCGCGGCTTCGTCTGAAACAAACCCCCTCACATTATCGTAAACCACCTGTATGCGAAAATGTTTCTTATAGAAGCGTGTTTTTTGGACAAACTCCAGAAACTCCTCTTTTACAGAGCTGTCAATTGTCAAACAGAATTGTTTGTTTTTTTTCTTAAAACGAAGTTTTTTTTCAAGGTCTTTATCACCTTCTTTCGCTTTAATAAAATCTTCAATAGCCATTAAACAGGCCTGTTGACATGCAAACCACAGTTTAATTATCATCTCTCTCCTCTTATCAATTAATCTTTTTAATAGTACCTTTCACAAGGCACTTTGTTTGATTTCCTTCGGCCTCTTTATGGAAATACTTAGCAAACTTCTTACAAAAATCCCTACCTTTCTTTGTACTTGAAGATACAGCCAAATCATTATAAAAAGTGGCCATAACCTTGTTTATACTACCAATGATTACTTTCTCTTCCATCCATCAGACCTCCGTGTATTTATTTTTTTCAATGTTCTTATTCTTAATTTGGTGAAAATTGGTAGAATAATAGCATGTTTGAAGTAAATTCACCAATCTCCGCTGTACCAAAAATAGGACCTAAATATCAAACCACTCTTGAGAAACTAGGCATATATACTGTGGAAAATCTTCTATATCATTTTCCTTTCAGGTACCAAGATTTCACAAAAATAAAATCGATTAACGAACTTCAAGACGGGGATGTGGTTACCGTAAAGGCAATACTTGGCTCCGTTCAAAATATTTTTACGAAAAATAGGAAGCGCATTACCAAAGCTAAGATTTTAGACCACACAGGGGAGCTAGATATCATCTGGTTTAATCAACACTACATTAAAAACTCACTTGAAACAGGAAAAACCTACAATATTAGTGGTAAAGTCGGTACTTTTGATAGGAAAATCTGTTTTATTAGCCCGGAGATGGAACCCACCTCCGATGTCTTTTCCAGTGAAAAAGCTGCCGCAATTCACACCGGAAGGCTGGTGCCGATATATCCCGAAACTTACGGCGTATCCTCAAAATGGCTAAGATCAAAAATAAGTCTATTACTAAATTCCGATACAGATCTAAAAGAATTTTTACCCGAAGAAATTATAAAAGAAAAAAATTTTACAGAGGTAAACGAAGCCTTAAATACCATACATTTTCCCAACACGATAGAGGAGTCAGAAGAGTGCAAAAAAAGATTCGCATTTGAAGAACTTTTCATTGAACTTTTAAATGTAGAAAAAAGGAAAAGTGAATGGTCAAAAAAAGTAAACTCAAAAAGCTTCAAGCCATTCCAAAAAGAATTGAATCAGCTAATAGAATCACTTCCATTTAGATTAACGACATCCCAATTAGGAGCACTGGATGAAATAACCACAGACTTAAAAAAACCGAATCCCATGAATAGACTCTTAGAAGGAGACGTGGGAACAGGAAAAACTATCGTGGCAATTTTGGCTTCTTATATTGCTTATTTAAATGGAACACGCGTTTTATACATGGCTCCTACAGAGATTCTAGCAAAACAACACAAAGAGACATTCGAAAAAATTCTTAAAGATACATACATAAAAATTGACCTGGAAACAGGAGCCAAAAAAGAAAAGGTAAAAGACAAGGATTGGGATATTCTAATTGGAACTCACGCACTTCTCTTCACGGAAAATAATTATAAAAA
>CAZGHA010000052.1:0-3712 GCA_964525475.1 uncultured Candidatus Saccharibacteria bacterium | reverse complement strand
TTTTTTCATAATTACTTTTTTATTATAACAAAAGAAAGTTGCTTTCTAGTAATGGTAAAATGGTTTTTAACAAATGTTAAAAGGAAAATTATTATCCAAAAACAGGAAAGCTTTGTTTAACCACTCTGTTATTAGTAGGTTTGATGCAGGTGTGGTTTTAAAAGGTTATGAAGTAAAGGCTATACGAGAAGGAAAAGTAGATTTTGAAGGTTCTTATGTAAGGGTAATAAAAAATGAAGTTTACATTACTAATTTAAAAATCGGTAGGTATTCAAAACAATCAAAAGAGATTTCCCCACAAGATGAAAAAAGAGATAGAAAGCTTTTATTAAATAAAAATGAAATTGCAGAAATAAACAGGGAACTATCTGAAAAAGGAAAAACCGCAATCCCTTTGGCACTGATTCTTTTTAACAATAAAATTAAGTTGGAGCTCGCAGTTGTTAAAGGTAAAAAAGAATTTGAAAAAAAGCAGACTGCAAAGGAAAGACAGATTAGAAAAGACTTGGAAGTTGAAAGAAAAGAGTATAAAAGAGCAGGTTTTTAACTACTTTAGCGTTGATTTATCAACATTTTTAAGATATAATCCTTAATACTTTACCGCAGAGGTTAAGCACTTTAAAAAGGGGATGCATTGGATTTGACTAGTGCATATTTTGCATAGTTGCAAGTAGGTTAACCAAAGCCTTAATTTGGTAAAAATATAAATGCCGATCAAAAAGCATTTAAGCCAGCAATGGCTGCAGTCTTCGCTTAACTAAGTTAAGTTTAAGACAGACACCGGAAATTTTTCTAGGAAAGTTTTCGTCTTAGTCTAATAAAACCTAGATGAGGTGGTTTGAAAGTGGCCGTTTCAATTTACCGAGAGCAAAAGCTCAAACAAAGGCCTGCAGAAAGCATAAAGGGTAATTCAAAACTCCTGCTTTCTTAAGATTTAGTTTTGGATAAACTTGTAGAAATTGTGCGAAAATGTATTAGAACGTGGGTTCAACTCCCGCCATCCCTGCCAGTGATGTATTTTATTTTTCTAAGCCTCTCCAAAGAAATGATTTTTTAATGCAATTGTGAGATCGTCTGGATTTACTTGTCCTGTGTAAGCTTTATCAAATTCCTTTCCTCCAGCTTCCAATAAATCTGCCAAAGTACCACAGGTAACTTTAGCTGCTTTACTCTCGGAACTTTTTTGAATGTTTTTTAGAATCGCGACCGCAACCTTAACAGATACTTTTACCGCAAGTCTTATCATAAGTTTTCTAAACTCTTCTGCGCTGTCTTTTTCAGCTTCTTGCTTGAGAATGCTGTTTATTATATTTTTCTCCTCGAGCAGTCTGTTTTTTTCTTCAGGAGGTAGAGTGTCGAAAATTTTGTGACGCATCCCTTCAAGAACTTTCTGTTCTTCGGGCGTATAGTCTTTTAATAAATCATTCAGACCGAGGTTTTCAAGCAGCGCTTTGGTCTCAGGGCTGAAGTTTTTGTCCCTCGTAAATCCCAACCAATTGGCTTCTTCTTGAATATCTATTTCTTTATCGGTGTAATTTTGAATGTTATCTACATCTTCTAAGTAATTTTCTGTGGCTGCTATGATTTTTTCCTGAATTCCTTTATAAGAATCATCTGGGAGGACACCCAGCTCTTTGCCTGCGTTAAGTACTTCTTTCTCATAACCTATTGGACTTATCGTTTCTTCTGCTAGCTGTAAGCCATCGGTTTTTCTTTCCGCAGTGATACGCCCAACTGCTTCTTTAGTAATATCTTTTTCTTCTCGTAAGGCCGATGCTTCCTTTTTCACATCGGTTTCGGGTGAGCTGTCTGTCTCGTCAATATTGTCCATTTCTTCGGTTATTATTGTTGCTTCGCTAATATCAGGAACCCCTGGTGTGCTGGGAGTTTTTATGTTTGGTATTTCTGGAATATCAGTCATAATAATTTAATAATAAACTCCCGCTCTTATCCTTTTTAATTTTTCTCCATCTATCGCTTTTCTGTATTCAATTATTGCTTCAAATCTTTGTTTTTTTAACTCTGCCATTCTGATTTTAAATTCTAGATATCTTCTATCAATGAGTTCAACCTTTTCCCTGTTTGTAATAGACATAAGAAAATTATGCTTAATAAGTCTAATTTTGTAAAGTTTTTACGACCAGCACTTTAAAAATTACCTAAAAAATGGTATTTAAGAATAAACAGAACAAAAGAAAGGAGGTACTAATGCCGATAGATGTTGTAAAAAGAGGACGGAGAAGGAGAAAGAAGAAAGCTCACTCTGGAGTAAAACCAAAGCAGGTTGCGGACAGATCGCATGCAAAAAAACGTCTTAAGCAAAGATACGGGATTGACATGAACAGGGAAACCCGTCTGGCAATAGAATTAGCGATAAATAGTAAACAGGCCAAGCCCTCTGACTGTGGACACTCGACTAACACCAGAGATGTTTATGAAAACGTGGTACCCGGGCATCCAGAGATACCTATTGTTTTCAGCCACAAAACGAATAGTCCCGTTACTTCTCTTGAAAGAAAGAAAAAATAAATGGTTCCGATATGCACTAACCCCCAAGTTTAAAAATTTGGGGGTTTTAATATTCTATTGTGGGTAGATTTAAACCACTTCCTCACCCGGTGGCTTAGTGTATATTAACTACAGGTTCAACCTTACGTATTACTATAAGGTAAAAGTGATAAATTGGTTTTATTAACAACATATAAAACTATGTGGATAACTTATGGAAAAGATAATTAATGCAATATTCCCCCCAAGATGCGTTTTCTGTGGTGCTTTGGGAGATGTGTTTTGTGAAAACTGCATATCAACTTGTTCTTTAATGCAGGAGCAAAGATGTTTGGTATGTGATAGGCCTTCTAATAATGGCTACACTCACCAACATCACTATTTAAGCCCTAAAACTGACAATAGCGAGGGTAATTTAGAAAATAGGTTAAAAGATACGTCCAAAACCTTGAATAAGAGATTTCTCTACCCTTCTCAGATTGTTAGTCCCTTTATTTATGAAAAGAATGTGCGGGAGTGTATAAGACTATCCAAATATTCCTCCCGGCTTTTTTCGTGTTTAAAGAGGCTTTCTTTTGAAGGCGTAAACATTGTGTATGAGTGGGGGGTTTCATTTGAAAACTTTGTAGTAGTGCCAATTCCCGTTAGTAAGAAAAAGGAGAATCTAAGGGGCTTTAATCAGGCAGATATAATATCAAAGATCTTTGCAAAAAGGTTTAACCTTGTAGTAGATACCTCTATTTTAAATAGAGTAAAGGATAAACATGCTCAGCACAGCCTTTCTAGAGAAGAGAGGTTTCAAAACATCAAAGACTCTTTTTTGGCTGATAAAAGGGTTGAGGGTAAGAATATTGTTCTTGTAGACGATATTTGTACTACTGGGGCCACTTTTTTGGAGGCTTCTAAGGTTTTATTTCAAAACGGTGCTTTAGAAGTCAAGTGCTTTTCCTTAAGTAAAAAACTTTAAAAAATCTTTTAGCTGGTATAATATCAACGTATCACTTTAGCTTTGTACGGAGGGTTGGCAGAGTGGTAATGCAGCGGCTTGCTAAGCCGTGACGGTTAATTGCCGTCCACAGGTTCAAATCCTGTACCCTCCGCCAGCAAGTTGTTAGTAACTTTCAAAAACTTTTTATTGTATAATTTCATTATGAAAATACCTAGCTTCTCAAAATTTATGGATTTTAAAAGTCGTGAAGATTAT
>CAZGHA010000051.1:0-3866 GCA_964525475.1 uncultured Candidatus Saccharibacteria bacterium | reverse complement strand
ACCACCTTCTAGATATTCTCTTAGCCTCTCCGCTTCAAACTGCTTGTAAACAAAAATACTACATTGGTTACCAGAATGCGGATTAATGGTTACATTACCATAAGGATCTGCATAAACCCTTGAGTATCCTGATCCAGCCTTGTGTTCATCCTCATTTCCATTCGGAATACCGGGAATGAATATTACTGGTATTTGTTCTGTGTCAGTAAAAAACACGATATCAATTTGCTGTTCCTCGTTAAATTTCACTCCCAAGAAATCGTATGGATTCTGGATCACTGGAGGTATTTCGATGGGTTGTTCTACGGGAACCGTAATTATAACTTCCTCATCATTGTTAACTGGTATTACTTCGATTGGGGTACTGGTGTAGGCATTATCCTTAGAGTTCTCGGCTCTGACAACACCTGTACCGTATAAATGTTTTTGTAATTCTTTTAAATTAATGTCAAATTGTTCCGGAGAAATATCCCATGATAGTGGGTTTTCCGGAGGCTTTGATGCACTTCTTGTATTATCAATAAAAATGCTAAAGAAAAAAACAATCGCACTAAATATTGATATAAGAATAAGAATATTCAAAAACGACAATAAAATTTTCTTCACAAATCCTCCTCTTAATGTACTGTTTAGTTATTTTGTTGTAAAGGTGCAACTCACCTAATGTTATTTATGGACAGGGAAATTTGACCTTATTATACACCAATACTATAGGTGTGTGCAAATATTGATATAGGGGTAAAAATGGGGTAGTATGTGGTTAAATAAAAACATAAATGGAAAATATATTAAGTTGGTGAGGCGTAATTTTTATTCGAACAAAATTCAAGTAAATATTGGGCCACATCTAATACTAAGAGTAGCCATAACACCCAATCTAATTAACTTAGATAAGTAAAAAAGAAAGGAAGAAAAATGAAAAGTAATCCGATAGTCCGTCCCGAGGCTGTTTTTCAAAATATGAAGCTGTCCTTTAAGCTTATGAAAGACAGGAGAGTCTCATTTCTGCTGAAACTAGTGACTATTGGAGCGGGATTTATTTATCTCATAAGTCCCGATATAATGCCTGGTGTTTTGGATGACGCTGGGTTTATCTATTTGTGCACTATTGTTTTCGTCAGACTCTGTCCAAAAGATGTTGTGAATGAAATTATGTCACAAGAGCGCGATAAAGATTAATAACTGCACATTTCACTAGAGAGAGTTTTTGGGTGGCTCTCTCTAGAGTTTTTAAGCAACTTATTTCATTTAGCTTAATTTAGTTACCTACAAGTCCACCCACCGTCTACCGGAAGAATGATGCCAGTCACATACTTGGAATCTTCGGAAGCTAGATACAAAGCAGCTTGGGCGATGTCGTTTGTTTCACCAACATAGCCTAGCGGGGTATTGTTTTTTATCATATTACTAAACGCCTCGTCTTGTAGTACACCTTTAGTCATATTTGTTTCTATAAAACCTGGAGCAATTGCATTTACTCTTATTCCTGATAACGCTAAATCCTGGGCTGAAGCTCTTGTTAAATTCGAAACACCGCCTTTAGCAGCACAGTAAGCAATAGCGCCTTGTAAACCTACAATTCCAAGAATTGATGTCATGTTTATAATAGATCCTTTTACTTGGGTAGCTTTCATAGCTTTTGCGGCGGCACTTGTCCCGTAAAAAACTCCTGAAAGATTGATATCAATAACCTTTTTCCAATCAGCATCGGTGCATTCCAGAATTCCTCCTAATCCTCCGATTCCGGCATTATTAACCATGACATCCAGTTTTCCATATTTTTTTACAGTTTCTTCAACTAATTTGTACACTTCCTCAGAACTTGAAACGTCACACTTAATAAAAGTTGCTTTTTCTCCAAGCTCGGAAACTACACTATTTCCAACCTCCTCATTAATATCTGAAAAGACGACATTGGCCCCTTCTTCCAAAAAAAGTTTTGCGATTCCTAAACCAATTCCACTAGAAGCACCTGTAACTATGGCAGTTTTATTTTGTAATTTCATAATAAGAATGTTAGCAGTGTATTTGTAACCATACAATAATTTTATATAAATAGACATGTGAGATATAATCCAAACGTGGTGAAAAATATAAAAATTAGAGATTTACTCATTTTTGTTTTGGTAGGGTTATGTGGTTTTGTATTTGGTCAATTGATATTAAAATCTATCACAAAACTTACACTTTCGGATTTCCATGTTTATTATTATGTAACTAAGGTTGTAATGAAATACGGAATGCATCCTTATTCAAACTACACACCGATTTATCCCTATTATTTCCCCCCAGCTTCATTACTCATTTTTTGGCCTTTAACCAACATTCCTTTCTATTTATCCAAAATTATTTTCACCTTAATCAACGGTGCTTTGTTGATTACCTCAGTTTATTTAATTAGTAAAATGCTTATAGTAAGGATAGATTACCGTTTTTGGCTAATGCTTTTTTTAAGTCTAATATTTTATCCTCTTAGATTTACTTTCTCCGATGGTCAGTTTAACGTTGTAATGCTGGCTATTTTTACAATTGGTCTATATAGTTTTTATAAAAATAAGCCTGTTCTAGGCGGAATTAGTTTAGGTTTGGGGGTTATAACGAAGATTAGTCCAGCTATCGCCTTGATATACGGCATCCTGAGAAAGAAATTTAACATAGTAATGGTTGCAGGCATAGTCGTATTAATCTTATCTTTGTTATCCGAGCATTTTATCAGCAAAGATATTAATTATTATTACGCGAAGTTTATAGTTAAGGATGTGTCTGCTCAGTCTCAGGGTTTAAATTCGACTGATCAATCCCTACTTGCATTAATAAAAAGGTATGCGCACGAAGAAGAAATAAACATATCGTCAACACAGAAGAGTTTGATATCTTACTCCGTTGTGGCCTTTTTAGGTTTGGCTTTCTTTGTTATTGATTTGAAGACAAAAAGAGGTAAATATAATTTATTTATTGATTATTTTATTCTAACTACGGTCGGTGTTATAGGGACCGGGTTATCATGGTATCACCAATATACGATACTCGTCCTGCCCCTTTTTGGTGCTGGTATTTTAGTTCTCACTCGTTTTGATAAAAAATACAAAATAATTAGGGCTGTTTATATTTTAGGCATAGTTTTGGTGTATCTATCATGGTTTGCTGACTTAAAATCTGATAACTATTCACCTGAACAGTATTATCAATTTGTTATGTTGTACGGTGGTGCATTATTTTTACTAGGACTTTTTATTTTAAAAATTAATCAAAAATGGCTATTGGAAAAAGATTTAGATTTACCAGGAAATCACAGTCCTAAAATTTCTGGAATTATTTTTCTTATAACGCTAATTGTTGGTTTGAACCCGTTTACATTATCACAAGTTTTAAAAGAGGCTAGGGATGAGTCGCGGGTGAAAGCACTAGATTATATGTCAGGAGTTTTGAGGAGCAAAAAAGTGACATTTAAAGTTGAGGAATCAAACAGTTTTATTATGAGTAATAGGGTTGGAAAAGGTTATATAAGATTTGGTAGTAACGAGGATAGCAAGATTTTGGATAAGATGTATATTTTATATGAAGATCCTATAAATAATTCAACATATAACTATAAATTTAAGTCTAATAACGAGAAAGACTTTGAGTTAAAAGCTAGAATGGAAAGCAGAAGATACATAGATAATTACGGTGATTACTATACAGTCACTAATATTGAAAATTAAAGATAGTTTAGTTAGTTTATACCCTATATACGTGCCAGTTATCGTTTTCGTAAATTTTAGAATTTAAACTATATCGTTCACTTATAGTAATTAATTCAAAACCACCTGAATTTTTTCTCTATATATTGGGAGTGCTTGTTATGTAAATAAGTAAATTAATTT
>CAZGHA010000050.1:0-4089 GCA_964525475.1 uncultured Candidatus Saccharibacteria bacterium | reverse complement strand
AATCAATTAATCTAACTTCCATTTCAGTGTTTACAAATTCACTTGTATCTTTTAGATTTATATTCGAAAGACACGCTGCATATTCTCTACCATCCTCTGATACTATTGCAAGTGAAAGTAGATTAGACCCATCTTCCCAAGGTAGTTTAGAAAATTCTGTATCTAAGAAGTAATTCATAAAAAATATATTACCATCTTTCAAGATGAACTTTAGACTTCTCGATAGGTAGACGAGTCTATCGGAACTTCAAACATCTGGAGCACCAATCGAGTCTGGAAACCTCGGTCTTATTTCTGTACATTAATTCTTCCACCTATAAAGTGAGCTGTATACACTTCCTTTCCATCCAGAAATATTCTTTCAGTTTGTATAAATTCTTCAATATTTCCCTTGCACTCATTCGTATAAGTTAGATTATCTTCTGTAAACTTTTCTGGACCTCTATGAACACAGTTACCATTCGGCTCCTCTTTTAATGCCTTTCTTAAAAAGGAGTAGATATCTGAAAAGCTAATGCCGGAAGCAACTTTTCCCCAATAAACACATCTAAAAACATCCTTACCATTAAACCAAAGTGTTTCATTACCAGAGTATGGTTCTCCTCCGTAGAATTCATCTTCATATCTCCAATCACTATCTGTTCTTGTTAGTATTTTTCCATTCTTACCGTTATCTTCGTACTTTACACTTTCATCTGCATACCCCATTAAGTTAAATTTTCTAAGTTGATTTTTAATTTCTTCTGCTTTTAATTCCATGTTTATACTTTACATTAAATATAGACTTCCCGTCAGGGCGACGGATCTATCGGAACTTCAAACATCTGGAGCGGGCGACGGGATTCGAACCCGCGATCTTCTCCTTGGGAAGGAGACGCTTTACCACTAAGCCACGCCCGCGAAAATAATTCAGATATTAACTTTTAAAACTCACAAAAAGCAGACGCTTTACCATTGACGCTATAGTGCGAAGCGCTATGGCTCAATTGCAAGGTTCTCGAGCGAAGCGAGAGGTTCTTCCCACTAAGCCACGCCCGCGAAAATAATTCAAATACTATTCTACCACGGACAAACGGTCAGACACCCAAGTGTATTGGTGTATGACCTTAAAATATTTTAATAATATTTGCGAGAATTTCTTACGGTAAATCAAGTACTTGTCCCGGGATTATAAGTGCTTGAGATCCGTTTGCTAAAAATCCAATAGAATCGCTATTTGCTTGCAATATTCTTCCCCATTCAAATCCACTTCCATAAACAGCTTCTGCAATTTCCCATAATGTATCTCCCTCTGCGACAGTATATATATCTCCTTTTATGTCTCCTTCTTTATAATCAGTTGCAATCCATGTTTGGTCGGTTGTAGCTGGACCGCCAATCCCCAGGGCTTGTCCTTCTTTTCTTTCTGTAATACCCTCTCCGTTAAGATCACCTAGCTCTTTATCAAACAAACTCTCTTTCCCTCCTTTTTCATCTTTTACCTCTCTCCCTTTATTGAAGTAATTGTATGTTGCAAATACCAAAGTCAAAATGAATATTCCGCCTATGATAAGTGATAATCCGTCTTTACCTTGCTTTTTTTCTGTATCAGCCATAATTTAAATCTACACCCCCTTTATGAGTTAAATATAATAAATTCGTATCTTTCTTAAGGGGCAGAGTGATTGCATATTATCATAAAGAAAATGGGAAATAAATAATGTTGGTTGGAGTATATTGGATGCTAAGTGTTGGTTTCTATATGAAATTTAAATACCGGAAACGAGAAAATCTTGGGGTGGCTTTACTCCGGTATGTTTTTCAAGGGCCTTCACACGCCATGCTAATTTCTCAGAACTGATCTTATTCACGTCATACATATCAGAATAAATCTTGATGGTGTTTTCAGTGTTTAGAGCAGATTTTTTTAAGATTAACATATCCCTTTCTATGTTACTTACGGAGCTTTTTAATTCTGTAATGTCTTTTGACATGCTAGATGAGGATTTCTTTAAGGCCAGGATATCCTTTGCCATAACAGATGAGGATTTCTTTAAATCAATAATATCCTTTCCCATGCTAGATGAAGACTTTTTTAGAATTTGTATATCTTTATCCACAGTTCCCAGACGATTTTCAAAATCTTTCTTAGTTACAAAGTTTTCGTTTAAATTACTGTTAATGTCCTGCACCGCAGATAATACGTCTGATTTAGTAGCATAGTTTTCACTCAAATTTTTGTTAATTTCCTGCACAGCTGATACCACGTCTGCTTTTGTAGCGTAATTTGTATCTGGGGATTTTTTATCCATTAAGGTCATTCTAGAGCAGAGTTTAAAAATTTCAATATGAAAATTCTACTGGGAATAGAAATAGTCCTTAAAGTGTTGCTATCTTCTTATTTGTATATAAAAACTACTAAGGAATAGATCCCTGCCAGGCTTTCTGGCGCGGATGGTTAGGTGTATTTGGAGCTTATTTTCTCTCGTATCTATCTTTATCTCTTCCGTAGCATTTATCCATTGTTTTTTTGAAAGCTTTATCTAAGTCTATATTTAAAGAATTGGCTAAACATACTAAAGCAAAAATTATGTCTGATATTTCGTCTTCTATTTCTTTGTTTTCTTCAGAAGATTTTTTCTTTTTAGGACCAAAACGATGGTTTAATTCACGCGCTAGTTCTCCCACTTCCTCTGTAACTCTAGCTAATGTTTCTAGTGGTTTAAAATACCCTATTTTATATTGATTAACCCAATCATCTACTTGTTTTTGAATCTTTTTCATAATTGGATTATATACCTAGTTCCAAAGTTAAATAATGGCTGAGCTTGAGGGAAGAAATACGGGAATATTTTACCTACTTGGGTTTAGCGATAAAGGTAGAATCTACTACTTTGTTGGATTCAACTTAGCCCGCTCTCAAAAAGAGACTATTTACCTATTTTAAAGCAAATAGTAAGGTGTTAATATTTAAGCATGAAGAAATTACTAATCCCGGTAATCTTAATATTTCTAGTTACCTTATTTATAGTAGTCCCTTTTAAGAGCGATTTAAAAAGTAATAAAAGCTTGAATAAGGATGTAGGCACAGAGACCATTCCTAGTGAAGAATCTAAAGCAGGCGTGCCTAACCCAGCATCAAAATATTGTGAGGAGAACGGGGGAGTCTTAGAAATTATTACAAATAAAGATGGTTCGCAGTTTGGTATGTGTAAATTTGAAGATTACTCCTGTGAAGAGTGGGTATATTTTAATGGAGAGTGCACTGTTGATGGAGATGCAGAAAAAATTAAGCAAGTGTTAATTGCAAAGGGTTTAGATTTGACAGGTATGGAAGTAATTATTCACAATCACTTAGGAAAATATATTGCAGGTGGAGTTGTCCCTGTTTCACGACTGGGGGGTGGGGGATACGTTTTTGCAGTAAAAGAAGGCGATAACATAAAAGTTTTAGCAGATGGTAACGGAGTTATTACGTGCGCATCTTTTATAGACTATCCCGAATACCCGTCATATCTAGTACCCGAATGTATAGATGGGGAGGGTAGTCAGGTTATTAGATAATTATTGAAACGTTATTATAACAACAAGTAATCGATATTGGCTGTGTTTAAGGGAAGAAATATAGAACTATTTTGTAAACCTAAGAGTCACCCTTGTAAACTAATCTGTTCCTCGAACAAACGCTTTCTAGCAGGTAACCAACATGACTGTTGTATAATACTGGTTATATGGAAACTAACCTTGAAAATCTATCAATGAAAGGAGTAAAAATATGAGAAGAATAATACTTTTCTCAACACCTACTGAAACTAATATTCAGAAAATGTTGGACGCTTTCTTTCCAGCAGAACTTGTTACTAAGGTATTTGCTTATATGCCAAGTGACGGTGCAAACACATCCCAAAAGTACACAGACAGGGCAAAGGATTGGGCACATGAAAGAGGGGCAAGTTTTCTTTACATCAACAACGCACTAACTGGAAGCGAAGCTCTTGAGGAAATAAAAAAATTGGAACAAGCTACAATTCTTTGTATTACGGGTGGAAATACCTTTACACTTCTAAGAAACCTTAAAAGGTCGGGTTTGGATAAGGCAGTCATTTCGTT
>CAZGHA010000049.1:0-4248 GCA_964525475.1 uncultured Candidatus Saccharibacteria bacterium | reverse complement strand
CATCAACAGAAGGTTCCTCAGCTAAAACAGATTGGTACCTACCTACTCAAAAGGAACTAAAAGAAGCTTATGCTAATGGTATTTACAACAAAACCTCTGCCGCATTTACTACTACTAGCTACTTTTGGTCGTCTACTGAGAGCTCTAGCGGTAGCACTCTCGCTTGGTTCGAGTACCTGGGCACTGGCTACGCCGGCAGCGACTTTAAGACTAACTCCAGCGCGGTGCGTTGTGTTCGCAGAGATTAGCGGAGAGAGGGCCCGGCCTAGGGCCGGGCCTAGGGCTCAGCCTGGGGCTGAGCCCTCTCTCTATTTTCGCTAGAATTTACCCCCTTACCCCAAACTTTTTCTAATGCTAGTGTAGTATTTACCGGGCTGAGCCTAGGGCTCAGCCTAGGGCCCGGCCTAGGGCCGGGCCCTCTACAAACTATGCCAATGAAAAATGCGCGTAAAAAATTTATTGAAGATGGTATTTACCACGTATACAACCGCGGTGTTAATAAACAATCGATCTTTTTTCAAGACGAAGATTTTAATCTGTTCCTAGGTTTATTAGACAAGTATCTATTAGGAAATTCTTTAGATTTTAATATTTCTACTAAGGATTATCGGGGTAGGGTTTTATTGTTAGCTTTTTGCCTTTTAGAGAATCATATACATCTGTTGATTCAACAAAAGGACAAGAAAGCTTTAACGGAGTTTATGCATAGCTTGATAACAAGCTTTACTATGAGGATCAATCATAAATACGAAAGAGTTGGGCACCTATTTCAGGGTATTTATAAAGCAAGATTAATTACTACAGATGCTGATTTAATAAGTATTTCTAAATATATTCATTTTAATGCCGGAGAAAATAAAAAAGAGATAATGTTTTATCCTTATTCTAGTATTAGGATGTATACCGGCAATAACAAGGAGTTTATTTTTGTTGATACAGAAAAAATTTCAGGTTTGGTGTCAAAGGAAGAATATAGAGGTTTTCTAGACTCAGTTCAGGGCCCGGCCTAGGGCTCGGCCTAGGGCTGAGCCCTCCCCATCTGCTATAATGTACCCATGGAAAATAATGGAAAAAACAACAATATACTGCCTTTAGTAGTTATATTTATAGTTATTGCTGCTTTGATTGGAGGAGCTTATTGGTTTGGTAAGAGTAGCATTATGCAAAATTCTCAAACAGAAGAAATCTCGGATGTAAAAGAAACCACTGAACCAGAAGAGCCAATTGTTGTAGAAGAAGAGTTGATTGTTGAGCAAAGCGAAAGTGAGCCCGCTATAGTAATAGAAGAGGAGTCAGATGAAAGTGTAATTGAATCCTTGAAGCTACTATTTGCCCAAAAATATGAAAAAAGAATTGAAGACATTACAGTTTCTATTTCAAAAAGAGAGGGCGACTATCTTACAGGTGGGGTCAAATTCGCAGGAGAAATAGCCGGTGGTTATGTTTTAGCGGCGAAAGTAAATGATGCATGGAAAATTGTTTTTGATGGTAATGGGAACTGGACATGCGATGTTGTTGATGTTGTGGATTTTCCTTCAACATTAGCTCCCGAATGCTGGGATGAAGATACAATGAGTGTCGTTGATAGAACAGTTAGATAACAAGCAGATCAAGTCCTAAAATCAGTCAGGATTTCTGTTCTAATTCTTCGTGATATCATAACTCCGTGCCTAAAAACTCTGAATTATTTACGGGACTAAATCCCCAACAAATTGATGCTGTTAAGCATTTAGACGGCCCAGCTTTAGTGGTGGCTGGACCAGGAAGTGGTAAAACCCGTGTTTTAACTCACCGAGTTGCAAATTTAATTCAAAATCACGATATTTCAGAGACAAACATCCTTTGCGTTACTTTTACAAACAAAGCAGCGGATGAAATTAAACAGAGAGTAGGATCAATTCTTTCTGATTCATCGGGAATTTCAAAATTACCTTGGAGCGGAACCTTTCACTCTATTTGTTCCAAAATCTTAAGAAAAGATGGCTATAATATTGGTATACCGCCTTCTTTTGTTATATATGACACAGAAGATTCAGCCTCCGTTATTAAAATTATTCTAAAAGATTTTGGCATAGATGCAAAAAGATTTCATCCCAGAGGTGTTTTGGAAACAATCTCCAGTGCAAAATCAGAACTAATCACACCTTCAGATTACGAAGGGTATGCTCAAGGTTACTACCAACGAACTGTATCAAAAATTTACCCGGAATATCAGAAAAGATTGCAAAATAGCAACGCTCTAGACTTCGATGATCTTCTATATTTCACTGTAAAACTTCTCGACACCGATAAAAAAACATTAAAAAAATATCAGGAACAATTCAAATACATCTTGGTCGATGAATATCAAGATACAAACAAAGCCCAATACGTTTTAACTCGCCAACTGTCCGATCTAAGTCAAAACCTTTTTGTAGTTGGAGACATGTCTCAGGCCATTTACAGCTTTCGTGGTGCAGATTTTCGCAACATTTTAAATTTTCAAAAAGACTATCCCGAGGCTTCTATCTACAACCTGGAGCAAAATTACAGGTCCACCCAGATTATTTTAAATGCCGCAAAAAGTTTAATTAAAAACAACTCAACCCATATACCTTTGGATCTTTGGACAGACAAGGAGGGTGGCGACAAAATAGTAGTTTTTTCAGGAAGCACCGGAAACGAAGAGACAGCTTTTGTGATTGAAGAAATTTCAAACCAAATAAAGTTAGGAAAGACATTCATGGACATGGCTGTTTTATACCGTACCAATGCCCAATCCCGAGCGATTGAGGAAGCCCTAATCAAAAACAGTATTCCGTACAGAGTGTTTGGAGGCGTTCGTTTCTATGCCAGGAAAGAAATAAAAGATATCATTTCATATTTAAGAGTAATTCAAAATCCCAAAGATTCAGTTTCTTGGTCAAGAATAATTAACGTTCCTACTCGTGGGATGGGCCAAAAATCTGCTGAAAAATTAAAAAACACAGGTTGGGACCCCGATGAAATTGAAAAAGTTTCAAAAATTCCAATTAAAAGATGGATTTCGAAAAAAGACGATATGTCCACATTGGAACTAATGGAAGAAGTTTTAAAAGATACAGGGTACATAAAATGGCTTGATGACGGTACTGAAGAAGCCTTAAGCAGAATTGAAAACATTAAAGAGTTAAAAACAGTTGCCTCTTTGTTTGTAAATTTGCAGGAGTTTTTAGAAAGCGTTTCTTTGATAGAGGACTCAGGAAGAACCAGAGATTCAAATGACAATGATTGCATAACTTTGATGACAGCTCATGCTTCAAAAGGTCTAGAGTTTCCAATTGTTTTTATTATTGGAATGGAAGAAGGTCTATTCCCCCACTCAAATTCTTTAGGTGAGGAGGAAGAACTTGAAGAGGAGAGAAGGCTTTGTTATGTTGCTATCACAAGGGCAAAGGAAAAAGTTTATATGACAAACGCTCGTTCCCGTTTGTATTTTGGAAATATTCAAGCAAACCTTCCTAGCAGATTTTTATCTGAAATTCCTAAAGAGCTTCTGGATTTTAGAGGTCTTGGTTTTAATAACTATTTTGGAAAAAACAAACGAACCGATGATTTTTTAGATGACCTCGAATTCGATAGAGGTAGCTTCAGGTGGGAGTAACGCAGGTCTCTATGTTAAAACTATTTTTAACACCTGACCGTATAAATATTTTCATCCCTGTTTTTTAAAAATTTAATGTAATTTTTAATGTAAAATTAAACTATGTTTAAACCTCACAAAGAGCTCGGTCAAAATTTTCTAACAGATAAAAGTGTGGCTAAAGATATGGTTGAAGCTCTTGATATCCAAAATGGCGACGAGATAGTTGAAATTGGCCCAGGTCACGGAGTTGTTACAGACTTTCTGGTTCGAAAGTCTAAAGATTTGGATGTGAAAATTCATGCGGTAGAACTAGATGTAAGGCTCCACCAAGAACTAAAAAATTTCTACTCAGGAAACGAAAAAATAGAAGTTATAAAAGATAATATATTAGATTGGCTTCCAACATTCTCAACAGATAGAAAATTAAAAATAATCGGGTCTATTCCTTATTACATCACATCTCCAATAATTCATAAAATAATAAAAATGCCTACGGTTGCAGAGACGGTAGTATTGTTAATTCAAAAAGAAGTAGCTGAGAAAATAAAAAGTACCGCACCGGATTCTTCGTATATGTCTTCGTTTGTCCAGATATTTTTTGATATTAAATATTTAGGAAAAGTTCCAAGTAAAAAATTTGACCC
>CAZGHA010000048.1:0-4409 GCA_964525475.1 uncultured Candidatus Saccharibacteria bacterium | reverse complement strand
GCGTAAGCACTAACTCCTTCGAGGAGAAGTTCCTTTTTTTTGTCAATTGGACTTATTATATAAAGGTTGTTATCCTCGGTAAGCATAAGTATCTTTGATTCAACGATTGCTCTTGGGACTTGTTCCTCTTTACCATCGCCATCAATATCAATGTTTGAAAACGGTTCTCCAGAATCATACGAAGGTAGTTTATTTTCTTCTGTTGTTTGATATGGCGGTATTTCTAGGGTTTCTTCTTTTTTTGAAATTAATGAAAATATTATTAGAATAATTAAAGCTATTATTCCTAAAGCAGCAAGAACAAGGTTTTTGTTAGAAGATTTTTTAAAGTTATCTTTCATATCATCCTTAATCTTTTCATTGTTCATACTTAGAAGTATAGATTAAAAATATTTAAAAATAAAGATGATGGTGAAAGATTTACCGGAACTTCAAACATCTGGAGGACCAGTCGGGTATGGAAACTCCAAGTAAAGTATACTCTCCAGGCTAAGAATGAGACAGAATAAAAAGGTACATATATATAAATATTAAGAGATCAAATCTATTAGAATTATCTATACATCTTGATTAAATTTTTTGCAGTATCTATTTCAACCTCCCCACCTAACGGTATTGTAAAAAGTGGGTCAGTGTGACCGAAATCTAGGTTATAAATGATAGGTATATCGATGTTTTTAAATACGTCTTTATACATGCTTTCTTCAGTATCTTTATCATTAAAACCTGTTTGAAATGCAAATCTCCCAATACAGATTCCTTTAAGTGTGTTTAGATTAACAACCTGTGAAAGATGTGTGAAAAATCTGTGGGTCATCTGGGTGTCTGCATTTTCATCCTCCTCTACAAATAAAATCTTATTTTGAAGGTTGGGGAAGAAACTTGTTCCAGCAAGTACAAGTAAGGTTTGAAGATTAGATGCAACAATTTTCCCTTTCGTTTTTCCATGATTAAAAACCTTACGCCCTTTATTTTTCTTGACGTCTCTCTTAGTAGGATCGGGATTTAGAAAATAGAGATCGTCTGCATATACATCCGAGTCCTCGATTATTAAAGATTCCTTGGGGTTAATTATTATATTTTCAAAGTATTTATAAGAGTAATCAATAGGTTGGGGTTTGTCGAAAGTTATACCTGCAGGCCCCATATATGTTTTTATTTTAGAGAGTTTATTCACTGCTAGAAGTAATGCAGATGTATCAGAGTATCCGATGATTGGTTTATTATATTTTTTAAACAGATTATAATCTAAATAGGGTAGTAGTTGATTTGTATTAGCCCCTCCCCAGTAAGCCATCAAAATATTAATATCGGGGTTCTCTACCATATTGTGCAAATCTCTTACTCTATCCTCAACAGATCCTGCAGTGTGTCCATATAGTTTTCTGAGAGAGACGCTCTCTACAATATCGAAACCTTTAGATTTTAAATACGAAAAATCACTTTCCTTTTTTTCCCTTGTAAGAGGGCTTGAAGTTGCAAATATTCCAATAACTTTTTTCTTTCTCATACTAAACTATTATACAGTAGCATAATTTTTCAAGAGTGGTTGGAACTTCAAGCATAACCTAGGGTCCAACGAGTCTGGAAAAAATTATCTAGGATACGAAAATAAGTCGAAAAAATTAGGATAATTTATGGTAACCCAAACGAGTCAGTCGGAATTTCAAGCAAAAGCATAGGTAGACGGAATGGTCGGAACTTCAAACACATGGAGCACCAGTCGAGTCTGGAAAAAGTTTATTTATTTCTTTTCCATTCTCCTTTTATGCCCTTGATACTTATGTCTGCTAATACTAATTCATCGTATATTCCATCTATTAGGTCATAGTTTACTGCTTCATCTATAGTCACCCAAGCATGTTTATCAGCCTCTTTTTCTTGTAGTGATACTTTTCCGGATTTATAATCAGCTTTGCAGGATATAACCAAGGAAGGGTTACCGTCCGAGTGAATTGTAGCTAAGCTGGTTACATACTCAATATTTTTTATTTCAAGCCCTGTTTCTTCTTTCACTTCTCTGCGTAAAACCTTTTCTAAAACGTTGTACCAATAAAATTCAGTGTCTTTTGGTAGTGATGTGTAATCTTCTGTTTCCAATTTACCTCCTGGAACTGTCCACTTGCCGGGAAATCTTTTTTTGTCTTTCGAGCGTCTAGTTATAAGGTATTTACCGTTTTTGTTTATTATTGCGGTTATAACAATTTCATGTAGTAATTTTTCTTTTTCCATATTTATAAAAATTAATTTTATTGGAGCACCAGTCGAGTTTGGAAACCCAACTAGAAGTATACTCTCTATGCTGTGAATAAATAAAAAGTAAGTTTCTTTTATCTATTCTCCGTAAATACTTTTAAAAGTATCTTTAGATTTAATTTCCTCACTTGCCCTAATACCGCCCCCGGAGACATCCCAGTTTTCTTTGTTAGAATCCCAGCTACCTCCCATATTTTCAATATAAGATCTGTACTGCTCTTCGTTATAGAAAGCCATTTTGACACTCCCAAGATTCCCGCTATCATACTTAACCAAATCATAGTAAATATAAATAATCCGACCTTTATCGTCTGTTGTTTTTATGTCAGGTTCTCCCAATCTATCAGTTACCATTGCGATATTTTTAAATTCTCCGTCCTCACTTAATTCATTAAACTCGCTGAAAGGCATTGCATCTTTATTACCTTGTGTGTTGCTCTCATTTGAACCTGATGTTTTCTGTAGAAAGCCTCCCGGAGCAATCCCTCCCATGTAGCTTTCTCCTGGCTGTATTACCTCATCCCCGATGACGATTTTTGTTAACAGCAGTTCTTCTCTGGAAGTTTTAAATTCATAATAACCTACGGATTCATCCTCGCCATATACTCTGATTCTATCTCCATCCTGTTTCCATTTCTTAAATGAGCTACCGGTAACACTGCCATCTTGATTTAACGTAAAATCAAAATCTATGCTTCTCTTTTGATTATCTCCACCTGACATGCTGCTTAGCGTCCCTTTCCAACTAGTGCCAACAATAGTATTTTTCACTTCGTTGTTACTATCGTCATTTGTTGTTTGATTATTGTTTTGTTTTACAGTTTTATTATCTGAGTTCGTATTCCCTGAATCACTCTTTTCGCCAGAGTTTTCTAAGAACTTTTTAATCTCTTCCTGAGACATGGGCTCTTGTTTCACATTAAGACTTTGCAACCACTCTTCAACTTCAGCTTTTTCCAATTCAGCAACCGTCAACTCCCCAGGATATTTAGTTTGTTTTATAACTTGAAAAGGAGGGTGATATTCGAAATTGGTGAGATCAACACCAATAACTTTACCTTCCTGTGCTGTTTCTCTAAATTGCTCTAATCCAATCATAATCGAATCAAATTTTCCAAAGGCATTGCCCAGATTGCTTGGGATATTAGTAATTGTCATAACGTTTGCAATTGGTTCGGTCACTGTTCTTACATCTTTTACAAAAGAAGAAATTTTATTTTTATCACCAAGAGCTATTTGAGCTCCGTCTTCTGTTACCTCCAGTGCTAAATCCACCCCTACAACAACTGTAGTTACTTGAGTTAGAGTTCCCGCAGTGGCCATCCCTGCAGCACCCCCTGTTAAAACAACGCCGCCTACAAAACCTGCCACTTTACATCCATCCTTTATTACTACTGCAGAAGTTTCCAGTTTTTGAAGAGTGTCTCCAGCTTCAGTCCAACCCTCGGCCGTTGTCTCATCCTGAGCTTGATTGAGAATGAGTTGAGCTCTTTGAGCATCCACTCCTAAATGTTTAGCTAAAGTTGCAATCCCTTTGAATCTTGGGGCTTTATCGTAGATTGCGTTAATCTCCTTTGCAGTATAGGCTTCAGCTGTGAGGATAAGTTTTGGATTAAAAGCCACTTCTTCTGCAATTTTTACTGATGTGTTTTCTAATTCATGAGATTTATTTGCAAGAGTTTCCCAGTCCTGAATTAGTTTAGCCATATCCTCATCCCATTTTGAGTATTCAGGGTATTTTTCTGCATTGATCAAAATATCATCTGTGCGAAGACGCAATAATAGATACTCTTTGGAGATGTCGTAGGTGTTCTGCAAAACTATTTGTTCCTTTTTATCTTTATTAGTTAGTAGAAAATATCCTGCGGAGAATAAAATTAGAAGTACGGGAATTATTATTAGTTTTTTATTTTTCATACAGGGATTTTACTAGATTTATGTAATTGTTCCAAATGGATAAATATATTTTATGTTTAGTAGGTATTTGTTCGGTTCTTTTTTTATGTCAAGTAACAGTAATTTTTCAAGAGCGGTCGGAACTTCAAGCATAACCTAGGGTCCGACGGGTCTGGTAAAAATTATCTGGGATAAGAAAAATAGTCGAAAAAATTAGGATAATTTATGGTAACCCAAACGAGTCAGTCGGAATTTCA
>CAZGHA010000047.1:0-4419 GCA_964525475.1 uncultured Candidatus Saccharibacteria bacterium | reverse complement strand
AAAAATTAAACACCGAAAATACGGTACCAGATCTGAATCTATAACCCCTACGCCTAATGACTAATCCATAAATTACAACGAGTGAAATCAGCAAAAAGAGATACTCTCTTTGATTTGACACTAAAAACCTACCCAAACTTAAAAACATTAAAAACATGGAAAAACCGGCTGAATATATATCCAAAACTCTAAAAACCGACCATTTGTACTTTTGATAAAAATAAAAGACTGGAAGAAGACTTATTGTAAATACACAAAAACTTAAAAATATCTCCTGATCTAGAGACAAAACACTGTTGTAAGGATGATAAATTCTTAGCCAAGACAACAAACTAGAAACTAAATACACTACAATACTTGAAAGTATCAAAGAAATAAAAATCAAATCAAAAAATCTTTGAGTATTAAAACCATCTTTCTTGGATTCCCCCCAAAGAACAAATATCCAACAAAATAAACCTAAAAAGGTAAAGATTATTACTAACCCGATATTTTTGGATGCTATATTTATACTTTCAGGAAGCATGTTTGTTTTTTAAGCTTTTGAAATGTATTCGCCACTTCTAGTATCTACTTTTATCCTATCACCAATTTTAATGAATGTTGGAACTTTGATCTTAGTACCATTATCTATTTCTGCATCTTTGTAAACATTTGTGACAGTATTTCCCTTAAAACCGGGTTCTGTATATTTAATTTCAAAAACCATGGTTATTGGAAGATCAACACTGATTGGATTACCTTCAAAATATTTAACCATTACTTTCTCACCCTCTTTTAAAAACGCGGATGAGTCTCCAATGGTATCTTCATCTAAAGTAAATTGGTTATAAGTATCAGGATCCATAAAAACATAACCTCTATCTTTATAAAGGTATTGAGCGTTTTTTGTCTCAACGTAAGTATCCTCAACATGGGCGGTAGATTGCCATGATTTTTCTAGAACTTGCCCTGTTATTAAATCCTTCATCTTTACTCGTACCTGCGCACTACCTCTACTTATCTTTACATGCTGATACTTAACCACAACAAAAGGATGGCCGTTATCTTTAAATATCACTCCATTTTTTAAATCAGTAACTATCATACGTCGGTTATTCTACCACTTTTTTGGTTTATTTTGGTATAATCTTGTCCCAAAAACTAAATAAGGTAAAAATCATACTAAAAAAGGAGAGAAAAATGACGATTTTACAAAGCTTTGACCTTGAGAAATTCAGAGATTTGGAGGGCAAGCTACTCCGTGTAACTCAAATGGCAGCAATAAGTGCGGCCAGAGCTGCGGGTCACGGTGATAAAGATGCAGCCGATCGAGCAGCGGTTAATGCAATGAGATCACACCTAAATAATATCCAAGGTGTAACTACCACGGTAAAAATAGGAGAAGGTATAAGAGATAAAGCTCCCATGCTTTTCATTGGTGAGAAAATCGGAAAAGGTTCTTTTGATATAGACCTTGCCGTCGATCCTCTTGAAAACACTAACGCTACTGCAGATTTACGACCTAATGCAATTTGCGTATTAGCCGCTTCCAACTCGGGAGGTCTGTTATCTGCTAGTGATGGTTATATGGATAAACTCGTAGTAGGGCCAAAAGTAGCTGGGAAAGTTAATATCTTAAATTCGGTTGAGGCAAATATTTCTATAATTGCAGCGGCTTTAAAAAGAAACGTTGGTGACCTAACAATAACGGTTTTGAATAGACCTAGAAACGAGGACTTGATTAGTAGAATTAGAGCGACCGGAGCGAGAGCTCAGGTAATTGAGGATGGGGACCTAATGCCGGGTGTACTTACATGCTTCTCAGGAGCGGGCACTCATGCTTTGATGGGAATAGGTGCTTCCCCGGAAGGAGTCATTACTGCTGCGGCAGTTAAAATGCTCGGAGGTGAGATGCAGGCCAAATTTTGGCCACAGGATGAAGAAGATAAACAGAAATTAATTTCGATAGGAATTGATTTAAATAAAGTCTATAGCCATAACGATCTTGCCAGTGGGGAACATCTAATCTTTTGCGTCACTGCTGTAACCGCACTATCAACTACCACCAAACACGTTTTGGATGGTGTTAGTTTCTATGGAGGAGGAGCTAAGACACACAGCTGGCTAATCACAAGGGATGGATGGGAAGGAATTTCAAGAGACTTTAAGTTGGATCAAACTGAATTCGACAGATCTCGAAGTGAGTACAGATTGTAGAACTCTAAACTATTATAAAAAAAAGGTGACATATGCCCAACAAGGTAGAAAAATAAATTTTTTCTACCTTTTTTTATTTAAATTTTTTAACGCAAAATTTAACTTTAGGATATATTTAGAAATTTGGTGCCGTGGGTGGGAGTCGAACCCACACGGGATCAGATCCCAGTGGTTTTTGAGACCACCGCGTATACCATTCCGCCACCACGGCCAACACATTTATTTTATCACAAGAACAAAACATTGTAGGAAATTTTATATTACAGTTAAAGGAAAAGAATATGACTACTGATTTTATATGGAACTACTCTACTCTGTCTTCTGCTCAACCTCGTAGAATTTCGTAAATTCAGTTCTAAAGAACAAATCTAATTCTCCTGTGGCACCGTTTCTATGTTTTGAAATTAAAAGTTTGGCATTTGACCTGTCTTCTTCATCAGGACGATATAAAAACATGACTATATCAGCATCCTGTTCAATGGAACCTGAGTCTCTAAGGTCGGATAACTGTGGTTTTTTATCCCCACCTCTTTGCTCAACAGCACGAGAAAGCTGGGAAACTGCTAGAACTGGTACTTTTAACTCTCTAGCTAAATTTTTTAGACCTTGTGAAATTTTAGAAACTTCCTGTACTCTGCTTTCTGCTTGAGGAGCTTTAACCAACTGCATGTAGTCAACAATTATTAAGTCTATTTTGTTTTCAAGCATCAATCTTCTGGCCTTGGTTCTCATCTCCATAACACCAATTCCAGCAGTATCATCAATAAAAATAGAGGCTTCGGCAAGCTCTCCTGCGGCAACTCCATATTTTTCAAAATCCTCCTCATCTAAATTTCCTGTGGAAATCCTCCAGTTATCAATACCCGCTTGGGAAGAAATCATCCTGTCCACAAGCATTTCCCTACCCATTTCAAGTGAAAAAATTGCAACCCCGAAATTTCCTTCAACAGCGGCATATTGTGCAATATTTAAAGCTAAAGAAGTTTTACCAACGGAAGGTCTTGCAGCCAAAACCACTAAATTTTCTTTTTGAAGTCCCGAAAGCATTTTGTCCAATCCTTTAAGACCTGTAGGCACACCCCTTAAGGCACCTTTCTTTTTGCTTAACTCATCAAGTCTTTCAAAAGTAATTTCTAATGTCTCTTTTATTGGAACAAAATCTTGGTAAGTTAAATCTTGAGATAATGAGTAAATTAACTGCTCAGATTTGTCTAAAAGACTATCAACTTCATCATTTTCAAAAACCAATTCTCCTATTTCTGAGGCCGCAGACATCAAAGATCTTTTAATAGAATCATTTTTTATTAGGTTTGCGTATGCTTCAATGTTTGCAGAAGTCGGAACGGAGTTTACTAGTTCTGTAAGATAAGACACTCCTCCAATATTTTCAATCTCCTGCATTTTTTTTAACTGATTTGGAACTGTGATTAAATCCGCGGGTTCTCTTTTTTCATATAAAATTAAAATTGCTTCAAATATTTTTTCGTGAGCGGGTTTGTAAAAATGCCTGGGTTTTAAAAACTCAACAACCTTAACAATGGCGTCCTTATCAATTAAAAGCGCCCCAAGAACTGATTTTTCAGCCTCAATATCGTGAGGTGGCACATGAGCAGCATCGTTTTCATTTTTATTTCTCATTTTTTGTGCGGACATGAAATACTAGTGAGCAGGCTTTAAAACCACTACTTGAGTTTCTCCGTCAAGATCACTTCTAGAATTTATAACAAGCTTTTCTAAATCTTTTTTAACACCATCATCAACGCCCATTTCGTCTAAAAACTCATCTACTCCGCTTAAACCTTCTACACCAGTAAGATCGGGGGTATTGTAATGCATTGGAATTACATAAGAAGGCTCAAGAGCTGAAATCACTTTAACAGCGGTTTTCTCATCAATGGTGTATTTATTTCCTACAGGTATCATTAAAACATCAACGTTGGGAATCTTTTCCATCTCTTCTTGGGTTAACTCTCTTCCTAAATCACCTAAATGCAAAATGTTGAAATCATCTATTGTAATTAAATACATTGTAACTTTACCTCTCTCTTCGCCATTTTTTTCATCATGGTCTACTGATTTTCCATAAATAAAACATCCTCCGACTTCATACTCACCCGGCCCATCAACTAAAAGTCTGTAGTCGCTAACTCCCTCAATGTAATTGTGGTCAAAGTGATCGTGAGTTACTAAAACTACATCAGATGAAAGTTTAGGAAGCTT
>CAZGHA010000046.1:1630-4496 GCA_964525475.1 uncultured Candidatus Saccharibacteria bacterium | reverse complement strand
CTGTTAACATCTAAATTTTTTTATAAACTAATTATCCCGTCAGCTATTCTAACGCCGTGAGACCAGTAAAAAAGATAAGTGGCGTAAAAGGCATAAAACGCTACGAGGGAAGCGTAATACCAAACACGTTTTTTATTCTTAAAAACCTCGTACATACCAATTACATATAACGGAATAAACCACAACATGTATGTTCTTGCCAGCACTGGGGTAAACAAGTAAAACAATGAGAAGGAAATTACGGACAATATATACTTATCCACGACCTTTCTCTTTAAAAGCAAATAAGAAGTAACTAACCAACTTATGATAATCGACAAATATTTATAGATAGCAGCTAATTTTAATGAGTAGGGTGGCAAACCTAGAAAATTATTTGTCATAAAAAGTATGGGTCTTCCCTGTGGGTCTCTAACCCCATGTACTAAAATTGCCCCCTGAATATAAGTCCAAAAACTATCCAAATTTTTCATAAAAGGAATACTTATTAATAAAGCTAAACTGGCCCCACCTAATAAAAACAATAGTTTATTATTGGATTTAATAAAAAACATCGGAAAAAGGATTACAGGAAATGCCTTAAATGAAAATGAAACAGCGAAAAAGACACCTGCCCAGAAATCATTTTTTTCCAAGTAATAAAGAGCAAGCAGCATAAATAAAATTCCAAAAGGCTCGGTGTAAACATAAGAATTTCTAGCAATTAAAAATGGGTTTAAAAGCCACATAGCCACACCCACTAAACATGCAAAGTAATCTTTTTTGTAAAATAATTTAATTATCATGAATACAACCCCTATCTCTGCAACGAAAATCGCTGACTTCCAAATTCTTTGAAGGGGAATATCGAAAGACAGATGCAGTTTATAAAGAGGGGCGTATATGTAAAGCAGAGATGGAAAATATGCGTACCCGTGGTCCAAATCCAACTCAGGCTTAGTAAAAGATTTTACTGTGTACTTGTAGGGATTGACTCCGCTTATAAACTCTGTGACTGCTTTTCTATAAGTAGAGAGATCCCCGCCAGCTTCGTCCAAGAGTCTATATCTTAGATATGTTGAGAAGGTAACGAGTAAAATTATTAAACCAATTTTAGCTACGACAATTAGTTTACTCATGCATTTATTCTATTACATAAGCCTTAATTTTTATAGTAATTTACTTGAATAATTAATTTGCAGATTCTGGTAAATTACACTCTAATAATTACTAAGGAGGTGTCTTCAGCTTATTTTAAAAAAAACAAATTATTTAGGTTTATAGCTTTATTAAGGTTATAATTAATATAATGTTTTTCAATCAAATATGAAATTTTCACGAAGATTTAAAATCAAGACTTCTATATTTACACTTTTAGCTACTGTCGTAATTATCACTCTGCTTTTCATCTTTAAACCATTTAGTCTCTTCAAATCCCCAAATAAAGTATATGAAAAAAATGAATTTAGAAAATATGACTATCCATATTTAAACAAGTCACTTCCAGCAGAGGAGAGGGTTAATGATTTGCTAAGTCGAATGACCACTTCTGAAAAAATCGGCCAGTTAGCTTTGGTAGAAAAAAACAGCATTAATGACCCACTCGATGTTGTCCGTTACGGTTTGGGATCTGTTATGAGTGGTTTTGGAGCAAAACCCGAACCTAACACTCCTCAAGCATGGCTAGAAATGGTTAATAAATTTAATAAAACAACCAACCGTAGTCGTCTGGGAATTCCCATTATGTATGGTGTTGACACTAACCACGGGCACACGAATGTTCCCGGAGCAACAGTTTTTCCTCACTTTATTGGACTTGGCGCAACTCAAGACACAGATCTTGTATATAGAATTGGTCAGGCTACCGCCCAAGAAATGCGAGCTACTAATATATTTTGGAGCTATTCCCCATGTTTAGACGTAACAACAGACAATCGCTGGGGACGCATGTATGAATCATTTGGATCTAATCCAGAAGTTGTTTCACAATTAGGAAATGCATATATAGAAGGGCTTCAAAGCTCTACCGAAGGCGGGATTTCTATCATGGCGACAGCCAAACACTACATAGGTTCCGGAGAAATGGAGTGGGGGAGTTCAACAAATAAAAATTTCTTTATGGATCAAGGTGTGACAAAAATAGATGAAAAAACTCTGCGTGAAAAACATCTTCCTCCTTTTAAATCAGCCATCGATAACGGAGTCATGAGTGTGATGGCAGGTTTAAATACATGGCAGGGCGAAACGATTGCAACCAACAAATATCTTTTAACAGATTTATTAAAAGAAGAGTTAAATTTCCAAGGCTTTGTAGTAAGTGACTGGTACGGAGTGTACGAAAACTCGACTAATAAATACAAATCGCTGGTGAAAGCAATAAACGCCGGGGTAGATGTTGTTATGTTACCTTTCGACTATAAAACTTTTACATACTATATGAATAGAGCTATAAGAAATGGGGATATAAGTGAAAATAGACTTAACGATGCTGTCCGTAGAGTACTGTTAAGTAAATTTAAATTAGGTCTTTTTGACAACACGCCACCTGAAAACCAAGACTTATCTGTAATAGGTTCTAAACAAAATCGTGAAATAGCACGCGAAGCTGTTAGAAAATCATTAGTACTTTTGAAAAACGATTTTAATGTTTTACCTTTGTCTAAACAGGTGAAAAATATCATCGTGGCCGGGGAGTCAGCCGATAATTTGGGAAGACAGTTCGGGGGTTGGACTGTAGAATGGCAAGGTGTAGATGGAAACTGGCTTGCAGGAACTACAATTTTATCCGGAATTAAAGATGCAGTATCGGGCGAAACAAAAGTTACTTTTGACAAAACGGGAAATTTTCCCGTGGGAACCAGAGCAGAAGTTGGTATTGTCGTTGTTG
>CAZGHA010000046.1:0-1620 GCA_964525475.1 uncultured Candidatus Saccharibacteria bacterium | reverse complement strand
ATTAAAGAAACGGTCTCTGACAATACAAAAATTCAGTTTGAAAAATCAGGAAATTTTTCTACAGACACCAAAGCTGATATCGGAATTGCCGTGGTTGGTGAAAAACCCTATGCCGAGGGCTGGGGAGATTCCGAACACCCGAAGCTAAGTGAAGAAGACCTTTTAACAATTCAAAAAACAAAAGCAGTTAGTAATAAATTAGTTGTAATAATAGTATCGGGTAGACCACTTGATATTAAGCCATATCAAAAAGATTGGAACTCTATTGTTGCTGCGTGGCTACCAGGGAGTGAAGGTCAGGGAGTGGCCGATGTCTTATTCGGAGATTTCCCTTTTAGCGGTAAGTTACCAGTAGCTTGGGAACTAGAATAACTTAATATTAGTTATTAAGCCCACACAGATGTATAATCACCAGTTGCTATGAATCTAAGAAATATTGCCATAATTGCACATGTCGATCACGGAAAAACAACCCTCGTTGATGGGTTGTTAAAGCAATCCAAAACATTTAGAAACAACGAATCTTTTATGAATCAAGAGCTAATTATGGATTCAAATGATCAAGAAAGAGAAAGAGGAATCACAATTTTGGCAAAAAACACATCTGTAACTTATAAAGACACAAAAATAAACATTATAGATACTCCGGGCCACGCAGATTTTGGAGGAGAAGTTGAAAGAATTTTAAATATGGCAGACGGAGCTCTTCTTTTAGTAGATGCCCAAGAAGGACCAATGCCTCAAACAAAGTTTGTTTTAAAAAAAGCTTTCAATATGGGATTAAAAATAATAGTAATCATAAACAAAATAGATAAAAAACACGTAAGAATTGAAGAAACTATAAAAAAAAATAGACAATATGTTTTTAGAACTTGCCACTAGTGATGCCCAGCTAGATTTTCCGGTTCTGTATTGCATTGGAAGAGAAGGAAAATCATGGAATAAAATCACTGATGACATTCTCTTAGCGGAAAGCTCCGATTCAAAAACAAACGCAGATCTTTCACCAATTTTTGAGGCAATTTTAGAATATATCCCATCCCCAAAAATAAATAACGATGAGACATTTCAAATGCTTGTAAGTACTCTAGATTGGGATAGTTTTAAGGGAAAATACGCAATTGGAAAAGTCACAAGAGGTATTGTAAAAACAGGCATGTCTGTAACTTTATTAAAATCTAACGGTGAAAAAGAAAACACGGTAATTGAAAAAATATACGTCACCCAAGGATTAAATAGAGTAGAGGTAGACAAAGCTGAGTCTGGTGAAATAATTGCCATCACGGGAATTAAAAATGCAGGGATAGGAGATACTGTCGCTGATTCCAATAAACCCGAAGCCTTGCCAACCATCGCAATAGATGAGCCAACTTTAAGTATTTCAATTGGTCCTAACACATCTCCCTTTATGGGAAGAGAGGGAAGATTTTTTACCAGTAGACAGATTTTAGAAAGAATTGAGCAGGAACTCCAGACTAATGTTGCCATGAGATTTAAAAACTCAAGTGATGATGGATTTGTAATTTCCGGTAGAGGAGAGCTTCATCTTTCTGTATTTTTAGAAACATTGAGAAGAGAAGGTTTTGAACTTAGCGCAGGAAAGCCAACTGTTATAACAAA
>CAZGHA010000045.1:0-4583 GCA_964525475.1 uncultured Candidatus Saccharibacteria bacterium | reverse complement strand
CACACCTGCGGGTTCTGTAACAGGTAGATTCATTATTGGATATTTAATAGATAATGACGCTGTAGTTTTCACTGATGAGGGAGATAGCATGATTATGCTATTTACAGAAAACGGATTTACAATTAAAAAAACTCACGAACTTTATGATGGACCCGGATGTTGTCCTAACTATTTTGAATTAAAAAAATATACTTACGACGGTAAAAAGTCTACTTTAATTTCTACTGAAGCAATAGACGAACGAACAATCACTGAATATCTACCAATAAAAGAAAATACTTACTGGGAATACAAAGGTACAAAAATAGAACAACAAGAAAATGGCGAGATTATTACCACCAGTATAAGCAAAAAAAATACCGTGACAAAAATAGAAAACGTAGCGGAAAAAACAATAATCTACGTAAATGGAGTAAAAAATCCATTTCTCACAATTCAAAATAAAATAATAGACTTTGAACCTGATAAAACGGATAAAGATAAATTCTCCCTGACACTGCCACTTAGCAAAGGAATGAGATGGGGCAGTAGCGTAAATGATAGAAATGATGGGTACTACGGATGGGAAGTAGAAGCAAAAAAGTTTTTAAATATACTAGGTAAAGATTACGAATATTGTTATAGAATTGCCTACAAAACACTTCCTGATACAAGTTATAAGATATTTTGTTATGGAATTGGTATAGTAGAGGAGGGGTATGTTCACAACGGATCTATTCTTGAAGAAAAATACGAATTAGTTGATACAAATATAGTTAAGTGACACTATGAAAAAAACTAAAATATTATTTACGCTATTTACTTACTTTTTTGTTATTTATTTTAGTGTAATAATTACTCAAAAAATTACAAAAAATACTGAAACTACACCTAACAACCCTTCAACTATCACACAAACAGAAGAAATTAAAAAAGAAGAAACCAAACCTGAGCCTGAAGTAACTAGACTTTCCATTGGAGGTAGAGATGAAAACACAGGAAAATGTATTGATTTTTATAAACGAACCAATGGCGAACTAAGTCTTTACGGATTACCTGATTTTGTAAAAGAAAACAAAACAGCCGTGGATTTACTTGAAAAAGATTGCCAAATGGTATATCAAACAGGTCATTTTGATGTTACTGGAGATGGAATTAAGGAAATATTACTTATTACAGAAGCAATAGACTGTATAACTTGTAGAGCCAACAGTTTAATAATTATTAGTGAAGATACAGTAATTTACGACAAACAAGTAAGTAATGCCATGTTTAGACCCATTCCAGGTAAATCTAACGCTTTTGAGATAAAAGAACCCATCTATTTTCTACAAAATGGATTGTGCTGTCCTGATAAGGGTACTGTAAAGGTCATGGAATATACTAAATATCCAAGTTTTTCACTTGTTGACGAATACATTGAAAACTACAAAACAAAACAGTACCCAACATTTGTTGAAAGAAAGGATTATTACGAAGGCTCTGATAAAATCCAAAAGCCAGTACCCCCTGTAAGCATGTTCGGTATAGTCGGATCGACTGAAGAGGATTAAAAAATTAAAATGGTTTACTCAGCACTATCATCATTAATAGAAAACTCATAAGGCTCACCGTGTGTCCAAAATTTCCTAACAAATTCATTAAAATCTTTTGAATCTTGTGTTAAATCACTGTATCTCATAAAACTATCTGTTTCCCAACCTTCTGGCTTTTCCATATCCGCACTTTCTTTCATAATTCCTTCAATCGCAGAAATTAATTTTCCTGCAATCACTTCATACTCATCAGCAGGCAATCTTCTAAAATATGGCATATCTTCATCTACAAATCTATGGATTGCCATAATTACCTTCTTACCTCTTCCTTTACCATAATTTTCTCTTTTAACAATTTCCGTAATATCCTCTGCCTCTGATCCAACTCCCAAATCTCCAAACTGCTCACGGACAATCTTGTCAATCTCAGGATCGTTAAGTCTTGGAGCATTCACAGGATACTCATCCACACATTCAATTACTTCAATCGAACCATCCAAATCAACATCACCTACCAATAAATCTCCCCTTGAATTATAAAAAGGCGAATACGCAGTCTCTTTTTCAAAATCTATACTGAAAATGGGATCTATCTTATCCTCAACAACTGTTAAAAACACTGTTTCTATTTGATGTGGGCCTGCAGCCATGTTCCATTGCAAATATTCCTTTGGGCTTTTTTCATTTAACTTAATTATTTTAAAAGAACTAGGATTATACAAAAGCCATTCATTTAAAAGCACAGCAATCTTATTACCTTCCAAATCAAAAAGCTCCATATTTACAAACCTAGTTTCTTTTTCAGTAACATTCAAAACTTCTTTAACCCCATCACCATTAAAATCAATCATAATTGAGTCGTCTCTAACTTTTGAATTATTGGACAGGCGATCTTCTGCGAGATCAAGTGGGGGAGTACTAATATCGTTTTTTCTTTTTGATATAGTAATTAAAACAAAGATAAGAGCAATAATTAATAGGAACAAAATGGAAAAGAATAGTTTTTTGTTTTTTATTTTCATGGCTATCTAACCTGATAATACTACATGTTGTTAAATTTGTAACTTTTAGTATAAAAATTGTAAGAAAAGGTAGGGTAGTCTGCAAAATCCCAGTTTCTATGTTAGAATACCCGAAATCAGAAATAACAGGAGAGGAGAGGAAAATGACAAATCTAGGTATACATGGCGCATGGCTCACAGTCAACAGATATTGCAATTTTCGCTGTAAGTGGTGTTACGCAACAGGTACTAAATTCAAATCCGAAGACAACATGCCGTTGGAGATGGCAGTTAAATTAATTGACTTGTTGCACGGAATAGGTGTTAAAAACGTTATTTTAATAGGTGGGGAAACTCTTTTTTGGCCCCATCTTTTTGAAGTAACTACCTATCTTAAATCACTTGATATGAGTAGCTCTGTAGTAACCAACGGATGGCTACTAGGATTTGAAAAATTCAGAAAGAAAGTTGAAAAGTCAGATATTTCAAGTCTTAGCATATCCTTAAAAGCAGCAAATAGACAGCAATATCTCGATGTTACAGGTTTTGATGGGTTTGAAAAGGTCAGAGACGGCCTCCGAGAAGTCAATAAATGGGAACATATACAAACCGAGACAAGTGTTGTTATAAACACCGAGGTAATAGATAACATAGAAGACGTTGTTAGGCTCGCATTTGAAAACGGTTCAAAATCAATAAACATATCCTTATGCGGACCAATTATTACCGAAGGATCTTTCAACAGCAACTTTATGCCAAGCCCCTGGAAAATAGTAGAAGTACTCACAGAGAAGTATGAGATTATCAACTCTATCTCAAAGGGTTCGTTCTCTATTGAACAGTCTTTACCAGCTTGTCTTTGGCCACCAGATATTCTGAAAATCATGGAAGAAAGAAACCAAGTATCCTACGGTTGTCATTTCAAGGAAAGAAGTGGTCTTATCATTGATAGGTGGGGTAACATCATACCTTGCAACCACTTACACGAATATCCGATTGGGCAATATGGAACATCTTTTAAGGATCTTGAAAGTTTTGAAAGATTTTGGAAAGATCCAGATTTAGATAAAGTCTACAGAAGTATGCTTGCCTACCCATCAAAACCTTGCATCACGTGCAGTGTTTTTGACAAATGTGGGGGAGGCTGTCCACTATACTGGCTCGTTAGGGATCCAGACTTAGTCATACCTGAAGGAGGTAGCTATGAAAAAATTAGCTGAGTTGTCCATAAGTAGGAAAAGCACAGGAGTAGTACCTGAAAAAAGCCCCACAGGCGGAAGTATCGCTTCACATGCTTTCACAGGGGATTGCAAATGCCGTTGTGCCAACTGCAAATGTAACTGTTACTGCTCTCAATGCAAAAATTGCTAGTCTAAATATCACTTTGATACTGGGAAATCAACGTACCTAACTACCTTGATTTCCCAAATTTTTAATTATGATAATTTACAAATATATTAAAGACTTTTATAAATACGATCCTGAAGAGGAAAATTTTTGCAAGGAAAATAATATTGTTTTCTTTAAACCAGATAAAAAACGAGTACAGTGGTTAATAAATTGGCTAAAAGAATTTACTCCACCAAAAATTGATAGTAAAGAAGATATAATCTGCTATTGGCGTCATTTTGGCACTTGGGGGATGTATCACCCTGAAGAAAATTCTATTTCGATATGCCCATTTAAAATTGAAAATGCACCTGGGGGTTTAAAAGGAACCATCAAACACGAGATAACCCATCTAAAATACCCCGAAGCGAACATTATGTCTCATAAAGATAAAGAGAAATTCATAAACAAAATTAAATAGAATCTTGGAAAAATTGCTGTACAGGTTTTGAGTAAATAATTTTCTTACCATTGATGTACAAACCTTTTATTTACCTCCTCCCGATGATACAATTCATTTACAACCAAATATTTCATTATCAAGAGTGACGGATAGAGATTCGGCTCGTTAAACCGTCCGGCAACCCTAGGAACTTACTAGAAGGTGCCAAATCCGACCCGTAAGGGAAAGATATTATTTAATTTACCTTTCCATTCGGAAAGGTTTTTTTATGGAGAA
>CAZGHA010000044.1:0-4772 GCA_964525475.1 uncultured Candidatus Saccharibacteria bacterium | reverse complement strand
TTTTTCCCTTAGAAAGATTCATTAAAAGTATTTTTCCAGAGTTCATAGCATCCCATATATCTATGGTAGATTTTCTTTGACCCAGTATATTTCTAATTGTTGTAGAAGCTAAAAATCTGTTTACTTTGTTTTGAATAGGAGAGATTGCCTCCGTTACTAATTTCTGGTTTCCTTTCATTTGTTTAAATTCATCAGACCAAAACTTTTGCACTAACGGGTCTTTTACAAAATGCAAAATATAGTTTAAGTAGTTTTGATCTTCAAGAAGTCTTGTAATACCCAACATAGTTGTTCCGGGAACTTCCAACAAAGTTAAGACACAGTAATTTAACAAGTACTCCAATCTAGGACCCCATGAAAAATCAAAATGTTGTTTTATTGCAGAAACAAGGCCCGAAGCCATTAGATTTTTTTGAGAAGGGTCGTCTATTTCCATAAGATTTAGAGCAACTGGATATTCAGTATCGGACGGATCCATGTATATAACATCTTCTACTCTATTGTCAGGAATCCTATCAAGAATGCTTTCGATTGTTTCACCGTGAGGGTCCAAAATTGCTGCTCCCTGACCATTAGCAATATCTTGAGACATCATTGTTACAAAAAGGGAGGATTTACCGGTACCAGATTTACCAATAACGTAGAGATGTCTAAGTCTATCGTCGTTATCGTTTCTAATACCAAATTTAACCGATTGATTCCTATAGAGCGTCTCTCCTATGTATGTGCAATTTTCGGTTGGAAGGTTAGACGGAGGTTCGGATTTTCTTGAATAAATCCAAGAAATATTTGGGGTATCTATGTGGGAAAGCGGAAAATGATAAAGAGAAGCCAACTCCTCGGTGTTTAAAAGAAGAGATCTTTCGGAGTCAAACTCCCTAGCTTTGTAAGTATTTAAAGCAGCTTGTTTATTATCTTCATTTACACCTACAAAACTATTTATGCTTGTACCAGAAAATTGTTCTAAAGAAGCAATTATCGATCTTAAATTTGCATCTACTCTGCTTTCATCAGAAGCCGAAGAGACCATTCTCACAACAGCTTCAAAACCCATCCTGGATAACTTATTTTCAATTGATTTTAATTCGGTTTCTTTTGCCGCACTTATCTTTGGGACAGTGGTGATATATTTTCCTTTAACCTCCATACCCTCTTTGGGTTGTGAAAAAAGACCAGTTAAAACGCCAACTCCGATTTCAAAAATTTCCTTTTTTATAACGTCAAAAAAAATGTTGTAAGCACTTTTTACTTTTGCGGGATCCTGACCCTCTCTAACCTTATTTACGTAATTGAAACCTTCTTGTTGCCACCTATCAGGAACAGGTCGCGCTAGAACCTGCATCCAAACCTCCTCCCCAGGCTTTAAGCTAGATACCGAAGATGACACTGACGATATTGGATCAGTTTCAAAATCTCTAAAACTCTTTATTGGGTAATAATTAGGTTTTGAAAAAACAATACTGGAGACCTTGTAATTTGTGTGAGATACATTTATTGCAGGAGTGTAATCGGAAACTACATTAATACTGGCTGTGGGATATTGAGCATATATCTGACTTTCCACAAAACTTAAAACATTAGAGGGAGTGGTTACATAAAATCTTATACCTCTTTCTCCCGAAGCTACCATTTCAAATGAAACAGTTTCCTGAATACTGGGATCATCCTTTAAAAGTCCGTGTAAAGCGGAAAACATATTTTCAGCACTTAAAGAGGAGGCCTGAATATCTCTTTTTTCCTCGTCGTTTCTGCTTAATTGAATTTCTAAAACTACCCTATCGCCATTTGAAACACCATCACTCTTGGAAGGCTTTTTTTTAAGCCTTAAATAAACACCAAGTACAACAGCACCAATTCCTAATAAAAACGCTAAATAATTGTTAATCAACATAATTTCTCTTTAAAAAATTGTTACTCTTAAATTTACCATATCTTTGGGGATAAAAATTACCCCTGTCCTCTGACGAGCCTGTTAGGGCGAATCCGAGCGACCTATCCCCTTAAATTTTCAAATACAGCATGGGACGAAAAGAACTTAATTTGGGGATAAAAATTACCCCCGCCCTAAATTTGGGACGGGGGATAGAAAGGAGAGAGTACTGTTGATATACTAATACAAATCCCCCGAAGTGTCAAATCCGAAAATGACCACTACATCCGATCTATCAACTTCATTTTCTAAATAATGACCGGCATGTTCACTAGATAAAATATTTGTAATTTTAAAAACTCTTGAAAGAAAATTTGTAGTATCCGAACTTAAATCGTCAGTTATAATCACACTTTTGTCGTAAGTTCTGGAAGAACTGCTACTAGCTACTACCCTACCTCCGTAATTATTGATAACCCGAGAACCAAAAGAGGCCAAGCCACTAAAATTAGTACCATTCAAAACTGCAATATTCTTTTGATCTTTAGCTAAAGGAGATTCATACGTAAATTCTTTAACATAAGAATCAAACCCATCGGTGTTTTGAAAATTTTTAGGACCGTTATTCTCATCAACTACCCTATCCTTAGGAAGAGATCTGATAAATGACATAAGATCGTAGAATTCTCTAATATCTAAATTTGTTTTTAAATTCTCTCCTAAACTTGAAACATCTCTTAGACTTTTATAATTCAAAACTCCCCCGTCATGCCAAAGTTCATCAAAGAATTTCGAATGCTCAGTATCTGTCAATAAAAATTTATCAACTTTAAATCCAAAAAGCTTGAATATAGACCTATTTACTGCTTCTGCTCCTGAAACAAACCTGTTTTCTGAATTAAGACCCCCTAATGCAAAGGCTTTACTCAATACTTCATTGCCAAACTTACCCGGTAAAGAAAAATCACTATCAACTGAAATATCATATATGGATACTTTTTTGTTCTCTTTATTAAAGATTATGAAATTAACCTTCTTAATAACAATTGGGTCGCTATTTAAATCTTCAGCAACAATGTAGGAAACAGTAGGAATTTGGTCATCCGATATTGAATAACTGGTATAAGACAAAGCTGATGCAAATTTTTGATTTAGATATTTATAGAAAGAGTATGAAAAAAGTAAAATTAGGGAAACAAAAAACACCACTAAAACTACTCCTATCCTAAAGAAATTTTTTCGGACAGAGCGATTTATAGTAGTTTTTGAACTAGATTTATATTTCCTTTGGGCAGGAGTTCTTTTCATAGATATATCTGATATATCATATTATATTTTGAACTCTTTTGGCAAGGGGGACTTGAAGCGGCAAAATTTCTTGGTTGTAGGGCTAATAAAACCTAAAAATTCAGCGTGCAGCATTAGCCTTTTAAAGATATCTATGTCCAATTTGAGTAAATTACTTGAACAATAAATAGGATCCCCTGCTACAGGGTGTCCAATAGCTGAAAGATGAACTCTTATCTGATGAGTCCTGCCTGTTTTTGGAAAAACTCGCGCTTGAGTATATAAATTTCCGTCTATTTTTGCCACTTTTATTCTCTCCACTTTAGTATAAGCTGATCTTCCCTCAGAGACCACAGCAATTTTTAAAGGACTTTTAGGATTTCTGGCCAAAGGTGCATCAATCTCTATTATCTCGTCCTCAATCTCTCCATGTGTAACAACAACATACTCTTTGTGGGTTTTTCTCTGTTTAAACTGATCCTGCAAAAAATAAAAGGCATCCGGATTTTTAGCTACGACAATAACTCCCGAAGTATCTTTATCCAACCTATGTACCATACCCGATCTACTCAAATACTCCTCATCTATGACATTTTTAAACATATCAGGATAATCATTTTCTAAAATATCCTGCAATGTTGTTTTTTTATATGTATTAGATCTATTTACTACAAGCCCCGAAGGCTTATCAATAACTAATACATTTTCGTCTTCAAAAATTATTTCAATTCCTTTTTCCATATATTTATTAAAACCAATACTACACCAAGTATGACCAAAAAATCAGCGAAATTGAACTTAAATAAATTAAAAAAATTAAGGTAATCTTTAACACATCCTGTTTTAACCCATTCGTAAAGATTACTTAAACCTCCTAAAAATACTAATGCTGCGCCAAAATTACCAATAACAGATTTTTTTAGATTACGTACATATACAAACAAGAAACTAGCTATAAGGACAAATGAAAACATCACAAATAATTCTATGTTAAAAAATTGTGAGAATAAATGATTGCAATTGTAGGATACTTCTAACACTATATATTCTTCTCTAGTATCTCATCTTCCTTAATTTCATCATTTTGAGAATGATCAGTTGCACATTCTATACAAGTTGTGGCCTCAGGATAGACCTCCAACCTAGCTTTATCGATTTCTTTACCGCAAACTTCACATTTTCCGTATTTTCCAATTTTCATCCTGGCAAGAGCTTTTCTCACTTGAACTTTTACACTTCTAACGTTGGAAAGAACCGCATCGGTGGTATTTTTTCCTGTATCTTCAAGAACATCATCAAAAACTTCAGAATTATCAGTTGCTCTACCCTGCTGTAAATAAGGATCGTTCTGAATTAAAGACTGTTGCTGTTCAGAGAGTCGCTTTTCTTTTGACAATAATCTCTTCTTCAAATTTTCAATAAAATGTTCCGGTAATATATTTTTTGACATACTTTTCTTTCCTCTAAAATACAAATTAACAACTCCTATTGTAACCAAAATTAAGGCGAATAGTAAAGAGCCACCTTTTTTAAAATATAGGAAAAGTGAAAACCCAATGAAAAAATTAAACACCGAAAATACGGTACCAGATCTGAATCTATAACCCCTACGCCT
>CAZGHA010000043.1:3738-5026 GCA_964525475.1 uncultured Candidatus Saccharibacteria bacterium | reverse complement strand
GTTTAATAAGCGGGATTTTTTTAACAAAGCACGACTACTTCATACTAATACAGAATATTTTAGATAGGGTATAGTACTTCAAATTAAAAAATGTATTGAGACAGGTAAATAATAGAATAAATTGATTCAAATTTTAAACTTAATTTAATTACTTCAAGTTTTTGGGAATATTTCCGCTAATCCTGCATTTTACTTATATTAAAACCTATAATATAATCTGAAAAATCAAAGAAAAGGAGTTGAAGAAAATGGGACCAAGAGATTTAAGTTTTCAGCCAGAGTGGGACGAATTAATGGAAAGGGGAATAAGACTAAGGGAGACAGGAGATTGTCCAGATCTATATACATCAGTTGATATCTTAAAGATGGCTGCTGAAAAAGCACCTACATTAGCAGACAGAATGACTGCAAAAAACGAGGAGGGACTTACTCACTTTCACATGGGGAATTATACGGAAGCGGTTGATACCTGGAATTTGGTATACACCACATCAAAAGTTCAAACCCCGCAGCTTTTGTATCCAATGGCAGCAGCGTTAAGAAACCTTTCACGAAAGGAACTTTGCGAAAATGAAAAAGATTTTGAAGAAGCTGTTGTTAAAGCAAACGAAGCATATGATTTGGCGGTAATGCTAGACAGACGTGATTTGGCTTGGTTTGCACATGGACTATTTTCGGCAAAACTCGCTCGCATGAAATTACAAAAAAGATATGACGGGTTAATTTTGAAGGAATTGGTAGGAGTGGAAAAGCACTATCTCTTTAAGTTCTGGAAAAAAGCTACATTAACGGAAATAGGAGTTTGGTTCGGAGCTTTGTTAATGGATTATGCTGTTGTATATAACAATGTTTCAAGACCACTATTAAAGATCGCAAGGTTTATTTCCAGAGCTTTAATGCTAAGAAGAAGGGAGGAGCAAGTTACCAGATTGTTAAAAGAACTGTACTAAGGTAAATTTACTTATTTTTTTAAAGCCCCTAGTGATTAATCGCGAAGGGCTTTTCTTTTTATTTTAAGACTATTTCTTCTTATTGATATTATCTACTGTAGTTACTATTACAGCGTCGGTGTAAAATATTCTTATGAAAATAAGAAAAGCTACAACAAAAGACGAGTCTTCCATCTCAGATATGTTTTATAAGTTGTATCCAAAAATTAAAATTAAAAAAGACCCAATAACGATAAATTCTATAAGGGCAAGTTGTTTTACTCTAGTTGCGGAGGATAAAGAGAAAATTACAGGATTTGTTATAGGTACAGTGATTACCTACGGACCTTGTAGATATG
>CAZGHA010000043.1:0-3728 GCA_964525475.1 uncultured Candidatus Saccharibacteria bacterium | reverse complement strand
CAAAGGTTTAAAAACCTAAATACTTGGGCAGTTTTTGTAATGACTGTAGAAAATGACTCGATAGCTCAATCATTTTATAAACAAATGGGATTTAAAAAGAGCAAGGGGTTGTGGTTATATTCGGAAAACGCCTGAATTGACTATATTCAACTCTCATTTTCCTGAATTTTTTTTAAAACCCAATTAGTTACTGCATCTACTTCATAAGTTGTAAAGGATGAATATAAAATATTATCAACGACATCCTCTACCCAATCTTCTTCTATTATTTTGTCTTGGGGTACTATTAAAGTTTTTTTTAAATTAGATGAAGATCTGACAAAATTACCAGCCCCTTCCATTCCAGATTGTTCCATTCTGTTTGCTAGATTATTTAAACCAAGATTTCGTAGTCTTTTGGGATGTTGTATTTTACTTAAACCTTTAGAGATAATTTCTAGAGATTTTTGGTAGTTAATAACTTGGGAATAAAATCTATCATCAATAACTCCAGATTTTGCTTCACCAACACCAACGATTTCCACATACCCAGCTTCGGTAATATTTATATATGTAGCATCAGGCAATCGACCTAACTTTATACTATCCTGAAGACCGTACCTAGATGGATTTTGCATCACACTTAATATTTCGTTTGATAAATTTTCCATATCCCTCATTTTAGAAGGATCTTTTAAAATATTTTCACCAAACCTTTCTTTAATAATAAGGGGATCAAGTGCAACAAATCTTTCAAAAATCTCACCTTTCAAATGCCCACGTATATAATTTTCTGGATGCTCGTTAAAATAATCGTATTGGTTAGATTTACCTTCTTTTTTTCGTTGTTCCTCGTTTCTAATAACATTATAAATATGTCCTGTCATTTCTTGTACGAAATTATTTCCTAATGAGTTAAGTACAACCCTCTGTTCATTCTTATTATCCGAACGTTCTCTTTCAGGTAACATGTTCATAACAGTAAATAATTGTTGTGAAAGAGTGTCAGTAGAAGCTTCTTTTTCATACAAAATAGTTGATATTTCTTCCATGATTTAATTATATATCAATCAGAACATTATAATTTAAAAGATTAAAATCATGCATTTTTTGTACTTGAGAGATAAAGTATAATTTGAAAGTGCGTTACTATTGTTTCTGATTGTAGTTCCAAAATGTGCTAATATCTTCATAAAAAATAGAGAAAGGAGCTGAAAATGTGGTTTGTGACTTTAATGAGAGTAGTAAGATTATTATTCTCGTTCAGATTGAGGGTTAATGTGATTGGAAGAGAAAACATTCCTAAAAATGGCCCTGTGATAGTATGTTTTAATCACACCGACATTCTTGATCCGCTTTACATTATTTTTGCGCTAATGAAAGATATGTGGGCATTAGTAGCATCCAGTTATAGCAAAAACATTATTATAAGGTTTTTCTCTATGACTGGAAAAGTGGTATTAGTTGATAGAAACACAACTGATATGAATGCTCTAAATAAATCCATTGAGATTTTAAAAGCTGGTAAATTTTTGGGAGTGTCTCCAGAAGGAACTAGAAGCAAAGATGGATTATTACGCAAAGGTAAATTTGGATTGGGCTATCTAGCGGGAATGACAGATTCAACAATACTTCCTCTTGGTCTAGTTGGTTCCTACGGAGCTTCAAAAAGAATGTTAAAACAAAATCTATGGAAAAAAGTTGAAGTAACTGTAAACATAGGTAAACCATTCAAGCTAGAGGGTATTGAAGAACTGAAAAATGAATTGGCCCAAGAAACCACTGAAGAAGATAAGAAAAACATAATGATAATCTTAAGAAAGTGGCGAGATGTAACAAATTCTCAAATAATGCCAAAAATTGCAGAACTATTACCGACTGGAATGAGAGGCGATTTCGAATAATAAAATATCTGTAAGCGACAAAGGCTATTTTAACTTAATGTTTTAATAGCCTTTAAAAATAAAGGAAGTATAATATTAAATATGAAAAAAACCTTAATAATCTTAGGCATTTCAATCTTAGTAATTGGAATAATCCCTGGAAAATTTTACCAAGTGAGTTTAAAGTGTAATGAGATTAAATTAAACGGAAAATCATACACAGAATGTCCTACTGGGGGATGTGTTGGCCGATGTGACGGTATTATTCTCAATGAGACTTGCGAAAAATATGATTATAAAACTGATTGCGAAATTACTTGTTTAGGTCTGGTTCAGGGTTCCTGCGGAGTTAATCCAATAACTGCCAAAATCGCATTTATTTATTCCCTTCTCTTTAAATAACTATTTTTCACACAATGACTCAAGCTAAATGGAAAACACTCTCATCTAAAACAGTGCATAAAAATCCATGGTATAGCGTCCGAGAAGATAAAATTATCAGGCCATCTGGTGAGAAAGGAAAATATTTTGTTGTTGTTCAAAAACAAAGTGTTTTTGTGGTTGCATTTGATGAAGATTTAAATGTTTATTTAATAGAATTATTTAGATATACAACTAAAATAAAATCAATTGAGATCCCAGGAGGTGGTATTGAAAAAGGTGAGACACCTTTAAAAGCAGCCAAAAGAGAGCTTCAAGAGGAAACTGGAATCAAGGCTAAAAAATGGAAAGAAATTGGTATTGTACAGCTAGAAAATGGAACATCAGATGCAATTGGTCATTTGTTTATTGCAGAAAATCTTCATTTTGGAGAAATTGATAAGACTTCAGAAGAGGGCATAAATAAAATTCTTAAATTACACTACACAGAAGTATTGAAATTATTAAATGAAGGTAAAATAACTGATAGCATTTCGATTGCAGCTTTGACTAGAGCCTTTTTAGCCAAAGGTTTAATTAAAGTATTTAGATAAAAAATACAAAACGATAAAATTAAAGTATCTAAGTGAAAAATAATCAAATCAACCCAATCTACTTAAAGCCCTTCTTTCATTTTTATATTTAACTCTAAATTCTTATCTTCATTCCATCTATAAATTTCAACTTTCACTTTATCTCCAACTTTTGTTTTGTTAACCAACTCGCTTAGACTTTTTTCTGTTAGTTTAACACCATCAAAAGATACAATTATGTCACCTTCTTCAATTCCACCTTCATCTGCACTTGAATCTTTAACAACCTCCGTTACGTAGGCACCTACTGGAACTTCATTTTTTAGTGCCGCTTGTTCTGAAATCATGCTGTATTTAACCCCCAACAAAGCTCTTTCAAACTTTCCTGTATTTTCAAAATTATCTAAAGATTTTTTTAAGACGTTTACAGGAATAGAAAAACCAATATTTTCCGCATTACTAGAAACAGCAACGTTTATTCCAATAACCTCACCACATCTATTTATGAGCGGTCCTCCTGAATTACCTGGATTGATTGCGGCATCTGTTTGTATGACATTTTCAATTGACTCTACAAAGCCACCTAATCCATTACTAGCGGTAATGCCTCTACCTAAACCAGATATAACTCCTGTAGTTACAGTGTGTCTAAATTCTCCCAAGGCTGTACCAATAGCCACAACATCGTCTCCAACTCGAATCTTGTCAGAATTCCCTAATGATATTGAATCTACCTTAATACCATCTACTTGAAGAATTGCTAAGTCATTTCCTGGATCTCTATAAATTTTTGAAACTACATATTCATTATCATCTTTATCAACAATTTTATACTCTGCTTTTGTATCCGATACCACGTGTCTGTTAGTAATAACAAATTTTTCTTCTCCAACGACAAACCCGGTCCCGATGT
>CAZGHA010000042.1:0-5280 GCA_964525475.1 uncultured Candidatus Saccharibacteria bacterium | reverse complement strand
CTGCCGCCCGCGCCTGCCAACGGAGTGCCTTCCAGACCACCACCACCACCGCCGGACGGTGAACAGCCAGGAGGTAAAAATCCATGGCAATTCTCAGGACAAACCCAACGGTTCCACTCCGTTTGACCATTATTACATACACCTGAATAAACATATCTTAAATGAGTGCAGTAATCATCGGAATGGCATACTGGTTCGTTAGGACTACACACTGTTCCTCTGTAACTACAAGTTACATCGTAGGCATAAGAGCGACTTAATTTAGAATTTATTGTATTTTGTAAAATTACAATAATGGCAAAAAAGAGTAACTTACTAATTTTCGTGATGTTTAATTTATTTTTTTGTAAATAGAAAAAAGTACTAATCATAATTTCAATTTCTAAAAACTAAAAGCCAACTTAATAAACCATCTTCACAAGAAGATGATTTACATGTAAAAATAATTTTATCTCCTTGCTTAAAGATATCTTTTTCTAAATCATTAAAGTCACCCTCTTGAAATCTAAAATTAATGTCGTCTCCTTGACGCACTACTAAAGATTCAGGTGTTTCTACAACAGGAGTAATATCAACATTACTACCTTTATCAAATTTAAAATTTGGATTTTTGGAATTAACAAAAGTATATGAAGTACTACCATCGGAATCTTTTTTTACTTCTAAAACAACTTGATTCTCTTCAATCAAAGTACCCCAATCACCATCCCCTAACTCTCTATATTTAGCTTCAAAGGAAAAGGCTAAATCTAAGTTTGTACGAACTTCAGGTGTGTAAATACTTACGTAGTTATTATTATTTTCCTGTGAAACCAATTGATTAAAAACTGAATTTTCTCCATTATCCTCAATAACAACGTTATTATCACTACCAGACAAGAATCCTACTTTTTTTAGAGAGCTGTACAGGGTATTTCTGAGGATATAAGTAATAATACCTAATAATAGTAATAAAAAAATAATTAAAAACGGAAAGTAACGTCTGCCTGTTTTTTTCTCTGTATTCTGAATGTCTTTTTCTTCTTGCATATTATAGTATAACTATGATTAATTCTCTGGCAAAATAATGTGAATGTCAATGATTTAAAATAATAGAAAATGCGCCGTAACTTAAACATTAATTACAGCGCATTTTTAATATCATCACTCCTCTTTCATCTCATACTTTACTGCCACTTTAATAAATCCCCAAAGACTTGCGGAAACACCCATCGCTTGTTCAAGTTTAGAATCTTCATCATTATATATCAAGTAATCAGGTAAAGAGGCGAGGTTTAATTGTAGGGCGTATTGAGTTGCTGTTTTCTGTGTGTACTCGTACTTACCCCAGTCCAATATACTTTCAACGGAAGCTTTCATATCACGGCCAAGGTAAATGTATAAATCTTGACTATCTATGTTAGACCCACCGACTATTCTCGATTTTGTAGATGAAGAGAAAGTGTCAAAATTAAGAATATCTGATTTATTGACATCAAAAATCACAAATGTGATTTTATCTAAAGCTATTACCCCGTAAGGACTGATACCTTCATACATGGGCCAAAAACTATATAATTTCTCAACGTAACCGTCGCCATCATTTAAATCGTTAGCCCATATGCTATTTAGTTGAACCTGTTTCCAATAATATTCCGAACCTGTTTCTTGAGCCTTTGCCCACATATCAACCCAATTATTTAATTCGGGGGGTTTTACAAGTTTGTAAGGTTCAGATTTTTCTCTTGCATACCATACCATAGCCAACATTTTTGCAATCATTTCAGCAAAAACATTATCGTTGATTTCAACACTCTCCACAATATCTTCAAGAGATCTATCAACAATGAATCTTCCTTTTATAGTGACCCCTCTGTACACGCCTTCAATTTCTTTAATAATATAAGGGTCTATGTCCCACTCAACTGGTAAAATTTCAGTTGGGGTGGGTACTAAAGTTTCGGTAGATAAGATAGTTGGGGTAGAGGTATCTACAATAGGTTCTTGGGTTGGGGTTGCAGTTTCTATCAGAACAGTAGGTGTGTTGGTATTAACTTGAACAGTATTTGTAGCAGAAAATTCTGGCTGTTTTGTATCAGTCGGAACAATCGGATCCGCTACAATAATACCACTGGCACACGCACTGATTACCAGACAGATTACCATAAACAACAAAATCAATTTACTCGTTTTCATTTTCTTCTCCTCTTTCTCCTGTTTATTTTTACAGGTATATTCTTTTGATTTTTGTCTTTAAACCGAGTATATCAAAAAAAACATAGGATACAATAATATAGAAAGAGCTTAATTTTTGAGTGCTTTTACGAGGTAAATTGGAAAATGGGAAAAATTTAAAAAATCTTGTGATAATCTTCAAAGCTTCTCTTTGTTTTTTATTTAATCTTTCCGGAACCTTAACCAAAATCTGAACAATAACATTTCCCTGACCCCTACCGTGAAGTTTAGGCATACCTTTTCCTTTTATTAAAAATCTTGAACCGTATTGTGTACCGCTTGGTAACTTTAATTTTGTTTTTCCTAGTCCATCTCTGCTTTGAACATCAACAACTGGAACATCTATAATAGTACCCAAAGCCGCATCTATCATACTGATTTCTTTATTCAATAAAATATCATCACCCATAATTACAAAATCAGGAATATTTCTAACTCTAACTGTTAAATATAAATCTCCGTTAGGGGCACCGTCAGGTCCGGGCATTCCCTTTCCTGAAAATTTAATTTCCATACCGTCTCTCATACCTGCTGGAATTTTCACTTTAACTTTTCCGCTTTCAACATCAATTTCTCTTTCAATTCCAAAAATCATATCTTTGAATTCAAGTCTCATTTCGTAATAAAGATTTTTACCTCTTTTAGGTCTTCTTGAGTTGTAACCTCTAAATCCAAAAAATTCTTCAAAAATATCAAAAGGATCAAAATCGCCATTTCCACTAAATGGATTTGCCCCCGAGCTTGAGTACTGATAACTAAATGGTCCCCACTGCCCACCTTGATTAGCTTCAGAATAACCACCAGGACCGTATTCTTGTCCAACATTTCCAAACTGGTCATACATTTTTCTTTTTTGGGGATCGCTTAAAACCTGATAAGCCTCATTGATTTCTTTAAACCTTTTTTCAGCAGCAGATTTGTCGCTTTCTTTTACCATATCAGGATGATGCTCTCTTGCGAGCTTTCTGTAGGATTTTTTTATTTCATCTGGGCTTGCACTTTTTGGCACCCCTAAAGTTTCATAATAATCTTTTGCTATAGCCATACGGTTTTTATTTTAACATTTATTAAAATACGATTTTATATTTTAACATTTTATAAAAAAAAGCAAACGAGACGTAAGAGAAAAATGTAAAGTTTTTTTGCTAACTAAAAACGAAAGCGAAGTTAGCAAGAAAAAAAACGAAAAGAAAATAAAGAAAATTTAATATTTCTAAACAAAAAGACAGCGAAATATTATTGAGTGAAAGTAAAAAAGCAAACCAAACGAGAAGGCTCTCCGCCTTCGGCGGAGAGCCTTCACTGTGTACAAGTCTTGTACAACGTTAAATCACTTATTTAACAGCATCCTTTAAGCTCTTTCCTGCTTTGAAAGCTGGAGTTTTGCTTGCTGAGATGTGTAAAGGTGCACCTGTCTGAGGATTTCTTCCCATTCTTGCTGCTCTTGATCTTACTTCAAATGTACCAAATCCTGTCCATGTTATTTTCTCGCCCTTTGATAGGGATTTTTCGATTGCACCTGAAACTGCGTCAACGGCCTTTGTTGCATCGACTTTAGTCATTCCGGCTACGTCTGCAACTTTTGCAATTAAATCTATTTTTGTCATTTATTAACACCCCCTCTCAAAGGTAAATTGCTGCCTGGTTAGGCAACTTATATTATTTTATCTATCCTAACAATCGTTCTTGATTGTAAATCTAATAATACACTGCGAAAAGCCTTTCTTCCAGCACTTTCCCATTCAAAACGTTGATTCATCGCGGTCAGGAACATTTTTATTGTTATATCGGCCTTTACACCCAGTGAGGAGTCCACAGCACCACACATGCCTACATCGGTAAGGTACAATGTTCCTTTGGGTAATACAGTATTATCACATGTTGGAACGTGTGTGTGAGTACCAATAACGGCATCTACTCTACCATCTAAATAGAAACCCATAGAATACTTCTCGCTGGTAGCTTCTGCATGAAAATCAACTATCCTCGCATCAATTTTTTCATTTTTTGTTTCTTCTAATATTTGATCAATTACTACAAACGGATTATCTAAAAAAGCATTCTTTCCGCCAAAAGACGTGATTCCCATTAAATTTATTAAAAGTACTTTGCCGTTTTTTCCTGTATCAATAATCTTGTAACCTTCGCCAAGAGTTCCTTTTGGATAGTTTGCAGGTCGCAGTACTGGAACATTATTTATAAAATCCTCAGTTCCTCTTTCCTGAAAAATATGCTCCCCGCTTGTGAAATAATCAATTCCGGCCATTCTCATTTGATCTATCTTTTCTTCGGTAATTCCTCTGCCTCCCGAAAGGTTTTCACAATTTGCAAAAACAATATCGGGTTTATGTTCTTTAATTATTTCCGGTAAAAATTTTTGAACTATATCTCTACCAGGTTTAGCAACAATTTCTCCAACATATAATATTTTCATAATTGATTTTTAACTACCTTGTGTACTTAGTTATCTGCATATTATCAATTTTGTACATTCCAAAAACCTCTATTGGACCGCCCAAGGATTTTGCCATGATAATAATAAATCCAAGAACCACTGCTACAAAAGCTGTTGTGATAATACCTTTGATAATTGATCCCAAAGCCTTCATAAAAAGAACGAAGACTAATAAAACTATTACGCCAACCATAATATAGTACATAAAAAACCTTTCCCTTTTAGGTTCCTTTAAAACTTAATAAAGGAACAAAAAGTTACTTAGCAGTTTCAGAAACTCTAGTTTCTCTTATTACTATTACTTTTACTACACCAGGGTAGTTCTGTTCAAGCTCTATTTTTCTAGCGATCTCTTTTGCCAATAGAGCTGTAGAGTAGTCATCGACTTTTTCAGGTTTAACAAACACTCTAACTTCCCTGCCTGCTGAAACGGCGTAAACTTTTTCCACACCATCAAAGGACATGGCAGCCTCTTCAAGATCTTTTAATCTTTTAACATATGATTCATAATCCTCGCCTCTGGAACCGGGCCTTGCTCCGCTTACGTGGTCTGCCAATGTAACTATGGCAGATTCGATGGTTGTCTGTCTATCATCATGGTGTTCCCCCAC
>CAZGHA010000041.1:0-5290 GCA_964525475.1 uncultured Candidatus Saccharibacteria bacterium | reverse complement strand
TAACCTTCCGGGAAGATCGGAAAATTAGAATTATAATTCACCCGATCGGTTTCGTACGAAGAGTCGCGGACCCATACGAACTGATGATGGGCTACCCGTTTGACCAAGTAATGTGTTGGAAAACACCTTGGGGGGAAAACTTCGCATCTTGGAGCTCAAGAGTGGCTTCTAACGGGACAATACGACCAACCGAGCGTGAGCTATTTAACGGAAGCACACGTGCGGAAATAAGGAATGAGACTGAAAAAAAGGAAAGGCAGACACAAATAAGGTACGGAAGATAAAAAAAGCTCTGTCGGAAGTGGATTTTTTATAAAAACCATAACCGACAGAGCATTTTTTTTATTTGACACACCCCCAATCCCAATGTATATTTCACCCCGAGCAATTAACTGTTAAAATTGCTATTATAAATTAGTTAAAAAAAGTAAATAATTTAGAAGAAATTAAAAACAACTAAAGGAAATTTAAAAAATGGCAGTACCAAAAAGAAGAACATCAAAAGGACGAACAAGAAGAAAAAGAAATATTCACTATAAAGCAAAAGAAGTTAACGTAGTCCTAACTAAAAACAAAAAAGGCTACAAGAGACCTCACGTAGAGGAATCCGTTGAAATATAAATGATATCCGATACAGACCCAAGACATACATCCAGAAAACTCGCACTATCTTCAATATTTTCATGGTCTTTTGCAGAACCAGACATAGAAAAAAATATCCAAGCTTCCGCTGAAATTCTTGAAGAAGAGGGTGTTTCCTATGACGACGAGCTCACAAAATTTTTAGTTGATGGGGTCAGAGAACACATAGATGAAATAGATAAAATAGTTGAAGAGTGCGCCCCTGATTGGCCTCTTGACAAAATAGCCAAAATTGATTTAGTTATACTCAGAATTGCTATTTTTGAGATTCTATTTGGTAAGAAAACTCCAACAAAAGTGGCAATTGACGAGGCAGTGGAAATTGCAAAAGAGTTTGGAAACGAGACATCACATAAATTTATAAATGGAGTTTTGGGCACAGTCGTTGAAAAATATTTGCCGGAGCAAAAGGGCGTACTGTCAGAAGAAGTTAAGTAATAAATTAAAAAATATTTATGGCAGACTATTTAGGAAAAATTAAAAAAGTAATAACAGAAAAAACCGGCCTCGAATCATCGGAGATTAGTGCAGACTCCTTTATTGGTGACGATTTAAATATTGGTGATATGGAGCTTTTAGAAATACTTGAAGAATTAGAAGAAATCTATCATGTTGAAATGATTGAAAAATCTGATAACTTTGAAACCGTCCAGGATATGATTGATTTATTGGAAGAGAAGATACAGTAAATATTTGGCTGAGAAAAAGACTAAGTACTCTTAAACACAAAGAATCCTTCGTTTTTTTCCCAGATAAAAAAATGTCTTTTGACTTTAAAAAGGTACAGGAAATATTAAAAACTAAATTAGAAAACGAAGATTTGTTCAGGGTTTCTTTTACCCACAGATCTTATCTTAACGAACACGCTGAAAATGGCCACAAATCCAACGAAAGATTGGAATTTTTAGGAGATGCCGTATTACAACTTCTTTCTTCTGAGTATCTTTATAAAAACTATAAAAACTCACCCGAAGGGGATATGACCAATTACAGATCTGCCGCAGTCTGTACAACATCAATTGGCGCCGAGGCAAAAAGACTTGGATACGGAGATATGTTACTACTATCAAACGGAGAGGAAAGTACCGGGGGCAGAGAAAGAGAATACATTTTAGCCAACACTTTTGAGGCGGTCTTGGGAGCACTGTATCTTGAAAAAGGCTTAGAATTCTGCAGAAAGTTTGTTGAAAGAGAACTTTTATATAAAATTGAGGATGTTATTAAAAAAGAGCAGTATAAAGATGCAAAATCAGTGTTTCAGGAAAAAGCACAAGAGAAATTTGGAATAACACCAGCATATAAAATTGAGGATTCGTGGGGTCCTGATCACGAAAAAAACTTTAAAGTAGGTGTATTTATTGGAGAAAAACTTTGGGGGGAAGGCCAAGGAAAAAGCAAACAAAAAGCAGAGCAGAACGCCGCTGAAAATGCCCTTGAAAAAATAGACAATTAATATTGCTTCTGCTACAATCAACCAGCTATGTCAGTAACAATAAGATTATCAAGAATAGGAAGAAAAAATCAGCCATCTTACAAGTTGGTTGTTTCAAATACCAGAGATAAAAGAAATGGAAGATATGTAGAGGTTTTAGGTTACTACAATCCCTTTGATCCTGAAAAAAAATACTCATACAATAAAGAGCTTTTTGATAAATGGGTTAAAAACGGTGCTTTGGTTACAGATGCAGTAAAAAAACTCATTGAAAACAAATATGAATACGTAAAATACGACCCGAAAAAGATTAAAGAAGATAAGATAAATGCTCAAAAAGAAGCTGAGGAAAAGGCAAAAGAAGTAAAAGCCGAACCTGAAGAAACAAAACCAGAAGAGAGCAACGAAACTCCGGATGAAGAAACCAAGGGCGAAGAATCCAACAAAGAGGTCGCGGAAGAAACACCAGCTGAAGAAATTACCCAAGAAAATAAAGTAGAAGAATCAGTCGAAGAAGCACCTGCTGAAGAAGAAAAGGTGGAAGAAAAGACTGAAGAACCATCCGGAGAAGTTCAAGAAGACCCCAAAGGAGAATAAAATGAGAGAATTTTTAGAATTTTTGGTCAAAGAAATAGTTTCAAAACCTGAAGAAGTTAAAGTCACCGAAAGTAAGGAAGACGAGCTTTTCATTTATACCATCCACGTTTCAAACGATGATATGGGAGTGGTAATAGGAAAAGAAGGAAAAAATATTAAATCCATTAGAAATGTTGCAAAAGCCAAAGCTATAAAAGACAATATTAGAATTCAAATAGTCATAGAAGATACTTCTGAATTATAAATAAATGCTAAAGTTTGATGTCATAACCCTTTTTCCCCAACTTTTTTCTGAACACTTAAGTAATTTACCTTTTAAAAAAGCTATTGAGAAAAATATTGCAGAATATGATCTTTGGGATTTAAAAAAATTTTCAATAAATAATTATGGATCGGTTGACGATAGAACCTACGGGGGCGGGGTAGGTATGGTACTTATGATAGAACCGATTTTCAAAGCCTTATCGGAAATTTATGATAAAAAGACTTTAGAAAAAAGAGTAAAAGGAAGTTCTGATGTGTTTTTAAAAGAAAATCAGAGAGTAATAGTTTTATCACCAAGAGGAGAAAGATTTAATCAAAAAAAAGCAGAAGAACTATCAAAATGTAACCAAATTTCGCTCATTTGTGGCCGTTACGAAGGTTTAGATGCTAGAATCGAGGAAAGTATTGCCACAGATGTAATTTCTATTGGTGATTTCGTTTTAAGCGGAGGTGAGATACCGGCCCTAGCAATCATGGAGAGTATAACAAGACTCATGCCTGGGGTTTTAGAAAAAGAAGAAGCGGCAAAAATTGAAAGTTTTTCAAAAAAGGAGAAAGAAAAAATTGAGGGGTTGTCTAATGGAGAAGAAGGTTTAGATGAAAATATAAATAAGTATATTGAATATCCTCAATACACAAGGCCCGAGGATTTTATGGGACTAAAAGTACCTCAAGTTTTGTTATCAGGAAATCACGCAGAAATTGAAAAATGGAGAAAAGAAAATTCCAAGAAGTTTGAGAAATTAAAATAATCTAAAATTCCTATAAAAAATCTCCAGAAAATACGATTGAAATAATTCTTAAAATAAACCCCTAATTAGAATCAAGTTAAACTTTATTTCATTGGGTCGGGAAAACAGTCCCACCACTGGTTCCCGCTGGTATGACTGGTGTTTCAGTTACAGGAGTAGTAACTTCCGTAACGGGAGCAGTGTTTTCAGTCACAGGTATTTCTTCGACATTTTCTTCAGTTGTTTCTTCAACAGTCTCGTTTTCTTTCGGTTTTTCTTCTTCTGCTTGAATATTTTGGTTAATGAAGTCGTAGTAATCCAAACCTTTTAGCATATCCATAAAGTTAATAAACTCCGAGCTTGTTACATCTATTTTTATTGGATCATCAGCAACAGCAGAAGATTTTACAAACAAATAAGGCGAATCAAGAGAAAAAGTACTTGATACCGCACCTTTATCATTGTTGCCTTTATCTGAAATAGAGTATCTGAAACTAGGAATGCTTACGTATCTGGAGGCATTTTCTACCAACTCCATAAAAAGTATTAGTTGTTCAAAACTAGAGTTTACCCCCATAGAGACCGTAATAGTGTCAAGACCTGTTGCCGATTCCCCTTTAGAGCTGTATGAATAACCAAGCCTCTCCAGCGACATACCAGCTTTTTCTGTTATTTGGGAAGCTTGATCTAAAAGTCTAGGAACTTCGGGCTCGGCCACCAAGACTTTGTTAACAATTTCTGAGTTTTCATCAAACGTACTTTTCATATCAACTAATCTTTTAAGATCTGAGACTTTATCATCTAGTGTATTTTTAAGATTTATTTTACTTTCAAGCTCAGCTTTTTTTACAGGAAGGCTTTTAAAAGAAGGCATTATATAAAAAATACCCAGAAGCACACTTCCAACTATTGCTATCAAAGGTATCAAAAAATTTAGAACAGTATCCTTTATTTTATATAAAACGGAACTCATTTCTTTTTTGACTCTATTTTCTTCTGGCATCATAGACCTTGCAACCTCCCATCCTGATATGTGAGAACTATAAAAAACTTAACGCTGTTATTTGATTTGTCTAAACTCACGGAATTTAAAGACAATGTAATAAAAAGGTCTTTTAATTTTGGGTCTCCCTCGGTGAATTCCTTGTTTAAAAGATTATCCATGTAATTTTTTAGTGAAATGTAGCTTCCGGAAGTACCGGAAAGACTTATTTGTCCAGGCCTTACATCTGCATTTTGTACTGTTACATCAGATGGTTTTCTCGCTTCTAACTCTTTTAGTAGAAGAGAGTACTTGGATCTACCCAAAAAAAGGCCTCTAAGAGCAGAGTACTTTTTATCAAGATTTCTAACAGCTATCTCAACCTCCGACATTGATTTAATCTTAGATCTTAATGACTCTATTTCCGTATCTGTTTTTTTAATGTTGGAATTAACTTTAGATAAATTTGTAAAGTAATAGGCTGAAACACCTAAAACAACTACAAGAATAATTACAGAAAAAACCGAGCTAGAAGCTAAAACTTTAGACTTTCTCTGCTCAACTACTTCAGTTTGCGGAATTAAATTAATATCACTTAGCATTTTTTACTCCTCTTAAAGCTAGACCAATAGCGGAAGAATA
>CAZGHA010000040.1:0-5372 GCA_964525475.1 uncultured Candidatus Saccharibacteria bacterium | reverse complement strand
TAATGGAGAATTTGATGAAGGAGAAAATGTTTTAAGTGGGTGGGAAATTAACTTATCACAAAATCCGACGAAGATTACCGATGATAACGGGCAAGTATTGTTTGATCAGCTAGTTCCTGGAAATTACGATTTAAGTGAAACAATGCAGGATGGTTGGGATCAAACTAATATATATTGTGAAGATAGTGGTGAAGGAGTCAAACTTGTTTCCTATGGTGAAGCAAGACCTTGCACTCAATTCAATAATTGTAATTTGTTTCATTATAGGGGTAGTGTTCAAATGAACTGGGGTAACTGGTGTGGAGTTATGGGTGTTACCGACATTGTTTGTAGCAATTCAGGAGTTCCGGTTGCAGCAGTTCTTCTTGAAGCTGATTCAGAGTCTAACTTGGTTGCTGATAATGATTATCAATTAGCACTCAATGCCGGAGATTCAAAAACTTGTTACATTGGTAACATTGAGAACTCAAAACTTCACATAAGCGAAACAAACGACAGCTGGCCAAACAACTTAGGAATTGGTGATGAGTTTACATACACTATAAAAGTTATAGCCAAAGAAGGTCCTGTAAACAATGCATTACTCACTAACCTTCCTCCTAAAGGTTTCGAACCTCAAGGGGGTACATTTAAGGCCGTTTCAGATTTAAGAGGCGACTTAGATACTTCGGGAGTTACTTATGCTTCCCCGGGAAAATGGGATCTAGGTAACTTAAAAGAAGATGAAATAGTTACTATATCTTATAAGGCCAAAGTGCTAAGCGAAGTAACAGCAGGTATCTATCCGGACCTTTCATTTGCTAATGGAGAAGGTATGGGAGGAAAAGACTTACTAGCCCTATCAGAGGCATCCGGCTTTGCTGTTAATGATGGAATAGTAGATGGAAACTTTGTTGGAACTCAAGTGAGAATAGCATTAGACACAGGTCTTGAAACCGAAGTGAAGGTAAAAGAGGAAGAAAAAGGCGATGTGTTAGGCGCTTCAACAGAGCTTCCTGCAACGGGAGCTAGAACCTTTTGGGTAACCTTAGTATTGGTTTTAGTATCTGTCGGAGGTGCGTTACTGCTCATTGGAGGTTTAGGAACAATGAAAAAAGATAAGAAACAAAATAAAAAGGTAAAAACAGCGAAAAAAGTATTGACCGGATTACTACTCGCAGGAATTTTTACATTAACTGGTAGCAAATCTTATGCTGCTGTAACTAATGTAAGACTTAGTCAGCCAAAATCTCCTTCAAATTCAGATTTTAGTCTTGTTTTTGTAGCCATGGATACAGAAGATAGAGATATGACTGCAAAATGCTATTATAAATTTGAAGGCGGTGCTTACTCTCAATTTGGCTCTGAAATAACTATTGCATCCGGAGAAAGTGGAGACTCAAGAACTTGTGCAGTAGGAGAAGCTGTTCTAGATGAAGAAGGTAACTACACATTCAAAGTAGAAGTTACTCCTGATGGTGATTTAACTAAAGTTTCTAATGAGGTCGTAGTTGATTACGACGGAAAAGGTCCAGATAGACCAAAATACATTGAAAAAAAGAAAATTAATAGTTGCATAAATAAAATAACCTTAAAAACTGCAGACGATGGAGAAACCACGGTAGTTAAAATTTACGCCGACGATGATAGAGAAATAGATATAGACGACTCTCACAAAATAGAAACCGAGACTTTAGGTCCTGATAAGAAGTTTGATTTTGAACACACAGTTTCCGGAGATGATTGCAAGAAAACTTGGTATTACGCAGTAGTTGCGTTTGATGATGCAGGAAATGCTTCAAAACCAAGATCTGAAACTATTACTACAACAACTACAACTACCGAAGAGAGCGAGGAAGAAGTAACGGGAGCAATTCCGGTAGAAGGTGGCACAGGATTAGCAGGTGGTGAAGGTGAAGTTGCAGGTGTAGCCGGAGAAGAAGCAGGAACAGAAGGTGAAGAAATCAAAATTGGTGGAGAAGGCGAGGAAGGATCCGTTCTTGGAGAAACAACAGAAGAAAAGACCGAAGGAAAAGTCTTGTTCAAATCTCCTTGGTTCTGGGTTGTTGCGGTAGGTTTAGGTATAATAATCATCAGTGCAGTCAAGAAATCGAAGAAATAATAAAACTAAAAACGGTTACAAGAAAATGACACGGCTAGGGCTACTTTTAGTAGCCCTAGCCTCCTTAGGCGCGCTAATAATATTCTTCCCTGTTTTAACAAAAGAAATCTCTTACTTTTTCTCAAAACCCAATGAAAATACCCCGGTTGCAAGCTCTGAGCTTGATTCTATGAGGTTTTTTAATGAAAAAGACGTAATCATAGCTAAAGACCCACTTTTTAGCATAATAATCCCAAAAATCGGTGCAAATTCAAAAGTAATTTCTGACGTTGACCCGCAAGATTCAAAAGTTTATCAAGTAGCTTTAACAGAAGGTGTTGCGCATGCCAAGGGTACTGTCTATCCCGGAGAAATTGGTAACTCTTTTTACTTTGCTCATTCATCAGACAATTTTTATAACGCCAACAGATATAACTCGGTTTTTTACCTTTTAAATAAAATGGAAAAAGGCGACTTTTTTTACCTTGTTTATAAAAATTGGGTTTATAAATATGTCGTTACCGAAACTTCTGTAGTTAGTCCAGATAAAGTTGAATATTTAAATAATAAAACGGATGAAAAAATCGCAACTCTCATGACTTGTTGGCCAGCTGGAACTACGATAAGTAGGTTAGTAGTGGTTGGTCATTTAGTGGAAGAATAAACCCACTCTAAAAAACATAAGCGCTAGCAAAATGTCGGGCAAGCTTTTTCAATTACATTGAACAAGGAAGTACAGACATAAGTGGTGGCGAAATATCTGTTAAGCTTGTATAATTTTTTTATGCCAAAAATAACTAACATTGCCCCCGGCTCTGACATAGATGATATTTCATCCGGAAAAATAGAAGAAGTTTTAGATGCAAAATCAGATTTTGAAAAGGATATTCTAAAAAAAGATTTGGGTAAAAAATCTTTTATTAAAAATACCCGATACTTTACATCTAAAAACCCAAATTCAAACGCAAAAGTTAAAAAAATTTTGTTGATAATGTTTGCAGTTATTTCAGTTCTTTTTTCACTTTGGTTGGTTTTAGTAAAGTCTGGAAAATTTAAAAAGAACAATCTAAATCCTTTATCCAACAAACCAGTTACTGAGCAGGTTAATAAAATTACAACAGATTTAACTGGTGTTCAATATCCTGAATCAGAAGCTGGTTCTTGGGTTAATGAAAGACCTTTTGGAGTTATGGTAAATAACCATGTTGATGCTAGACCTCAATCCGGTTTGATATATGCTGATTTAGTTTACGAAATAGTAGCAGAGGGCGGTATAACAAGGTTTTTAGCTTTTTTCCTTACGAATACACCTGAAAAAATAGGACCTGTTAGAAGCATCAGAGAGTACTATCTTGTTTTGGTAAAAGAACTTAGTGATGCGATGGTTATGCATATTGGTTACTCACCTCAGGCTTTAGTAGCAATAAATACATGGCCTGTAAGAAGTTTATTTAGAGGTGGTTGTGAATCTTACGCGGGTTGTACTTGGAGAGATAATCCAAGAAATGTTGCCTACGAGCACACAGCCTATGTTAGCGGGGTAAAACTTAGGGAGCTCGGGGTTAATCTCGGATGGGAAGGAAAGGGTGATATTAGACTTTATATATTTAAAGATGACACCAATAAATACGCAGACAGACCGTTAGCAAATAAAATCTCTATAGATTTTTGGAATAAGGGTGATTACTCAAGTATTTTTGATTACAACTCCCAAAATAATACTTACTTAAAATCTACAGGTTATGACTCTGCAGGAAATCCAATTCCACACAAAGACCAGGAAACCGGTGAGCAGGTTGAAGTAAAGAATTTAATTGTTCAATACGTAACAGAAAATTCAATCTTGGGTGATGACAAAGGTAGATTAGATTATCAGTTAGTTGGTAGTGGCAAGGCTGTTGTTTTTATTGACGGAAGATCAATTGACGCTACCTGGAGTAAGGCCTCCCGAGATGAAAGAACAATTTTTTATGATACTAATGGTCAGGAAATCGAATTTAATAGAGGAAAATTTTGGATAGCCATAGTACCCGATAGAAATGTTGAACAGGTAGTTTACAACTAGAAATACCTGTGAAAATAGACATAAAAATGTATAATGTATCTAAGTTATAGGTTTTTAAATAATCTGCCCGGAATTAAAATATGCTGAATAAAATATTAGTATCTGAAGTAAGGGTTAATATTCTTAAACTTCTTCTTTTAAATCCGAATAGGGCATTTCACATCCGAGCTATTGTTAGACAGGTTGGTGCTGAGATAAATGCTGTTAGAAGAGAGCTTGATAATCTTTTTGAAATAAATCTCGTTACGAGAAGACAAAGTTCAAATAAAATTTTTTATCAAATAGAGACCCAACACCCTTTTTATTCTGATCTTCTATCTTTAGTTGCAAAAGAAGAGGGTGTTGGAGCTGCTATCATAAAAAATGAGAGGCGTATTGGTGTTATAGATTACGCAGTTTTATCCTTAGCTTTTTTAAGAGGTAGAAAATCCACCGCTTTAGATGTTGACCTTTTCATTGTAGGTGTAATAAACTTGGATGTCATTCAAAATATTGTAAAAGAGGAGGAGGGTAAAATTAACAGAGAGATAAATTATTCTGTCATGACCATGGAGGAGTTTATGAGCCGAAAAAGGACCAACGACCCCTTTATTTACAGGGTTTTAACACAAAGTAGAACCATGCTGGTTGGTGATGACGAGAGATTTTGTGCAGTAGTATAAAAATTTATAGGTTTAAAAATGTCAGGTAAAGAAACTTTCAAAATTGTTTTAATATCAATAATATTTTCTTTTGCACTTTTGGTATTTTTGCCTCAAATACCTTTGAATATAAATTCTGATCTTTTGGTGTTAAATTCAAATATTGGTGGTTTGCAAATAAAAGTTCCCGGATCAGATGATGAGAAAGTACTTGATCTTAATGAGTTCAAAAAAAGCTCGGGTATTGGTGAAAGCCAAAAAGTTTCTTTTGAATTGACTAATAAAGATGTGCAAAACAAACAAGAAGTTATTTCAAATATTATTTCAGTAACTAAAAAAAGACTCAATTTAGCAGGTATTTCTGATTTTCAAGTTAATTTAGAGGGAGAGGATACATTTTCTGTGATAGTTCCCCAATATGAGGATAGCAATAGAATCATCAGAATTGTTTCAGGCAATGGAAGACTGGTTTTTAGAAAAGTAAAAAACCCAGAGGATTGGAATCAAGATCAATTCCAAAATTTTTATTTGGAGGCAGATAGGTGGGAGGATATTGATATTAAAGAATCTGATGTTTTGGGTTTCT
>CAZGHA010000039.1:0-5409 GCA_964525475.1 uncultured Candidatus Saccharibacteria bacterium | reverse complement strand
AAAGAAGAGTTTTTGGGAAGTGAAATTGTAGGTCTCGAATACGAGCCCCTCTTTACCTTTTACGCCTCAAAAGAAGGAGAATTTAAAGTTTATTCATATGAAGGCATGGTGACAATGGAAGAAGGGACTGGAATAGTTCACAGTGCGCCGGGTTTTGGCGAAGTAGATACTGAAATGGGTAAACATTTCAACTTAACCTTGATGATGACTCTTGATGACGAGGGAAAGATGCTGCCTGGAAATAATGAAAAAAATCCCTATGAAGGAATGTTTTATTTGAAGGCCAACGCCTATATATTAAATGATTTAGTAGAAAGAGGAGTGATATTTAAAAACGAAAAAGCTGTACACAGAGTTCCTTATCATGATAGATGCAACACACTTCTTGTTCAAAAGGCACAGAATTCTTGGTTTATAGATATTCAAAAAATAAAAGATGAGTTAATTAAAAACAACGCAGATATTAATTGGGTCCCTGAATACGTTAAGCACGGTATTTTTGAAAAAACTATCGAACAAGCTCCTGATTGGTGTATTTCCAGAAACAGATTTTGGGCTACCCCTATGCCGGTTTGGGAATCTAAAGATGGGGATAGGTTGGTTTTTTCATCAATCAAAGAAATTGAAGAAGCTTCAGGACAGAAAGTTAAAGATTTACACCGTCCTTATATTGATGAAATTATTATAAATAAAAACGGAAAAGAATATAAAAGAAGACTTGAAGTTTTAGATTCTTGGATGGAGGCAGGGTCAATGTCATTTGCACAGCTTCACTATCCTTTTGAAAACAGAGAAAAATTTGAAAAAAATTATCCCGGAGATTATATCGTTGAGTATAAAGGTCAGGTAAGAGCATGGTTCCAGAGAATGCATATTATGTCTACACTGGTTTTTAATTCAAGATGTTTTAATAATGTTATTGTGACCGGAGTTATGGCTGGCACCGATGGTAGAAAGATGAGTAAAACTTACAAAAATTATCCCGATTCAAAGGAAATTTTAAACAAATATGGTGGCGATGCTTTAAGACTTTATCTCATGGGATCTTCTCTAATGTCAGGGGAAAATACTAATTTTGACGAAACAGAGTTAAAAAATAAATCCCGAAATGTGCTAAACCCTCTTTGGAATTCCGCAATGTTTTTCTTAATGTATGCGGAAACTAACAATTGGGAAGTAAGAAATTACATCGAGTCAGAAAATGTTTTAGATAAATGGATAAAAATTAGATTAAATCAGACAACCGGTGAAATTAACGATTATCTTACTTCATACAACCTGCCTCCGGTAATAAAATCCATCGAGGATTTTGTAGATGATTTATCTAGATGGTACGTTAGAAGGTCAAGAGATAGAATATCTTCTGGTAATAACGAAGCTTTATCAACTTTGTATAAAGTTTTACTTGATTTTTCAAAAGCTTCCGCCTCTGTTATTCCTTTTATTTCTGAAAGTATATACAGATTGTTATGCGAAGAAAATCAAGAAACACCTGAATCCGTGCATCTGTGTGATTTCCCTTCTTTTGAAAAGGATTTAACGGCGGAATCTGATGACATCTTAAAAAACATGAAAAAAGCTCGGGATATATCCTCACAAGTTTTATCTATCAGAGTTGATAAAGCAATTCCGGTCAGGCAAGTTTTAAATTCTCTGGCAATTTTAAAAAGTGATAATCTTCCTGATGAATATAAAGCGTTGATATTAGAAGAAACAAACGTAAAAAACATTGATTTAGTAGATTCTCTTGAAGAGAAGTCTACTTGGGAATCGGACATTTCAAATTCAGTTAAATTAGACTTGGAAATCACCGAAGATTTATTAAAAGAAGGTAAGGCAAGAGAGTTTATTAGAAGTGTTCAGGATCTTAGAAAAGAGATGGGTTTACAAGTATCGGATGAGATAATTTTGACGTATAAAAAAGACTCAGAATTGGACGAGGTTATTTCTTTATTTCAAGAGGATATTAAAAAGAAATTATTGGCTAAGGATATTGTTGCTGGTGAAGAAACAAAGGTACAGAAGTTGTAATTGTGTTATATTTAACATATGCAGGATTTGATTTTATCAATTAATAAAAATACATTAAAAATTTCCACAATAGATAAAGAGGCTAATTTAAAAACCGCCTCCGTGGTCATTCCTAAAGAGTGTGTTGATGACACTAGAATTGTTGATCCTAAAGGTTTTTCATCCTTTTTAGAAGATGCTGTTTCACAGGTCTCATCGTTATCAAAAAATAAACTTGGTTTGAATTTTGTTATGGAGCCCCAAGATATTTTGCTCAGATACGTCACGGTTTCCAAAAACGGTCAAGAAACAGGGGAGCAGATAATCTCCGAAATAAAAACAAAAGACCCTGATATTTCCTTGGATAGTTTGTATTTTTCATATAAAAAGGTGGCTCCGTTTGTTTACCAATTCATTGGTATAAAAAAAGATGTAATAGAGAACTATCTTGAGGCAGCAAATTTTGCAGGTATGGGAATTAAAAGCATCGTCCCTTGGGTTTTAGCACTTCCAAAATATGAAAAGGTCAATGACCCCGCTATATTTGTTTCCAAAGTAGATGGGGATCAGGTTATTGCTCTCTCGGAACTTAACGGTGTGTTTTTTGCAGGAACTTACAAAAAGGAAAAAACGCCCGAAGAAATGTCACTACTAGTCAAGGAGTTATCTTTTTACAAAAGATCTAGCCCAATAAAATGTATTTTTACTTTTGGTTGTGATTCTTTTTTAATGCCCGGTTATGAGATTAGAAAGGTAGAGGCCCCGAAATTTACAGGTACATTTAGCACTCCCGAAGGTTTTGAAATCAACAACATTATTAATTTCCTGTTGGATTCAGATACTGCTGTATTGGACAGTCAAATAAATGTTCTTAACATGCTTCCTTTACCTGTGGTTGAGAGAAAAGCTTCGACGCTTTTAATAACCGGATCGGTAATAGGCGCTCTTGTTTTAATGGTCGGTGGTTATTTTGGAATTAAAGCTGTTGGGAATAGAAATCAAGAGGGAACTACCCAACTGGCTCAAGAAAATATTCAACAGGAAACTCAGGTTTTGAGCGAAGCTACTCAGGAAGAAAACGTTGAGGAAGAAAAAACTCCCGAAAAAGATCCTAATATTGAAGTTAAAAAGAGTAATTTGAAGATAAGGGTGGAGAACGGAGCCGGGGTGGGGGGTTTGGCAGCTAAAACAAAGGAATTTCTTGAAGGTTTAGGTTACACCGTTTTGACCATAGATACCGCCAATTCAAAAGTAGAATCAACGATTTTGCAATTTAAATCTGGTGCACAGGAGGAGTTTGAAGATATAGTCAAAGAAGATTTGAAAGAAAAATTTCCTGAAATTGAAGTAAAGGAGAATATCCCTGAAGATAAAGATTACGATCTTTTGATTACTGTGGGAACTAGTTCGGAGCTTTAGGTATAGTATTGCCCAAACTCCAATATTAGTGTAATATCCTTATGTTTACCATGGAAAAATATGCTGTAATAAAATTTGCGTCCAAACAATTTCTCGTCCGAGAGGGTGATGTTATTGAGTTGGAAAGACAGGAAAAACCCTTAAAAATAGAGGTTTTGTTTTATTCTGACGGAGAAAAAAACGTTATTGGAGAGCCTGAAGTAAAAGATATTTCTATTAAAGCAGTAGTTTTAGAAGATAAGATTGGTAAAAAGGTCAGAGTGGCAAGATTTAAGAAAAAATCCAGATACGAAAGAGTTAGAGGTCATAGGCAACCTATGAGTGTGGTTAAAATAGAAAAGATTGGCACTGGTTCTAAAGATGGAGAAGTTTCAGATAAAAAAGTGACAAAACCTGTTGAGAGAAATACAAAAGTTACAAAAGAAAAACCAGCAAAAAAGACAACTGTGGCAAAAAAGCCCGTGTCTGTTAATGAAAAAAAAGTAATTAAAAAAACTTCTCCAAAAACTAAGGCAAAAAAATTGAAAGGTTCTAAATAACATGGCACATACAAAAGCAGGTGGTTCAAAAGCAGTTCAAGGCGGTAACGTATCCGGAAAAAGACTTGGGGTAAAGGTCTATGGTGGTTCTGATGTGAAAACAGGTCAAATTATCATTAGACAAAGAGGTAGACAAGTAGTTCCGGGAGATAATGTGAGCATGGGTAAGGATTTTACACTTTATTCTAAAACCGACGGAGTTGTTCAATTTGCATGGAAAACAAAAAACAAGAAGAAGGTTAACGTTGTAGGTAAAGAAGATAAAAAGAAGTAAGAAAATTTTTCAACGATTCTTCACTATTTTATAAATCTAAAATTTTTGAGCGGGTAGTACACCAACACAGTTCTTCCAACAATATTTTCAGTTTTTATATATCCCCATTCTCTTGAATCGTTACTTTCATTTCTGTTGTCCCCTAAAACTACGTAAGAATCTTCAGGTATTTTGTATTCAGGGCCTTCTTCTAAAAGTCTCTTGCCTTTGGTTGCAGTATCCGGTGCTAAATAATCTTCTTTTATCCTTTCTCCGTTGATATAGACAAAACCATCCAGTATCTGAAACTTTTCCTTCGGAAGACCTATTACTCTTTTGATAAGTAATCTGTTATTTTCATAAGGATTTTTAAAAATTATCACATCGCCTCTTTCAACATTTGATAGATTTACTGATAGTTTTTCAGCAATTATTTGTTCTTTGTCTACAAAGCTCGGAAGCATGGAATTTCCTGTAACTTCAAAAAGTTGTCCGACAAAGAAATAAATAATTCCAAATACCAGAATGAATATGAAAATAATTTGGAAATAGTCGGATATTACATTTAGTAATTTTTTATCTTTCATATTTAATAATCGTATTCCAGGTGGGTGAAAAGTTCAAGGTGTAGTAAAATGATTCTGTTATTATTTTTCGGGCTCATAGCTCAGTTGGTTAGAGCGTTGCATTCACATTGCAAAGGTCTCAGGTTCGAATCCTGATGGGCCCACCAATCTGGTATTATTAAATGAACATGATTTATATAAAATATTTTATTTTTTGTTTTATTTCCTCAATCCTATTGGCGTTATTTGAAATTCAAACGGAAGGTAAGCATGGGTGGGCGAAAAAACTTCCGACTTGGAAAAAACGGTTTGAATTTTTGGATGCGCTCCCCGGCTTCCGTGGTCCTATCACTGGTTATCACGTATACCTTTTCACAATGATACTTTTTTTAGTGCACCTCCCCTTTTTATTTTTTAGATGGGATTTAAGAACAGAGGTAATAATTCTGTCCGCTTTCACAATGATTGCAATGCTCGAGGATTTTTTCTGGTTTATTTTTAACCCTCATTACGGGATAAAGAGATTTAGAGAAAAAAATGTTTCTTGGCATGAAGATTGGGTTGGGCCAGTACCTGTCCAGTATCTCTATGTTTTTATTCTTTGGGTAACCTTATTTTTACT
>CAZGHA010000038.1:0-5507 GCA_964525475.1 uncultured Candidatus Saccharibacteria bacterium | reverse complement strand
GCCTTAACAACATATAGTGATGAGTCAAGAAAGAAAAGATTATCAGAAATTAAGATAGGTAGCAGCGTTGAAGGAATTGTTACAGGTATAATGCCTTTCGGAGTTTTTGTGGATCTTGATGGAGTCGAAGGACTTGTTCACATTAGTGAAATCGCTTGGGAAAAAGTTAGCCACCCTTCAAATTATTTTAAAGTTGGACAAAAAATAAAGGTTATGATTTTAGGAATAGATGAGGCTTCAAATAAACTTGCATTAAGTGTTAAGAAACTTATTCCAAATCCTTGGGAAACTGTCGAGGATAAATATCCTGTAGGTACAAGTGTAAAAGGGGTAGTTAGCAAGATAGTACCCTTCGGTGCTTTTGTAACTTTAGAAAAAGGCTTGGATGGTTTAATTCATGTTTCTGAAGCTGAGTCTCCTCTTGAGGAGGGTGATAAAGTAACAGCGATAGTAATTCAAGTTGATGGAGCTAATCAAAAACTTGCTTTAAGTACAAGAGATCAAAATAAAGAAGATAAAAAAGAGGATAAGAAGAAAGACAAGGATGTTAAAAAAGTCGATGAAGCTGAGGAAGATTTTGATGAAGAAGCTGACGAAAAAGAAGCTAAATCTAAAAAGAAAGCAAAATCGAAAAAGTAATTTAACCTTTTTTAACTTACTGTTTGATAAGATATATTTATGTCTAAGTTCAAGACTGTTTATACCTGTAAAAATTGTGGATACACCTCTCACCAGTGGGTGGGGCAATGTCCCGAATGCAGTGAATGGAATTCATTTGTTGAGGATGTGATTAGTGCAAAAGAATCAAATATCAACAGTTCGTCAAGAAATAATCACGAAAAACCCGTAAAACTATCTTCTGTTTCATCCACACCGCCAAGAAGAATACCTACCGGAATAGGTGAGTTTGATCGTGTTTTAGGCGGAGGTTTTGTGCCTGGCCAAGTGGTTCTTTTAGCTGGGGAGCCCGGTATCGGTAAAAGCACAATTTTGACTGAAATTTCCAAAAATTTAAAAGATACAAATGTTTTGTATGTTTGTGGAGAAGAGAGCGCCGATCAAATAAAAATTAGAACCAGCAGAATGAACTACAACGCCGACAATTTACTGGTAGTTTCAGAAACAAGCGCGGAGGCAATATCAGACAACATTGAAAAAACCGAAGGTTTAGGTTTAGTGATAGTTGATTCCATTCAAACCCTTTTTTCAGAGGAACTCTTAGGTGCTCCCGGTTCTTTGGTGCAAGTAAGAGGTTGTTCACAAATGCTGACAAATGTTGCTAAAAAAGTTGGAGTTCCGGTTGTTCTTGTAGGTCATGTAACAAAGGAGGGGGTTGTAGCTGGTCCCAAGGTCTTAGAGCACATCGTTGATACCATTTTGTACTTAGAAGGAGATTCCCAGCATCTATTTAGAATTTTAAGAACTAGTAAAAACAGATTTGGTGCTGTATCCGAAGTTGGGATATTCGAAATGGAGGAGGGTGGCATTAAAGAAGTTAAAAATCCATCTGAGCTATTTTTAAAACAACGATTACCTAACGCTTCCGGTTCTTGCGTTACAGTTGTAATGGAAGGTTATCGACCGCTTCTTTTTGAAATTCAGGCCTTAACCGTTCCCACATCCTTTGGCTACCCGAGAAGAACTTCGAGTGGTTTTAGCAACACAAGACTTCAAGTTTTAATAGCAATCTTGGAAAGAAGAGCAGGTCTAAATTTAAATAATCACGATGTTTATGTAAATGTAGCAGGGGGATTTAAAGTAACCGAATATGCAGTTGATTTAGCTGTTTGCTTGGCGATCGCGTCTTCCTTAAAAGACAAACCAATCAAGGATGGTGTAGTAGCTTTTGGAGAGTGTGGTTTAAACGGTGAAATAAGAAAAGTATCTCATCAGGAAAAAAGATCGGGGGAAGCAAAAAAGCTGGGGTATGGGGAGGTTGTAAGTTCTGACAATACTAAAAACATATTCGAAGCGATCAAAAAATCCCTTGCCGAATAAACCTTTTAACTTTGTTTTTATTTTCAATTGGTAATTTTTGTTGTTTTAACCTAATATTTAAGTAGTGGTAAATAAAGCTCAAGAAAAACAAAAAATTGAAGTCAAAAAACCCTCTTTGAAGGAAACTAAGTTAGTGGCAAGGATTATATATGCTGTTGTGTTTTTTGGACTGGGTGTTTTAGTTTTTCGAAATGTTTTTTTTAAAGATTTGCCCTTTTTTGGCTATCACACAGCGGCCGAAATTTTAGGGGGAGTCGGATTTGCATTATTCGGATTTTTCGTTTTTCCTCTAATTTTAATGTATGTGAAATATTGGATTGAGGCTCTTGTTATAGCAGCTGTGTCAAAAGTTGTTACAGATTTTTGGGATATGCAATCTAAAAGAATACAGCAGGCGAGAAGAGAAAAACAAAGGTTAAAAGCAGATGAGCAAAGTATCAGAGAAAAGCAGGAGTTGGATAACGCTATTTTATTGGATACGTCAGTTTTGATAGACGGAAGGGTCTTGGATGTTGTTAAGGCGGGTTTTTTAGACAGACCTTTCGTGGTGACCCAAAATGTTATGAATGAACTTCAAATGCTTGCCGATAACAAAAATAAGGTTAAAAGAAGCAGAGGAAGAATGGGCCTTGATGTTATTAAGGAATTGAAAAAAAGAGTTAACGTTATTGTTCCTGATATAAAAACAAAGGACAAAGATGTTGATGCTACTCTTGTTGAATATGCTAAAGAGAAGAAGATAAAGCTTATGACGATGGATTTTAATTTGAACAAGGTGGCTAAGGTGTCGGGGATTACCGTTTTAAATATAAATGATTTGGTTAATGCTTTAAAAACTGTTCTTTTGCCTGGTGAGAGGTTCGTGGTTAAAGTTGTTCAGGAAGGTAAGGAAAAAAAGCAGGGAATTGGCTATCTTAACGACGGGACTATGGTTATTGTTGAGGATGGTATTGAAAAGGTAGGGCAGGAAATTGAGGCTGTTGTTATAAAGGTAATTCAATCATCGGCAGGGAAGATCGTGTTTGGTGAAGTTGCGAAAAACGGTAATGGTAATGGGAATTAAAATAGGAGCTTGCTCGTCGCTACGCTTCTGCGTTTCTTCATATTTAATTTAGAATTTTCTTGAGTAGTTTATTTATGGAAATAATAGTGCTGCAATTAAAAAAACATTCCACAAGAAGCGACATATAAAGCGCTGGCCGCAGAATGTTTTTAGAAGCGTGATTCCATCAAAGATGGAATGAGATCATGCCCCCGAGCAGGCGAAGCATGAAAGCTTACTTGTTATCTAATTTATACTAACGGAATTTTTTAACAAGCGACGGGCGTTGAGAAGTCATCCTTAAAAAACTATCACAATGAAGAAAATTCATATCCATTCCAATGCGCGTTGCTGATTTATATGTATTTACATATTTACGTATATATGGTATTTTATAAATGTTAGTTACCCTATAAGGTATTTATTTGTTGTGGATAACTAAAAATTTTGTGGAAAACTGATATGAAAAATCCTAAACAAAAGGTAAAAACCACTATTATGATAGAGAAGACATTAAAAAAATTTGCCCAGGTCTATGCTGTAAACAATGACTCTACACTTGGGGAAGTAATTGAAGAAGCTTTAAGAGAATACTTGGAAAAATGATAAAAAAGCTATCTGGAGAATATTTTAACAGTTAATTTACTGCAATTTCATTGATAGTTCTTATAAAAATAAAGAAAATACGAAGAAGGCCTCCTTACGGAGGCCTTCTTGCTTAACCTCACCTTAGTAGGTGGTTAGCAAGCATTGACAAATACATTCTATTATTCGTTGCTCTTTTAGTCAAGAATATTTTCTGGTGGAGCGGACGGGGGTTGAACCCGCGAGGCTAAGTTGTCAATGCTTGCCCACCTACCGAGGCCCGCCCCATCAAGATTATTTATATTCTTTGTGATTGATTTTCGTAAGTAAGGATTATCTATTCAGAGTAGAAAAATCTAATTAGTAGGAGGTGTTATCTAAGTCTAATTTCTAGTTTGGAATCTAGAGCTTGAGCTACCTTTTGCATAAAAGCCAGTGAAGGATTATATTTTCCGGATTCAAGTCTTGATAGGGCGCTTTGTTTTGTACCCATTCTAGTTGCAAGCTCTTTCTGACTAATATTTTTCTCGATTCTTTTTTCTATTATTGATCTTATTAGGTCAAATTTAGGTCCTAATCTATCGTATTCTTTTTTTACATCCGGATCTTTTAGTAACTCTTTTTTTATTTCGTTAAAATCTCTAAATTTCATAATTTTATTTATATAACATATATGTTATATGTCAAGATTATTTAGTCTATTTAAAGCAGTTCTAATTTCCCTTACAGGTGTTTTGTTGGTCTTCTTTATAAATCCATGTAAAAGGAAAACAGCTCCATTGTTTATTGTGTAGAATATTCTAACTTCTTGTTTTCCACGTATTCTTAATTCATAAAGATTTGCCGATATTTTTTTAGAGTAGGGCATTTTTAGATTAAATCCGTAATCTTCAAGAAGTTCTAAGTATCTAGAGACCTTAGACTTAGTTGGTTTTTGGAGTTTTGAGATAAATTTTTCAACATCATACTCAACCCTAATATTCATTTAATTGTATTCTGATTCGAGGATGTTAAAGGAAAATTAAATTTTTGCTACCTTTAAAGTTTATCTAATCTTTATCTCTAATTTAGCGTCTAAAGCCTTGGCAATTCTCTTTAAGGTTTTTATAGAGGGATTTGCATTCATGCTCTCTATCCTTGATATTACGGCTTGAGTGCTGTTTATCTTTTTAGCCAGATCTCTTTGCGAAATATTTTTTTCTATTCTTTTTCCAATCATTCCTTCTGCTATTGATGATTCTATTTCTATCTCATCCCAGGCTTTTTTGAATTCTGGATTTTTTAGTTGTTCTTTTAGATAATCATCAAATTTGTAGTATTTTTGTTTATTTCTCATAAGTATTTGATATCATAAAAGATATCATTAATCAACATTTTCTTTGTACTTTCTAATTCGGTATTTAGCTATCTCTAGGTCATTTTTGGGTGTTTTCTGAGATTTTTTAATAAAACCATGGAGAAGTATTATCGTATTGTTTTTTGAAGTAAAGTATATAATTCTTGCGTTTATTTTTCCCAATGTTCGAATTTCCCATAGATTAGTTCCGGTGAGTTTCTTAGTATGTTTTGGAACTGAGTTTGCTCCATAGTTTTTTATGTAGTTGATTATTTTTAACAACTTAGCCCTTGTGTTCGAGTCTAAACCATCTAGAAATTGATTAACAGGGTTGTGATTTTCTTCTCCGTAAAATATTACGTTTGGTTTTTCCATTCGTTTTAGAATAGCTTATTGACTTAAAATCAAAATTAACAATCACCTTAAGTCCTATAGTGTTGACAAAGTGAAAAAAATAGTATAGAATTCATTCATTACAGAGTTGGAGAGAGACTAAGTCTGTACTATTCTTTTAGTTTTTCTTCCTACCCGTGTAAATGGTTCTTG
>CAZGHA010000037.1:4575-5627 GCA_964525475.1 uncultured Candidatus Saccharibacteria bacterium | reverse complement strand
TGTCCGACAAAGGCTATCATAGTGATTGTGGGTAAGATATTTCTATGCATAAAAAGGGAAATCTCACTGTTAATAATTTCTTTAGTAAGTCCGTAGCCACTCAACATATAGGCAATTACTGAAAACAATAGGACCCACGCTGAAGCTCTGTCTATTTGAATCAAGGATATTTTATTTTTCTTTGGTTCCATTTTTTAATTTCTTAACCGGTTTGGGGTTGAATTTAAATCTATCTAGCACTAAATAAATAATTTCCAGTATTCCGAGGGTGTTCAAAAAAAGCACGGCGATAAACCATATTTTATGATTGTTTTATGATGCTCTCCATAAAACAAATCCCTTAAAAGCTACAAAAAACATGGTGTAAATTACAAAGAGAATGGTGTTTTGTTTGTTAAAAAAATTCATAAAAGTATTGTAGCAGATTAATAGATAATTTTATTAAGACGTGTAGCGCTGGTTTGCAAATTAAATATTTTCAATTTAATATTTAAATATGAACAAAAAAACATTCTCAATATCAGAAGCAATTTCGTTCGGGTGGAATACCTTTAAGTCTAATTGGAAGTTTTGGATTGTAGCGACCCTGATAGTTGGTATGTCCACGGGGTCTCCGGGTTTGTCTAGTGTTGGCAATTTAAACAAATCAAGTTCTACTCAAACTTCTTCTGTTACTAAAACATTGAATCAGGACTTACCGTACCCACCCTACCCTGTTGATTTCGATAAGGTGTTGGGAGTTAGTCACCCTATTGAACTGGATCCCCCGTCAATAAAACAAGAATCACCAATATCTAATAGCCCTGTTTTAACATTAATTCCTTATATAATCGTTGCTTTTATTTTATTTTTAGCCGTCGGTGTTGTAGGAGTCTTAATATCGATAGTATTTAGAATGGGCTATATAAATCTAACTTTGGATGCAGTTAGAAATAAAGACATTTATTACAAAACAATACTGAATCAGGTAAGTTTAAAAAAAGCATGGAGGTTTTTGATAGCAGGGTTAAGGGTGCTATTAATTATGTTGCCTTTTATTTTGTTGTCGCTAG
>CAZGHA010000037.1:0-4565 GCA_964525475.1 uncultured Candidatus Saccharibacteria bacterium | reverse complement strand
ATTGCTGGATGGAGTTTTTCAGACCTTAGCCCGTCGTGGCCAATTTATATTTCTTGGTTTTTATTATTTTTTATTCCGGGAATAATCCTTGCTTTAAAATATTCAATGGTACCCTTTGTTTTGGTGGATTTAGATAAGACTCCTTCAGAGGCTATGAAAATGAGTCGGAAATTGACTAAGAATGTAAAGTTTAAACTTTTAGGGTTCTGGTTTGTATGTGGTCTAGTTATGATGCTTGGGCTTTTAGCCTTTGGATTTGGTGTAATACCTGCGTCAATTGTGGTTTCACTCGCTTATGCTTATGTTTACAACAAACTTCTTGAACAAAGCGAGCCTGCTGTTGTTCCCGACAGTTCTGTAATCCCAACTGCTCCGGCTATTGAAGTGCCACTACCTTCATCTAATGAGGCCCCCTCAGTAAATTCAGGCAATCTATTAGCGGAAAATCAAACTTCCGATGACAGCGTGTCTATAAAAACAGAAAATTGATTTAAAAAAATTGGCGACAACCTCGATTTAATCAAGTAGTTGTCGCCTGTTTTGCAGAATTTACATACCACATCCGCGCTCTTTTTTATGGCAATGGTAGCCCATGTCACACCCAGCGCATGTGCAATGACATTCCCCCTCCTTATAGGGCTTCGCGAATGTTTCGTTTTTCGAGTTGTCGTCACTGTTGTCGTCACTACCAACTTGATTGTCTTTTTTTCCATCATTGTACTTTAGTGGTAAAGGCAGTTGGTTTTTACCGCGCTTCATTTTTCCTCTTTTCTATTTTTGGATTATTATTTGGATTGTATTACAGAAGTTAAAACAAGTCAAAAACTACAGGATATGTTTCTCTCCCCGTACATACTACTGAGAAATATAATCTGCTCGACTAAGTTTCTTACTATCATTACTAACCACGAATTATAGTTTCTACAGCGTTGTGCAGTTTAATTATTTTTGATGGGGGATTATTAAGTTCTCCCTCATCCAAGAAAAAGTCTAGATTGTCTCCAAATATTTTTTCTGCTTCAAGTGCATTTGCTATTGGTGCGGAGTTAGATATGTTAGCGCTTGTGGATACTATTGGACCTGTGTATTTCAAAAGTTTTTGAAGTTCTGGTTTGACTGGGCATCTAAATGCTAATGTATTTGTGCCCCTGTGTAGGTATTGAAATTTTTTGTCGTTTACATCAAGAATTATGCTCACTGGGCCTGGCCAATATTTTTGGATGATTTCTCTTTCCTCAGTTGATAGTTTTACATTAAAAAGTTGTAAATCTTCAATTGAGCTTATTAATAATATAAATGGTTTATCAAAATCTCTTTGTTTAATTTTATAAATATTTTCAACATTTTTTTCTAAAGAAGCTAAACAAGATATGCCATATATTGTATCTGTGGGTATTATCCCTATGCTTCCACTTTTAAGTAGTTTGGAGGCCTCGCTGTAGTTGGATATTACATTTATAATTGTCACTTTTTATTATTTAACAAAAACTCTTCCACTAAAATGTTAAATTCTTCGGCTGATTCTTGATGTGCGTTATGTCCGCCCTTTATCTGTTTCAATATCGATCCTTTTATTCTGCAGTTTAATTCCTTTCCTACCTTTAGAGGAAGAACCTTGTCATTTGTTCCCCATACAATCAAGGTAGGGGTGGCTATATTTTTCGTAGCTTCTGTTAAGTTTGTATTCGTAACTAATTTTTTAACTTTCCATTTATAATCACTAGAATCTTTTTTTACTCTTGTCGTTTTGTAGAAAAAAATGCGTAACAATTCTAAATATTTGGGACCAAGAAAAGACAGAGATTTTTTGCCATATTTTGCTATTAATACTCTGGTTGTGTTTAACAAGCTTCTTTTTTCTAAACCAGCAGCCGCGACCAAAATTAAATGAGTTAAAGTTTCGGGCCATTTACTAGCATATAAGATTCCTACCCTTCCTCCAAAACTTTTTCCCACTAGAACAAATTTACCGAGATTTAAATTTTGTGCAAAGTTTTTTACGAATTGAGCGTATTCTTCAACCCCCCATGTTTTATCTGGCTGAGAACTTATATTAAATCCAGGCATATCAATCGCTATACAGTTAAAGTCTTGGTTTAGTTTTGACATATTAGGTACCCAAGATTGACTAGAACCTCCCCATCCATGTAAAAAAATCAGAGTTCCTTTTGCAGGATTAATACTGTTTATTAAGGTGTAGTTAACTTTGACGTCGTTTATATTTGTTGTTAAATTCATTATTTTTCTCAAGACGTATAAATGTGTAAATAAAAAGTTTTTACCATGTTTTGTTTAGATATTCCTCTGGGTTGAAATTTTCTTGTCTGGTGGAGAGGGCTTTATGAAAAACGATATAATCATTGGCTTCATCACTCAAAGTCTGTCCAAACCTCTCTCTGTCAACAAACCTAGCTTTTACAGGTAATCTTTCTCTGTTGGCAGGTGTATCTAGAACAAAGGTTTTATCAGAGCTAAATATATTTTCTAGTAAGTTTACAAAACCGTGGGGGTCTTCATCTGCAAAATTAATTTCTTCAACCAGTAACCATGGAAGCTCACCATTTAAAGTTTCAAACCAGCTCCACAACCTGCTTCCTCCAGAAGTCTCACCATGAAAAAACACACTATTTCCATGGTAATTACATTTAATTATTCTATTTTCAACTGGCTTAAAAGTCTCAAAAGCCCGTTGTAATAATTGAGGGGATAGATTTAGTTTGTTTGCCATTAAATTTCCAACTGCGTACATTTCAGCGGTTCTTAAGGTAGGAGGCAGAAATTCATTTGAAACTTCTATAGAGGTGTCTACATCAAAACCCATCCAACCTTCTGGCATTTGTAATCCTAATTCTTTTAGAACACGGTTATTCACATACCCCGCACTTTCCTTGGGTTTAATTCTAACTTTTGACTCAAAAATTTCTTGTTTATTTTTAAACATACCTGGATTTATATGTGTATTGTAAATGTTAGTTAAAAATGAAATATTGGGTGGAATTAATTCTGATAATTGTGCGACATGGTCTTTTAGATAGGTACTATATTCCATTACAATAAAAGGAGTCTCCTTCTCGACCCTGTTAATATAGTGGCACATAACTGATAGTGGGGTTAACCTTTTTGAGTAAAACCTTGTAACATCAGACCCAGAAGTTCTAATTAGGTGTTCAAGAAATGCTACGGTAGTAGTTTTACCTACAGAGCCTGTTACACCGACAATGTACGGATTACTTTCATTTCTAGCATGCTTGTAAAGTTCTTCAGCCAATGTATCTAGGTCTCTGACCATTAGATACTCGCTTCCTCCAGTATCAGTTCCGCTTTCGATTCCTAAATGCCACCCTTTATCAAAGGCTACTTTTGCAGCAGTTGGTCGTCTATCAAACGGGTTGTTCCAACCACCTTCTCCTTCAGAATGTGTTGCTAGAAATAAACTGGATTCAATATCGTCGGGTCTTTCCGGTATGTTTACAATGTCCACCCAATCATATTTTGGATTATCTTTTATTTTATCTTCTATTACCTCATCTCCCGCTATTTGTGTAATTTCTTCTTTGAGGAAGTTCATTAGAAAAATTATATATTAATAACAAATTAATGTCTTAAAGACGTAAACAATTCACTTTTAATGAGGCAAACAGTTGAGTATAATTAATTCATGAAAAAATATTTAATCTTCATTATATTATTTCTTGGTGTTTCTCTGTCTTTAATTTTAATTGTAACTACTAATAAAGAGAGGGATGAAAATCAAGTCCAGGTAAAGGAGACAACCACAGATACCGCATTAGAAAAGGAAGAAACACAGACTGGTATGGCTAACCCTGCGTCAAAATATTGTGCAGAAAATGGAGGTACTGTAGAAATTATTACAAATAAAGACGGATCTCAATTTGGTATGTGTAATTTTAAAGATTTTTCCTGTGAAGAATGGGCATATTTTAGAAAAGAATGCGCAGTTGAAGAAGATGCGGAGAAGATTAAACAGGCGTTAATTGCAAAAGGTCTAGATCTTTCCGATATGAAGGTAGTTATCCATAAACACTTAGGAAAATATATTTCGGGTGGGGTTGTTCCTGTTTCAGTTCCTGGAGGCGGCGGGTATGTTTTTGCGGTAAAGGAAGATGGTGAGATAAAAATAGTGGCAGATGGTAACGGTGTAATTATGTGTGAAATGCTTGAGGATTATCCAGACTACCCTACCTACCTCATATCACACTGTGTGGATGAAACTGGAAATTCTATTTCAAGATAGTTGTGGGGTTTTACTGAGTATAAAATCTTTATTTTGATTCTATGGCTCCCCCGCGTGGATTCGAACCACGAACCTTGAAGTTAACAGCTTCCTGCTCTACCATTGAGCTACAGGGGATCAAATTAAAAAAACACGAATCTATTCATTTATCAAACTTTCACTTAAAGAATTAACATTTCTTAAGCTCAATCGCAAGGTTCTTGAGCGAAGCGAAAAGGTTCTTCCCATTGAGCTACAGGGGACTACTATTTCTAGCACTTACTAGCGTACGAATTATATCAACTTAGGGCTAAATCCTCAATTACCCTCA
>CAZGHA010000036.1:0-5715 GCA_964525475.1 uncultured Candidatus Saccharibacteria bacterium | reverse complement strand
CAGGTCAATACTGCGTTTTTTACATTAAAAATCTATGCATCGGATCTGGTGTAATCTCAAACTAAAATTTCCAAAATATTATAGAATAAGTAAATGGAAAATAATCCTGAAAATATTTTAAAAACGGTTGAAGAAGTGGTACTAAAAGTTAGAGACACTTACCCATTTTTAGATAAAAAAGAAATGGAAAATTTCCTCTACAACGCCTCCATCATACATGATGATAAAGATTCAGATAGTTTTAAAAAGATTGATAGCATTTTAAAACTTCTAAACAATCCTCACGCCGGAATATACGAAGGAAAAGAAATGATTCTTCCAGTTGAGTGGCGTCATGGAGATTTAAAAACTGAAAAACCATTTTTTGAAGTTTTGGAAAATATTATGTACTTAAAAATCCCATCTTTGATAGATATTGACTACAAAGATTTGGAAACACCTTTTTTAGAAAATGCAGAAACCACCGAAGGATTAATAATTGACTTAAGATATAACGGGGGAGGGCAGGAATACCCCGCCCGAACTTTTATCACGCAATACTTGTCTAAACCTGGTGACCATCTGATGGGAATTAACTTTACTCGAGATATGGGAATGACCTAGACAAAGATGAAATTCACATAAAAGGAACAAACACTCCTTACGGAAAACCAATTGTCGTCCTTGTTAATGAAGAAACTTTTAGCTCCGCAGAAAGATTTGTTTCGGTCATAAAAGCCTCAACCGACTGCGTAATAATTGGTACTAAAACAAAAGGCGGAAGCGGAAACCCCAAAGAATATGAATTTTACGAAAAAGATCAAAAATACTACATCTGGATACCAACCTGGAGATTCTTCCTTCCTGGAAAAGACAAACCGCTAGAAGAAACAAAAATTGAACCTGATATTACATATGACAAAGAAGATATTGTTGATTTTGCAATTAAATACATAAAATCCAAGACAAACGAAGGGTTTTAAAAATTATTACCAGAGATTTTTTGTTAAAATAAAAAGGCAGTAGTAAATACCAACTTAATATTAAAATATGAATAATTACGAAACCTTATATGATGAAATATCACCTGAAGATTTAGCAAAGCAAGAGGGTGGTAGGACTAAAGTTACCGAAAATGTACTAAAAGTAGCAGATGAAATTGACCCTGAAAATAAACTTCAAGGAAAAGAATTAGTGGGAGAGGTATGTAGATATGTAAGAACTATGATTCCCTCGGAGGAGATTTTAAAGTCATCTAGAGAAAATAACCTAATTCCAAAAATTGATAAATGGGATACAACAGCAGACGAACTTTTAAGTGAAAAAAACCTAATTCCAGAACACGGAAGAAAAAGAAACATAGATGGATGTACTCAAATATCCTATATAACAAGAGCGCTTCTTCTTGCAAAGGGAATTCCAAGTCTAACAGTAGACACAATTGAAGAAAACTGGATAAGAAATAACGAAGACTGGAATACACAAAAAGGCGTAAAGGTATCAGGACATTATTTTCTAGATGTTTATAATGAAAAAGATAAAGAATGGTACACAATAGGAGACACTAGAGAAATGTTCCATAAACACGGAGAGTATTATTTGGAGGGTAATAGATACATAGAAACTTCGAGAGGTAGGGATACCGTAGATATGGTTTTTACTAATGAAGATACAAGGTTAAAGATATTAGAAAAATCAATGGAAAAACTAAAATCCAGGGTAAATACAATAATTTACCAGGGAGAGCAATTCCTGGCACACGATGTGGCATCAGCTGTATTAACAGAAATAGCATCTACATACCCATTTTTTAACGAAGAAGAATATAAAACCTACATGAAAAAAGCTACGAAAATAGAGTTAAATAACCCAATAAAAGACATTAGCACTCTATTAAAACTTTTAAACAACCCTCATGCCTCTTTAAGAGAAGATAATTCTGAAATCAATCATGAAAATAAATCTTCTAGAATACCCACCAGTGAAATGATAGATGACGTTTTATATATTAAAATACCAACTTTCTTTGGTGTTTCAACAAAAGATTTAGAAAGTATCTTTCTGCCACAGGAAGACAAAAGTACAGGACTAATTATAGATCTAAGATTAAATGAGGGTGGTCGCACAGGCCCAAATAGAATTTTTGCTAAAAGGCACTTCATAAGAGAAGGAAAACATACTGTTGGGACTAATATCAAAATAGCTCCCGAAGGTGAGTTACATCAATTTGATTCTAAAACATCTCCTGTCGAGGGAAAAAAATACGAAAAACCTATTGTCATACTAACTTCCAATAAAACTTTTTCATCGGCAGAAAGATTTGTTGCGATAATGAAAGCAGGGTCAAGTTGCACTGTAATTGGTACAGAAACAGCAGGTGGAAGTGCATATCCTGTTAAAAGTACAATTGAATTTAATGGAAAAAAGTATGCGATATACATCCCAACCAGGAGGTTTTATTTGAATGGACAATCAAAAACTTTGGAAGAAACAAAAATAGAACCTGATATTACATACGACAAAGAAGATATCGTTGATTTTGCAATTAAATACATAAAATCCAAGAAAAACGAAGCTAAAATTTAACCTCTTGTGATACAATAACTAAGCTATGAAAACACAAATAGAAAAAATGCCAAAAGCAACTATGAAACTCACTGTTACCGTAGAAAACAGTGTTATAAAAGAATTCTACGAAAAAGAAGTTCAAAAAGCAGTTGAAGAAACTGAACTACAAGGTTTTAGAAAAGGAACAGCCCCAAAAGATATGGTGGTTGAAAAAGTTGGTAACTCAAGACTATACGGAGACACCATAAACGAGGTCCTTCAAACCTACTATCCTCAAGCTTTAAAAGAACACAAAGTAATACCGGTATCAAATCCTAAGGTAGATATAAAGGAATTTGATATTGAAAAAGATCTTGAATTTACAGCAGAATTTGCGGTTAAGCCTGAAATCAAAATGGGCGACTACAGAAAAGCTCTTAAAAATTACTACAAGGAAAAAACAGAAAAAATAAAGGCAGACAAGCTTGAAAAACTTAAAAAAGGCGAACTTGATGTTGAAAAAGAAGGTCACGAACACGTTCACATCGGCGCAAACGAAGTAATCGATATAATTTTGAAAGAATCCGAAGTTGAAATTGCCGACATGTTGGTTGAAGAAGAAGCCGATAGACTAATGACCAAGCTTTTAGAGCAATTGGAAACAATAAAACTTCCTTTGGATAAATACTTAAAAGCTCAGGAAAAAACTGCAGACGATATTAGAGCTGATTATACAAAAATAGCGGAAAACAATATAAAAGCTGAGTTTGTTTTGTCACATTTGGTTGAAGTTGAAAAAATAGATGTCAGCGATGAAGAAATTGATGAGATGATAAATGCCGCAGGAGATCCTGCTGTAGCCGAACAAATGCAAGACCCGATGCAAAAACTTTATATCAAGACTATTTTGCAAAAAAACAAACTTCTAAATAATTTAATTGAAGAAACACAAGGTCCTCACGACCACCATCATGAAGAAGAGGAAGTGCTTGAAGAAGAAACGCCTGAAGAAGAAGAGCATGTAGAAGAAGTAACTGAAGAAGAAATTGAAGAGGAAGCCCAAGACGAGGAGGCTAAAAATGAATAATACTTTAATCCCAATAGTTATAGAAAAAGATCAGTCGGGAATGGAAAGATCTTATGATATTTATTCAAGACTTTTAAAAGATAACGTTGTTTTTGTTACCGGACCAATTGATATGGGTGTTGCAAACACGTTTATCGCCCAAATGCTTTTTTTGGAAAGTCAAAATCCTGACAAAGATATCAGCGTGTACATTAACTCTCCAGGAGGAGAGGTTTACGCCGGGGTTGCCATGTACGACACCATAAAACATATTAAAAATGATGTTATTACAATAAATGTTGGTTTAGCAGCTTCCGCAGGTGCCCTGATATTAGCGGCAGGAACAAATGGAAAAAGATACGCACTTCCAGGCTCACACACCATGATCCATCAGGTTATTGGTGGGGTAGAGGGACAAGCAAGTGATGTTGAAATCACTGCTAAACACATGTTAAAACTTAGAGATCAGTATGCAGAAGCCATTGCCAAAGAAACAGGTCAAAAATTAGATAAAGTAAAAGGAGACATGGACAGAGATTATTGGATGGATGCTGGAGAATCTGTAAAATACGGGATTATTGATAAAGTAATGAACCCTAAGAAAAAGTAGGGAGTAGGGCAGGGGCGGTTAGCTCCTGTTGGAACGAAGTGACATCCGGTGCTAACCAATACAAAGAATATAAATTTAGATAAAGTGAGCCTTGGCGAACGAAATAAGTTGAAAATTGAATAGAATAATACCTCGGGCGGTTAGCTCAGTCGGTTAGAGCGCCACATTGACATTGTGGAGGTCATTGGTTCGATTCCATTACCGCCCACCATTAAAATCAGTCTAAAAGTCAAACTATATGAATTTTAAATTCATACAGTTATAATTAAATCGTGTTAAATAATCTTCAAAAGAAATATCTAGAACTTACAAAATTCGGACCTTTTCCAAACCCTTACTTTTTTCATGTTAGAAAAGGTGGTCAAATACTTTATTACTTAGGTTTTGAACATACTTACGATGCAAAAGATCCTGCATGGGGCGTTTTAGAAAACTATCTCCAAGATTTTATAAACCAAACAGACGGTAAAAAAAGGATGGTCCTTGTTGAAGGCGGAGAAAAAACCCTCCCTTACTCAAGAAAAGATCTCATAAAAACGATGGGAGAATCCTACTATACATGGTTTTTAGCACAGTCATCAGCTGTGCAAGTCTCCTCACCCGAACCCGACACTTTAGACCAGCTAAAATATCTTGCAGAAAAATTCCCAAAAGACCTTGTGGTCACAAGTCTTTACGTAGAACAGATTGCCATAAGAAGCAATTACATAAAACCTGAAAGTATTGATGATTCATTAGAAACTTATCTGGACTACATAAAAAGAATATCAGGTTGGGAAGCTGAGATATTTTCAATTTCCAATATCCAAAAGTGCTACCAAGAAACATCGGGAGTAGACCTTGACTACAACAACTTAGAATACATTAAAAAAGAAACAAATCCATACGAGGAAGAAAATAAAATAAACGAGGTCATAAATTTAAAGTCACAATTCAAAGATAAAGTAACCTTGGAAAATATGGAAAGACTTTGGGATAAAGGATACAACTTATTTATAGTTTTCGGGAAAAATCACTCAATTATTCACGAGCTAACCATAAGACAATGGTCTTAACTCTTCGCTTGATTAACGACATCCAATAACTAGAGTATAATAAAGTAAAGGTTTCATTGAAGTAAATGGTTTGAAATCTTGAAAGGAAAATATGCCAGTATTCGTAGATAATATAGAAGAATTAACTTTAGGCAACACAAATTTTAGAAAGGTCCTATCCACAAACGAACACAGCCAGCTCGTACTTATGAGCTTAAAACCCATGGAAGATATTGGGATGGAAGTTCACGACAATGTAGATCAATTTTTCAGAATTGATGCCGGAGAAGGAAAAGTTATTGCAGATGGGCAGGAGTACGCAATCTCAGATGGTTACGCCATAGTAATCCCCGCCGGTACCGAGCACAATATTGTAAATACAAGTGAAACAGAAGATTTGAAACTTTACACCGTTTACAGTCCAGCAAATCATCCTGACGGGACTATTCATGTTACAAAAGCCGAAGCCGATGAGTATG
>CAZGHA010000035.1:1694-5720 GCA_964525475.1 uncultured Candidatus Saccharibacteria bacterium | reverse complement strand
GTGTTCCTACAGAATCAAATCTTAAACCACTTTGACCATAACCAACTGGATTACCCCATTTAACCTCTTCTGTGTCCTTACCATTTACATTACTCCCACCATTAACACTCGTCCAAATTCCACCTGAAGAACTTAATGAGTAACTGTCTGAAGGGTTATTACAAACATTTGCAGATCCTACATTCTGAACAATAATTCCATCTGTGAGTGTGAATGTGTTACTTACTCCTGTACTACCACAACTACCGTCTCTATGTGCTCTAAAACTAACACTATATGTTCCTATCGTGGCTGGTGCTGTAATGTCAAATGACTCTGTATTATTACCTTCGTTAATTCTCCACGAGGTAGATTCCCAGTCATTCTCCCCCCAATCCCCACTTCTTTGCACGGTAATGTCAGCCTTAATAACACTACTAGGCTCAACGGTTACCTGAGTTACCCCATTGACACTGCCTGAAACTGATAAAACAACTCCTCCCGTTGGAATAAATAAAGTCAAATGATCCAAATCCTTAACCTTGACTTTATCCTCTTTTTCATCCTGCTCTACTTTATCTTCATCAACTTTTTTAATATCTTCATCTTTGAGTTCTTCTTTAGCTTCGTCAATAGATTTTTCAATATAGGAAACTTCCACATCTGAACCTTCGGGTTTAGGAAGTGTTAAATCAAATTCAAAATCTCCGTTTTCCATGTCAGTTGTGATATCAAATGCATATTCTGCATCGGTAACAAAATCTCCAGGAAGATCAAGATCTTCAACTTTGACTCTTTCAATTTTTAAATGAGATCTAAACTCATCATCTTTAGGTAAACGGGTAAATGTTAAAGTAACCTTTTCATCTAATGGGAAAACATATTTAACTCCAATTTTTACTTTTTCAATTGTTTCAGCTATGTCATCTTTAACATCCCAGTCGGAATCTTTGGTGTCTTCTACTTGTTCATCTTCATTTAGTATTTCGTACTCTTTTTCAACTTCTTCCTTTACTTCATCTTTTGTTTCAGTAATTTCAATAGGAAGACTGTTAGTTATAATGGATGATATCTCATTTACTTCAACAGCTTCATCAACTTCTATCTCGGCAATAGGTCTGTAGTCCATAACCCCATCTTCTAAAATGTCTCCTTCTTGATTGTCCTTAGGTTCTCCAGTGTCAGTAGAAGTCTCTTCGGTTATTTCTTCTTTGTCCTCTGAAACAGCAGATTCTTGTCCTTCTGCTGATCTCTCCTTTTCTTCTGTATTAACAGAAGCCTCAACAGGCGCACCTATATCCTCTGCATAAGCACTTGCAGGAATCATTGCTGCAAAAGGAGATAGGGTGTTTGCCACCATCGAGAACAGAGAGAAATACGCAAAAATTTTGTTACTTTTAACCTTAATTTTTCTTAATATTTTCATAAGAAATCTATAAAAAAATCCACAGGACAAGTGCGGAAATTAAATAACCTCTATTAAATTTTTTACGATTACGTTTCTATACATATACAAAACAATCCAGCAATTGGGCTGGGATGAGCTATTTGTACATTCTTATGATGCAAATGTCAAATAGACAACACCATCCCATAACTATTCTTACCATATACGTAAAAATATATAAAGCAACAATCTTTATACGATTTTCCAATAGAATATTTAATTACTATTACATATTGCAGCAATTTTTATAAGTTTGACACACATCCCAACATATGATAAAAATACGTCTGTTCGTATGGAGTCCCCCAAGATTTTCGGGGAACTTTTTAGTTTTTAGGCTCCCAACACCTATAGAATATTACTTCGTATATGGTTGGACTAAAAACACGAACAAAAAAATATATGAATCAAAAAGACAATACATTATTACTAACCCAAGAGGGTCTAGATAAAATTAAAGAAGAGCTACGAGATCTTATAGAAAATAAAAGACCTGAAGTGGCAAAAAGAATCCAGGATGCAAGGGAAGCTGGAGATATATCTGAAAACTCTGAATACGATGCTGCAAAGCAGGAACAATCCTATGTTGAAGGAAGAATTTCCGAACTGGAAGATATTGTTAAATACGCTAAAATTTCCACAATAAGAATGGATGATGAGGTTGGGGTTGGTTGTAAAGTTACCGTTCATATGGAAAGCTCGGAAGACACATTTTATATTGTAGGTGGTCCTGAAGCCGATCCAATGGCTAAAAAAATATCAGGCGAATCACCTCTTGGTTCAGCACTACTTGGAAAAAGAGTCGGTGAAAAAGTAGAATTCGAAGCCCCTGTAGGAAAACTCGTCTACACAATATTAAAGATTGAATATTAAAGCCATAATGTGCTTAAATTAGTCAATGGCAACTCTCAAAGAATACAGAGATATAAGAATTGAAAAATTAAACAAGTTAAAAGAATTGGGAGTTAACCCTTACCCTGCAAAATCATTTCGCACACACGAAAGCAATTTAATCACCGATAACTTCTCTGATCTTGAAGGACAAGAAGTAACTGTCGCAGGAAGAATTGCTTCTATTAGGTCTCACAACGTCCTTTGTTTTATTGATGTAAAAGACGCATCAGGAAAAATTCAATTTTATTTAAAACAAGATAATTTTCAAAACCAAGATTACAAAAACGGAGAAATAAAATTTGAAGATTTAAGTCTTTTAGATACTGGGGATTTTATTGAAGGAATAGGAAAAGTTACAAAAACCAAAACCGGTCAAATCTCCATAGAAATAGAAAAGATTAGAATTCTTACAAAGGCTTTAAGACCTCTCCCCGACCAACACACCGGTTTCAAAGACAAAGAACAAAGATTAAGAAAAAGATACATAGACACAAACATTAATGAAGATGTCTATCAAAGATTTATGAGACGTGCAAAATTCTGGGAAGCCCATAGAGAATTTTTCAAAGAAAAAGGATTTCTTGAAATGAATATTCCGGTTTTAGAAAATACTCCCGGAGGAGCTGATGCAAATCCTTTTGTTACTCATATGGATGCACTGGACCAGGATTTTTATTTAAGAATTTCCCAAGAACTATATTTAAAAAGACTAATTGGCGGAGGCTATGAAAAAGTATATGAAATAGGGCCTAGATTTCGAAATGAGGGCTTATCTGACGAACACCTTCCTGAACATATCGCAATGGAGTTCTACTGGGCTTACGCAAACCACGAAGAAGGAATGAAGTTTGTGATTGATCTTTTTAGATATGTAGCCGATAAAGTTTATGGAACACAGCAATTTAAAATAAGAGGGTTTGATGTGGATTTTTCAAAGGAATGGGAAATTATTGATTATTCAGATTTAATTAAAAAAACCTACAACATTGATGTGTTTAATACAAACCTAGATGAAATTACAAAAGCTTTAAAAGATAATGGTGCGGAGCTTCCAAAAAAATTAACGGTTGAAAGAGGCATAGATCATCTTTGGAAAGAGGCAAGAAAAAAGATTGCAGGTCCGATGATGATTGTGAATGAACCAAAGATGTTATCTCCTTTGGCAAAAGAAAATCCTGAAAATCCCAAACTTACTTTGAGATTTCATCCGATAATAGCAGGCAGTGAGCTGGGGAATGGTTTTTCAGAGCTAAATGACCCAATAGATCAGTTTGAAAGATTTAAAGAGCAACAAGATAAAAGGGACGAGGGGGATGCAGAAGCCCAGTTTATGGATGTAGACTTTGTTGAAATGCTGGAATACGGAATGCCTCCAACCTGTGGTTATGGCCACTCCGAAAGAGTGTTTTGGTTTTTAGAGGATGTAACTGCAAGAGAGGGTGTACCCTTCACCCAACTAAGACACGAAGTAGACGAGATAAATAAAGAAATCTACGGACTTAAATGAAAGAACTAACTCTACAATCAGCCATAGAACTTCTTCACGAAAATATGCAAAGTAAGAATTTGCGTAAACATTGCTATGCTGTAGGAAAAACCTTATCCGAATTTTACGATTTTTATACAAATGAAAATGGTTTAGAAAATAAAAAGAGAAATATAGGTAGTTTAACAAAAGAACAATGGGAAATAGTAGGCACCCTACA
>CAZGHA010000035.1:0-1594 GCA_964525475.1 uncultured Candidatus Saccharibacteria bacterium | reverse complement strand
GAACAAATCCTTCAGTGTGAAGAAAAGCTGGAAATAAAACCTGAAAAATTCGTAGAAATAACTTTGACAGCAATGCAAAAAAATTCTGAACTTCTAGGCCTTTGATTTTACACTTAAAACAACTTCAAACCGTCTTCTACCCTATTTAATTATCATGGTATTATTAATTCATGGCCTTAAATCTTTTTAAAAAGAAACAAATAGAAACAGAAGAAATTAGAACAGCAACAATTGAAAAAAGGGAAGATAAGGTATTGCTAGAAGAAGCTAACCAAGATTATCTTAGATCCCCGGCTAACACCCCTCCCCCAACAATAATTGATATAGATCTAACAAAAAATGAGATTAGAAAGAAAAAAATTAGATTTAAAGTACTTCTATACACAGTTCTTTTTTCTTTATTTTTATTAACATTTGGAGAACCGATTACTAAATTTTACAAAGAAAACTTTTTAAAACAGGAGCCTGTCGTGATAGAGGAACCTGACGAGCCAACTCCGGAAGACAAGCCAATCGTTGTAGATCCAGAAAGCATAGTTGAATACAGAAATGATGAGTTAAAAATATCACTCGATCGACTTTATAAAACTTCACTTTTTGAAAACATTGAAGAGGTAAATAAAACTAAAAAAATAGAAATAATTTTTGATAAAAACAATCCAGGGAAAAATATTAGCGTTGAGGAGCTATCGGAAGGATATATTTTTAGAGTATCGGTTTTTTCAACTACACTCAGAAAAATAGATGAGATAGCCCAAGTTAAAAAAGAATCCTTTATTGTGTCCTGTCCTAAAACAGCAACTTTAACCGATACTACAATAACAGAGGTAAACGGTGTAGAAGGGAGAACTTTCGAAGTGAATAACTGTGGTTCTGATTTTAAAGTTACCTATGTTGTTAAAAATGGATTAAATTACGAATTCTCTCAAATTTTTAAAGGTGATTTAGGATTTAGACAAGCCTACAAAGCAGAGACCGAAAATATTCTAAGATCTATAGATTTTTATCCAGAAGCACCAATAGATTTAGGTCCCTTAGAAACTTATAAAAATGAGGATTTAAAATTTTCATTTGATTTCCCAAGAACACTAAGTAAAGATTGTTGCAGAGCGACTGGCCCTGCTTCTACTCTTTCTGAATTTTTATTTACAATTGGAGATTCAGAGACGTATGTTAATGAAAACAATTTTGACGCCGTAACGATATATAAAGACACAAATAAAACAATGGATTACTACAACTACTTAGAAAGCCAAAAAAATCTATTAATTGATGACTATGTTATTACAATGGGGAACCAACCCAATTTAGAAGTAAGAGAGATGCAGGTTGGAGGAAAAAATGCCACTATGTTAAAAGGATATTCGTGGAGAGGAAACGACCTTGTTTACATCGATATTTCAAAAGAAAATAAACCGAACGTGATATTAGTTATATCAATTAAAAATCTTTCGGGCGAAAGCTTCGATAACGCGGTAAAGATAATTCTAGAATCATTTAAGTTTTTTTAATCAATTTTTTTATCTTTTAAATACTTCAGATACACTTCCTCGCATCTCTTTAACTGATCTTCCAAAGAATTCAAGCCCATTTC
>CAZGHA010000034.1:0-5994 GCA_964525475.1 uncultured Candidatus Saccharibacteria bacterium | reverse complement strand
AAAACCTATTGCTAAAAATAATTTAACGTGATAATTTACCAATGTCTCGGAACTCTCTCCCTAAAGTAAAATGGGCCCGAGTGAGAAATTAAAAAGTAATTAATTTCAATACTAAAAGAGGGAAAATGTTAAAGAAGTACTCTTTATAATTTCCCCTCAAACATATTGAAAAGAAAGAAAAATAAAAATGGCAAAATATAAGTTACCTAAGATACAGGAAATGATAGATGCAGGAGTACATTTTGGGCACCAGGCAAAAAGATGGCACCCAAAGATGGAACCGTATATCTACACTGTAAGTAAAAACGTACACATAATTGACCTTGAAAAAACCGAGGAAATGCTAGATACCGCTTGCAAATTTTTATATGAGCAGGCATCCCAAGGAAAAGTTATTGTTTTTGTTGGAAGTAAAAAACAAGTTAAAGATATTATTGAAAATGAGGGTAAAAGATCAGGCGCTTTGTATGTAAATGAAAGATGGGTTGGTGGAACTATCACAAATTTTGAAACCATCAAAAAGAATATAGATAAGCTTTTAGATTACATAAAAGGAAGAGATGAGGGTAAATTTTCAATTTATACTAAAAAAGAAAGATTATTAATTGACAGAGAAATTGAAAAACTTACCGCAACATACGGTGGTATAGTTTCTTTGAAAAAAGCTCCTGATGTGCTTTTTATCATTGATCCTAAAAGAGAAAAAACAGCTATTAGAGAAGCAAAATTAACAGACGTTCCAGTTGTATCTGTTGTTGATACAAATGCAAATCCTACAATAATTGATTATCCAATACCAGGAAACGACGACGCAATAAAATCCGTGGCTTTAATAGTTAGAGCAATAGCAGATGCCGTTGAAGAGGGTTACAAAGAGTTTGGAAAATCAGAAACAGAGAAAAAGGAAAAAAGAGAAGCTGACGAAAAAGAAACACTAGAAAATGAAAAATTGAAAGTTGTTCCTGAAGAAGTGGCAGTTGCCGTTGAAGAAAAACTGGTAGAGGAAGTAGTTAAAGAAGAAAACGAAATTGCAATTAAAGAATCTTCTGCTAAAGAAGAGGAAAAAGTAGAGGAATAAATTTCAGGGGACTAACCTGGGAGGGGCTGAGCCCGTTCCGGGCTCAGCCCTCTCAAAAATAGGAAAATATATGTCAAATAACATAGAAATTATAAAAAAATTACGAGATGAGACGGGAGCTGGGATTTTGGAAATTAAAAATATGCTTGAAGAAGTAAGCGATAGTTATGAAAAAGCAAAAGAAGAGTTATTGAAAAAATCTGCTGCCAAAGCTGCAAAAAAATCCGATAGAGTAGCAGAAGACGGTTTAGTTTATTCGTACATACACAACAGCGGTAAGGTGGGAAGTTTAGTACTTTTAAGCTGCGAAACTGATTTTGTTGCAAAAACAGATGATTTTCAAAAACTTTGCAGAGAGATAGCCATGCAAGTTTGTTCAGAGGATTACGAAAACGTTGAAAAACTTTTAGAATCTGAATACATTCGAGAACCTTCAAAAAAGATATTAGATCTTGTAAATGAGGCAACAGCAAAAGTAGGTGAAAAAATAGAAATCCGAAAGTTTGTTAAGTTCTCTGTTGGAGAATAAAAATACGTTTGGTATCATTCGAATATGAATACTTTTGAATTAAAAAATAGATTGACTAAATCTGTAGAATTTTTGCAATCTGAATTAAAACAGATTAGGACAGGTCGCGTATCCCCGGCTTTGGTATCCGATATCTCAGTTGAGGCTTATGCCGGTTCTTCCATGACTATTAAAGAACTTGGTTCCATTGCAGTAATGGATCCCAGCAACCTTTCAATTACTCCTTGGGATAAAAGTACCTTAGACGCTATTGTAAATGGTGTTAGAAACAGTGGTCAGGGTTTAAGCGCAATAAAAGAGGCTGATAGAGTAAGAGTAAATGTACCAGCACTCACTGAGGAAAGAAGAATTGAATTCACTAAAGACGTCTCAGAAAAAGTTGAAAATTGTAAAAATTCCATCAGAAGTATTAGACAAGAAATTATGAAAGAGATTGAGAAGGATTTTTCAGACAAAAGTATTTCGGAAGATGAGAAGTTTAAGCAAAAAGAAGATGTTGAAGAAATTGTTAGAGGTTTTATAAAAAATGCTGATGAGGTTGGAGATGAGAAGAAGAACGAATTGATGACTGTTTAGTTTCGTTAGGTTTAATTAGAATTAACTAGATTTAATTAATTAAGATTAATCAGATTAATTATGAGTATTATCACTATTATATTTGTATTGTTAATAATATCTTTTCTTGTTGTCATACATGAGCTTGGGCACTATTGGGCTTCAAAAAGAAACGGTGTTAGAGTTGAAGAGTTTGGAATTGGGTATCCTCCTAAAATATTTGGAAAAAAGTTTGGTGAAACGCTTTATTCCTTAAACTTAATTCCTTTTGGGGGATTTGTGAAAATCACAGGCGAGGAAGAAACAGAGGAGGGGAGCACAGAAAAAGTTGCTACCGATCCTCACAGTTTTTCAAATAAAACACCTTGGCAAAAATCTCAAATATTAATTGCAGGTGTTTTCATGAACATGCTTTTAAGTTTTTTCCTTTTTTATATTCTTTTATTTTCAAACGGTTTTAAAAGTTTTCACATCCCAATGGTTTTTGACCATCAATTTAAATATGGAAAAGAGTTAGTTTACGGAACCATGGTTTTTGACATGGAGAAGGATTCTCCAGCAGATAGGGCGGGGATTAAGCCCGGGGAGGTAATTTTAAAAGTAGATGGAAAAGAGATTGACAGTGTTTTAGGTTTAAGAGAAAACTTGAATGGTAAGGCCGATACAGAGGTTGAGATTGAAACTTTTGACATCAACAAACCTTCTTACGAGGATACAAATAAATATGTGGTTGTACCTAGTTATCAAGAAAAAAGCGAAGAGAACGATTCAGATGCGATAATTGGAGTATATCTTGGAGAGGCTAAGGCTGTTTATTATGAAAAGCCGTTAGAAAAAGTACTTTCAGGTCCGATGCATACTTATAATATGCTAGATTATTCAATTTCATCTTTGGGAGAAATAATCGGGTTATCTTTTAAAACAAAAGATATTGAACCTGTGGCTAGTAGCATGACAGGTCCGGTTGGCCTTTTTAATATATTAGGAAGTATTATTCAGACTGAAGGAAAGGGTAAGATTTTAATTTTGATAAACACAGTTGCAATAATTTCATTGGGATTTGCTTTTACAAATTTACTTCCTATCCCGGCTTTGGATGGTGGAAAAGTAGTTTTTAGAATAATCGAAGGTATTACCAAGAAGAATATAAATCCTAAATTAGAATCAAAAATCCATAACTTTGGAATGATTGCTCTAATTTTATTAGTTGTCGCTATAACCTTCAGAGATATAAAAGTCTGGTAAAACCTGTAATTCGTTGATACTACAATACTTGTAAACTTCCACCTTATTGTCCGTTGTTGTAATGTAAAAGTTATGGTATAAACTTTGCAAATAGTTTGTACTTGGGTATATACTTATTTTGGTAGTGCCACTTGAAAATTTAGTAGTTTTTAAGGTTTCTTTGTTTATTTAACACTAAATTAAGATTAAAAGGATTTTAATTTACAGAAACCTTATCACATTGTTATGTAGATTGATAAGAAAAGTATGACAAGATGATAGGTAAAAAATAAACTTAGAACGGGTGTTATTTGTTGTTTATATAATTAATGGTTAAGTTTGGAGGTGTTTTTGCTAGCCTTAAAGTCATGGGCTGTATCAATATAAAGTTTTAACTGCTAATTGAAACTCTAAGATTGATGAAATAATATGACAAAAATTAAAGTTAGACACGGGGAAAGTTTGGACCAAGCGTTGAGGAGATTTAACAAAGAGGTTTTAAAGTCAGGAATTATTCAAGAAGTTAAAGATAGAGAACATTATGTTAAACCTAGCGAGGTCAAACGACAGAAAAATAAAGAATTAAAAAGAAAGTTATATTTTGAAAGGAACAAAGCGTGATTGTTGATGATTTAAGATTAAAGCTTGTTGATTTTCAAAAAGCCAATGATGAGGTAAGACTTGGTGTGTTGAGGTTTTTGTTATCACAGGTTAAATATAAAGAGATTGAATTTAGGTCCCAGCACAAAGAAATGACCGACGAGGATGTTTTTAAAGTTTTGAAAAAAGAGATTAAAAACAGAAAAGAAAGTATCGAGCTTTACGAAAAAATTAATAGGGTAGATCTTTTGGAAAAAGAAAAATCGGAGCTTGAAGTTTATTTGGAGTTTGCAAAGCTTTTTCCATTTGATTTGGATGCTCCTCATCCAATGGCAAATCAGAATTTTCATAACGGTTCAAAGTAGTTTTTCAATATTTTTTATCTTTTAAAAAACTATGAAAATAGATAAAAAAACATTTATATCCATTTTTATTACTGACGATAAGGAGATGAAAAAACTTAACAAAATGTACCTGAATAGGGACTATACTACCGATGTTTTATCCTTTGAAATCAATGAAAAACAGGAGGATGGATCTTTGTATTTGGGAGATATTGTAGTGAATAAAGATCAGGCAAAAAGACAGGCCAAGACTTATGAGAATGATTTTGAAGAAGAGGTTTCGGAGCTTGTCGGTCATGGAGTATTACATCTTTTAGGAGTTCATCACAAGGGAGATGGTATTCCTGTTGATACTAAATCCAAAGTTGCTTTAAAGAATTTTGATAAAAAAGTTGTGAAGAAAGATACGGCTACTTCTAAAGTTTCTAAAGTTAATAAAGTTAAAGAAGTTAAAAAAGTTTCAGCTAGGAAAAAATGAAAATTATTGTTGGGTTAGGAAACCCCGGAAATCAGTATAAAAAATACAGACATAACACCGGTTTTATATTGTTAGATAAACTTGCAGAAGAACGAGGTTTGAAATGGAAAAAATCTTCTAGATTTGAATCAGAGATTGCTGAGTGCGGTGACTTTATTTTAGTTAAACCCCAAACATTTATGAACAATTCCGGTGACGCTGTTAGTAAATTGTTTAATTTTTATAAAATATCTCCAGATGATTTAATTGTTGTTCATGATGATGTTGATTTAAAATTTGGAACTGTAAAAAAACAAAAAGGAAAAAATCCTGCAGGACACCACGGGGTAGAGGATATAATTGAAAAGGTTGGGACAAAGGAATTTTGGAGATTGAGGGTAGGTATTGGAAAACCGGAGAATAAAAATATCCCAGTAGATAAGTGGGTTTTACAGGATTTTAGTGATGAGGAGATAGCGGAGTTAGAGGGCTCAGCCCGTTCCGGGCTGAGCCCGGAAAAAGAGACCTCGAAATAGGTTGATTTCTTCGGTTGTTGGGCTCAGCCTAGGGCCGGGCCTAGGGCTCAGCCCAGGGCTGAGCCCTTTTATGATATACTTTTATCAAATGTATCAAATGAAAAAAAGTCTGTCTAAATATTTGATAGTTCTTGCGTTCTTATTGATTGGTACTTATGTTGCTATGGTATCAAGACCGTTAAGTTTAAAAAGACATGGTGGCAGTACCAATGATTCAAATACAGCAAGTTCCTCTAATAATCTAAATACTCAAGATACACTTGGTGTTTCAAGTACGTCTAAAACAAAAGAAAATCTCTCCCCAGTTCAAGCAGAACAAACTGGTTCGTCTCCTGAATCAGGAGCTACCTCAACAGCAAAACAAGTTTATGATTTTCTTGTATCAAAAGGAACAAACTATGGAAACGTTCAACCAGCTGATTGGTCATTTAACTTTGGTACATACTGGAACAGAATGCTTTATTCTGCATTCTGGGAACCAGATGGAAATGCAACTGAGTCAGATGTACTTTCAGGTAAAACATTCTATTCAGGTTCCAACAACAGGGTTCAAAAAACAGGAACACTTACTCCAGCTACATCCCCAGGTGCATACGAACAACAGTATATGCAGTACGATGACTACGAAGCAGGAGAGTCAGCAGAAGACACTGCTCTGGAAGAATCATCAT
>CAZGHA010000033.1:0-6130 GCA_964525475.1 uncultured Candidatus Saccharibacteria bacterium | reverse complement strand
TTAATTCTACAGGCCCATGGACAATTGTCCATCCAAATCCTGAGTGCTGTTAGGGGAACTCTCCCCAACATTATTTTTCTGTAAAAGCTCCTGAGCCTTCTCAAGCATTTCAGGAATTTTTTGAAAATCTTGATTAAAATCTTGCAACATTTTTGTACTTCTTAACGCAGCTGCCGGATGATACACAGGATAGATATAGAAATTCCTAATTTTAACTAATCTTCCTTTATCTAAAGAAATTTTTCCTTCGGGATAGAAATAGTTCATGGAGTACCTACCTAAAGTCACAACCAACACTGGGTTTATCATTTTTATCTGAAGATCCAAAAAAGGAGAACAGGCGGATATTTCATCCGGAAGCGGTTCTCGATTGTCCGGAGGTCTGTGTTTTATAATATTCCCTATCCAAATATCCTCTCTTTTATAACCTATCCCTTTAAGGGAAACGTCCAAAAGCTTCCCCGCTCTACCAACAAAAGGTCTTCCGGAAATATCTTCATTGTGACCAGGAGCTTCCCCAATAAATATTACTTTTGAATTTATATTTCCTTCTCCAGGGACAGCATTCGTAGCGGTACTGTAAAGTCTGCATTTCTTACAGGACTTAATACTTTCAGCTATTTCTTTTAAAACTTTTTCTTTATCCATTACTTTTACACGATTTATTGAGGGAGATAGTATTTAAGATTATCAGATGTTAGCTTTACTCCTGTTACTTTTTCCTCAACAATCTCCCGGGCGACCTTTCTACAGATTGACTCCAAGGTCCTGCCCAAACTTCTTATTCCGGAATCGTAGCCAAAAGGCCTGACGATACCGGGCCAAAGATCAGGGTCTATCTCCAGTTCTTCGGGTTTTAGACCTGATTTTATAATTATCTGAGGCAATAAATAATCTCTGGCAATTACAATTTTTTCTTGATCACTGTAAGAAGGCATTTTTATTATTTCCATTCTATCCATTAAAGCGGCAGATAAAGTTCCTGTGGTGTTTGCGGAACATATAAAAAGCACGTTAGACAAATCAATTGGGTAATCAACATAATGATCCCTAAAAGCAACATTTTGCTTCGGGTCCAATATTTCCAATAGAATTGCCATTATGTCAGATCTTAACCCCTGCTCACCACTAGCTTTATCTATCTCATCTAAAAGAATTAGTGGGTTTTTAACTTCGGTTCTTATTAATGATTTTATTATTTGTCCTGGTTCAGCTTCCGGAAAAGATTTGCTCTTACCTCTAAGTTCAATGGAAGAACCAATACCCCCAATAGCAATTCTTTCAAATTTTCTCCCAAGGGTTTCTGCCAAAGAATACGCAAGAGTAGTTTTACCAACACCTTGCAAACCAACCAACAAAAGCACTGGGGATTTTGAAACTGCTCTCTCCCCTCTTTTCGATAAAAGGATTAGGGTAGAAAGATACTCAAGAATTCTATCTTTAGTGTATTGCATACCGTAATGATTTTTTTCCATACTTTCTTTAGCTCTTTCCAAATCTAGAATATCTTCAGTTTCCTTAACCCACGGAATAGTAGTTATAGTCTCAATGTATCTTGATAAAGTATCAAATTCCGAAGCATAGTGACCTAAATTTGCCATTCTATCAAGCCTATCTAACATCTGATTCAAACGAATTTCTAAATCATCCGGCAAACCTTCTGTGTCTTTTATTTTTTGAGACAAAGTATTCAATTCTTTAAATAAAAAATCTTGTTTTTCCATTATTTAATTACCAAGTAAGACTCCTCGCCCTTCTTAAAATTTTCTAAAATTGATTTAAACTCATCAGACAGTGTTTTTCTAATAACCTCATCTACTACGATATCCCCATCTTCTGAAGTTTTCAACATAAATATTTGTCCTTCTTTAGGCAGTATAGACTTAATAGATATCAAAGTGGGGTGTAATGCAAGGTTTTTTGTAATTTCTGATCTTGCAAGTCTGACCTCATCTATAAAAACAGGTTCGGGTGAAATTACCAATACCCCATCAACCGTGTCCGTTGAAATTTCTTTAAAACTACCAACTTCAATAGAATCATCTAGAGGAAAGGTTAAAAGAACCCAACCGGTAGAAAGACCTCTTTTCATGTAAAAGGCTCCGTAAAAAGGTTGAATTTTACCCTTCAAGCTCTCAGCTAAAGTAAAAAACTCTCCGCCAAGAAAACTAAAATACGGATCTAATGTATCGGAGTCATTAAACTCAATGTAAAACGGCGTTTCGTAAGGAACAAATGTGTGAATATCGTTCTGGCCAAAATCTCCGGACTTAAGATTCAGACCCATTTCCAAATAATTCTTTTTTACTTCAGTATTCTCTACTGCTGGTATATTTTGATTTTGTGCCACAGGGGCTGTTTTTGGAACTACTAATTTTGGCATAACAATCTTTTTTCTTTGAAAATCCTTTAGAATATCGACCTCAAAAACTAGAAAAAGCATTGTACTTATAGAAATTCCTAATACTATGCCGGCCACAACACTTTTTATGTTTATTCCAGTATGTATTTTTAAAGGAGGTTTTTTATGCGCACTGGATATTTTTATCCCGCTATCATTTAAAGGTTTATCTTTTTCAGTAACTTCTAGTTGAGGTTTTTCAACTTCTAAATGAAGGTTATCCGGCAAAACGTTCCCACAATATTCACAAAAGTGGTAGCTACTGACCGTTAGTTCAGATTTACAGAAAGGGCAGATTCTTTTCATTAACATTTATTATAAAGCAGTAAGGGCTATGATTCCAGAATTTACCAGAGACGGAAGTTTATCTTCTTCTATCTCTTCGGTTATCACTTCTGAAATTTCCGTTCCTGCCACCGTTTCTTCGGGGGTTGGTTCTTTCTGTTGGAACATAATTTGGATCATCAACAGCTCTTTTGGAGAGACTGAATTTACCCTCATCACCAACACTTATGATTTTTGCTTTTACAATATCGCCAACCTTAAACCACTCATCAACATTTTCTACGAAAGTATCTGTTATTTCACTAACGTGCAGTAATCCAACTTTTCCGGGTAATATTTCAACTAAAGCTCCAAAATCTAAAAGTTCTTTGACTGTTCCTTCATAAACCTCACCAACCTGAAGATTTCTTGTCATTCCTTCTACTATTCTTAAAGCCTCTTCGGCCTTTTCTTTATCCACAGAAGATATAACAACTTTACCATCTTCTTCTATAGAAATCTGTGATTGAGTTTTTTCCTGGATTTCTTTTATTACCTTACCGCCAGAACCAATAACCATACCTATCTTGTCGGGATCTATCATTAAAGTAACGGTTTTTGGAGCATACTTGGAAACTTCTGATCTTGGTTTTTCAATTACTTTTTGCATTTCCTTTAAAATAAAGAGCCTACCTTGTTTTGACTGCTCAATTATCTTTGGAAGAACGTCCATGGGGATACCTCTTACCTTAACGTCTAATTGAATTGCGGTAACACCTCTGATTGTGCCGGTCATCTTAAAGTCCATGTAACCGTTTGCATCTTCCTCACCTGATAAATCTGTCAAAATCTGGTACTTTGAAAAAGAATCATCTTCAACAATAAGTCCCATGGCAACTCCACTGACCATATCTTTTATTGGTACACCTGCGTCCATCAAAGCGAGGGTCGAACCACAAGTTGATGCCATAGAAGAAGAGCCGTTGCTAGAAATAATCTCAGAAACCAACATGATTGTATAAGGAAAATCGTCTTGGCTAGGTATTACAGGTCTTAAAGCTTTTTCAGCAATCATTCCGTGACCTATTTCTCTAGGATTTGGAGCTCCGAATCTTCCAACTTCACCTACACTGTAAGGAGGAAAATTGTAATAGTGTAAATATCTTTTTCTTCTTTCTCCATACATATCCTGAATTAAAAGTTCGTCCGAAGGAGAACCTAATGTACATACCGTTAAAGCTTGGGTTTCACCTCTTGTGAAAAGGGCACTTCCATGAGTTCTTGGCAATATATCAGTTTTTATGGTTAAAGGTCTAACTTCATCAACTTCTCTACCGTCTAATCTTTTTCCTTCATCTAAAACAATTTTTCTAACGACTCCTTTTTTTACTAATTCGTAAGCCATTTCCATGTCTGATTTTTTGTATGTGCCTTCAAAGTTCTTAAAAGCTTCTTCTTTTAGTGCTGTAAGTTTTTCAGCCATATCCTGCTTACCCTCAGCCACACCTTTTTCTTTCATTATTGATTCAACTTTTTCTTTGGTGATATCAGATATTGCTTTTATAATCTCATCTGACGGGAATCTAGAAACATACTCGTATTTTTTATTTTCAGGATTTATTTCTTTGACAAAATCGGATATGAAATCATACAAATCCCCAACATTATCTCTAGCAAAGTTAATTGCTTCCAAAATCTTTTCTTCGGGAAGTACGTTTGCCTCAACTTCCGCTCCTAAAAATCTTTTATCTTCTCCAACAAAAGAAACCATCATATCAAGGTCACTTTTACTCTCAAGATCTTCTAAAGAAGGGGATAGAACTAAATTATCCTCCATCATTCCTACTCTAACCGAGGCCACAGGCCCGTAGAAAGGAATATTACTTGCTTGAAGACAAGCAGAAGTAGCTATCATACTTAAAAACTCGGGGTCTGCACTTTCATCAAGTGAAAGGACAGTAACAACAATCTGGACCTCATCCATGTAGTCTTTGGGAAATAACGGTCTTATTGCATGATCAATAGATCTTCTGGCGATAACCGCGTCATCAGTAGCTCTTCCATCTCTTTTTACAAATCTGGAGCTTTTTATACTGCCACTTGCATATAATTTCTCTTCATATTGAACTCTAAGTCCCAAAAAATCAGCATCGGGAGAAGGTTCTCCTGAAACTGCAGTTACTAAAAGGACGGTGTCCCCATACGTAGCCTTAACAGACATATCTGCTCTTAATGCCAACTCTCCGGTTTCGAAAATAAGTTTTCTACCCGCAAAATTGGTTTCTTTTCTTACAATTTTATTCATTTTTTACTTTTAGGGGTTTATTATCGGGAGGATTAAGATTCAAAATATTATGCACTCTATGCATAATAGCCTGCCTCCTAATCCTAAAGATAAGACCCGCTATCCAAAATTATTTACTGAACTGTCCTTACTTAGACAGCTCTATTTTTTCAACTAATTGACTATATCTATCCTCATCTTTTCCCTTTAGATAGGATATTAATCTTCTTCTCTTGTTTACCATTTGAAGAAGACCTCTTCTTGAGTGATTGTCCTTCTTATGGGTTTTAAGATGATCAGAAAGTTTCACAATGCTTTCACTTAAAATAGCTACCTGAACTTCAGGTGAGCCTGTATCAGCATCGTGCAATCTGTTGCCTTTTATTATTTGTGCCTTTTTTTCTTTAGATAAAGCCATAATTAACTATAGCAATATAGCAAAACTTACTTAATAAATCAACTACTAAATACCCTTCCTTTTAGAAATTCCTTTAAGTAAAGCCTCCGCGGCCTTGCTGGAAATTTCAAGGTCCCATTTTATTGCTGAATTTAAAACAAGCAAGCTTATGCTTTCAAAACTAGTATCTACCACATTTATATTTCCAAACCTTTGATTTCTTTCAGAATTATCAATATTTAAAATATCAACGCCACCGAAACCACCACCAACATCTTCTAAAATCTTGCCTAGATCTTCCTTTGAATGGGCGCCAATTGTGATTATTAAGTCAAAATTAAATCCCTTTATTTCTGACCTAACTCTGGATAAATCGAAATCTCTGTCAATGGGGCTAAGTGAAAAACGCAAAACATCGTTTTCTGTTGAGTAGTTAACTTTAGATGCACTGGTACCTGAGTAATCAACTGAAACCATTAATTCTCTTGCAGAAGAACTGTTTGATATATCAACATCTTCAACACTCCCAAATTCCTCGGGAGCAATACCTTGATAAATTATTGAAGCTTGTTTGCCCTCATCCTTTAACATGTAATAAAGGCCTACAGCAGATGAAAAAGCATCTATACCTACAACCTTTGAAGGCAATATAGCAATATTATTTGCCTCTTTTATCAATCTTAATATTTGATTTGTTTTATCTAATTCAGAATTCATATTTTTAATTTACCTTCGAGCAGGAAACACATAATAAGTTGAGGATTGAACACTATATCAGAACATA
>CAZGHA010000032.1:0-6158 GCA_964525475.1 uncultured Candidatus Saccharibacteria bacterium | reverse complement strand
TTTAATTAACTTTTTCATAATTTCGTTTCACCCCCCTTCCAAAACCTAAATTTTTAATTATCTTAAAATTCATAGCAACAAGGCATATTTATTTAGTTGCCTAATATCTATATAAAAGTATGGCCTCTAAAGATTATATTGTCAACAAATATGTTAATTCTGACCTTCTTGATTAGCTAAAATTCTTGAAACTTCTTCCACAACCTTATCGGGGGTAATTTCGGATTTTATCAAATAACCATCGGCTCCGGAACCAAAGACCTCTTGAATAATGTTTTCACTGTTTAAATTAGTAAGAGCAATAATCACACCTTTTTTAAGTTCGGGATTATCTTTTATCTCTTTAAGAATTTTAATACCGTCTTTTCCTGGAAGCATTATGTCCAATAACAAAATGTCCCAGCTATCGTCTCTAATTTTTTGAATCCCTTTTTCACCATCGGCAGCTTGTTCAACTTTGTACCCTGCCATATTTAAAACTTCAGCATATATTTCTCGAATATCATGCTCGTCCTCTACTATGAGAATATTATTTTTTAGAACTTTCTTTTCATCCATACGTTAAATTTACCACTAATAAAAAAATGCAACAAGAGACATTAAAATTTTTAAATAGATAGAGGCATCTGACTTATTTTTAATATTTCATCTCTATCGTCTACCTTGGACACTTTACATAACCTAACATCACCACATTTTTCACATTTATGAACAATTACTTCCCCGCCTTTTTCAATTTTTAAACCAATGGGTCTCATTAAACCTCCGCAATTCTCACCTCTATCGCCAGGAAATACATCAACATGTCTTGACCACAAACATCTCGGGCAATGATTTGTATACCCATCACCAATAACTTCGAAACCACAATTCTCGCAAACAAAGTTTTCAATATTTTTTATAAACTTTCCAGACATATCTTTTAATTATTACAAAAATACAATACTATTATATAGAGAAAGTTTTTTAACAAAAAGAAATTTTATTTAAAAATGGAAAAACAAACTGTCCAATTAAAAGAAGAAGAACTTCTTGCTCTGGTTGACAAAAACCGAGCCTTAGACGCCACCTATAAACTTATTGAAATAATCCTGGGAACTAATGACTTTGAGGTTATGACACAAAAGATTGCAGACATTATCCCGATGGCTTTAGGATACGAGCTTGCAATACTTTGGCTAATAGATGAAAAAAAAGAAAAACTTGTAAAAACCTCCATTTCACAAACCATAAAAGATGAGAAGCTAATGGACAAGCTCAAAGATTCTTTTAAAAATTCTAGCATTGCACTTGGATACCAGGACAATCTTTGTATAAGAGCCATAGCCGATCAAAAACAATATATTTCAAACGAACTTTTCCATTTTTTAGGACCTGCAGTTTCTTACGAATCCTCAAGAGAAATACAAAATATGCTCGGAACTGACCTTAATATTGCAACACCCTTAATGGTAAGTAACACCCCAATAGGAGTTTTAATTATCAGTATGGCAAAGGGCGAGAGGGGACTAAATGATTTTGAAAAAGAAATGCTTCGAAAATTTTCAGAAAATGCAGGTATTGCGCTGGAAAATTCAAGATTGTATAAAAATTTAAAAGAAGCAAAAAACGATCTGGGAGAAGCTTACGAAAATTTAATAGTTTTAAACAAAATGAAAGATGAATTTTTAACGGTTGCCTCGCACGAACTTAGAACTCCCATGACTATTGTTAAAAGTTATCTTTGGATGCTTGAGCAACAAAAAGTTGGAAAACTAAAGACTAAACAGTTGGAATATTTGGAAAAAGCATCTAAGGGTACGCAAAGAATGATAGATCTTATTAATGATATGCTAAATATTTCAAAATTTGAGCAAGATAAAGTATTTTTTAACATCCAACAAGTAGACCTGTGTGATCTGATTAAAGAAGTGGTAACTAGTTTTGAAATAAAAGTAAAAGGAAAAAATATTTATTTAAAATACGATGACTCCTGCTCTGATATTTTTGTAGATATTGATAAGGAAAAAATGAGAGATGTTCTTATGAATCTTTTGGATAACGCAGTAAAATTCACAAACCAAGGAGGAATTACTGTTGGAATAGAGGCTGAGTTAGATAAAGTAACAATATCTATAAATGACAGTGGTTCCGGAATTACACAAGAAGACTTACCTAAACTTTTTCACAAATTTGGAAGAATCGATAACTCATACACTATCGCTTCCGATACCGGGGGTACCGGGTTGGGATTATACATTGCAAAACTCTATATAGAAGGAATGGGAGGAAAAGTTTGGGCCACATCGGAAGGTAAAAACAAAGGAAGCACCTTTTTAATATCTATTCCTAAAAGCAAAATAAAAACTAATGCACCGATATATGACGTTTACGGTTCAAAAAACCCAACACATCAGGTGAGCTCGATTAAATAATAAACAAGATTGGAATATTTTTTAAATTTTTAAGTGATAATTTATCTTAAAAACAATTTCAAATATTAAAACCAACTACCTAATCCAGTGTACCAACGCCATATTTCAGTTCCAAATAAGAAAGCTAGAATACTTCCCGTAATGAGAAAAGGTCCAAAAGGTATGGCATCTTTCATGGTTTTTCTTTTTAGTATCATAAGTCCAACGCTGTAAACAGCACCAATAACATAACCTAAAAAAACCGCTAAAAAAGCCATTGGAAAACCATTTACCAAACCTATCAAAAAACCAAGTTTAACATCCGCATCCCCCATTCCACGTCCTTTAGTAATAAATATTAAAAATTGGAAAAACAAAGCTATCATTATTGCCCCCAATAAAACATAACCTAAATCCTTAAGAGAGTAGAGTAGATGGTTTTTAAAATAATCGGTTTTTAATAAATAAAATCCTAAAGGATCGTTTTTTAAATTACTATACATACTTCCAAGATCTAAAGCTCTAAATAAAATTGAGGTTAGTAATGAAAATATTATGGCGGGAATTATTACTACATTTAAGATAAGACAATACTTTAAATCCGTTAAAAGCATAACAACAAAAAAGCAAAAAATAATTATGTAATAAAAAAGAAGCAACGCACTTTGTGAAGTAACGCTGTAAGAAAAACCAGACAAATGACCGGCTAGCATAAAGACAGCGCCGGTTAAAAGTTCTGAAAAAGGGTAGTATAAGGAAAGCTTCTTTTTACAAAACGAACATTTCCCTTTTTGGTATAGATATGAAAAAACAGGAATCAAATTTTTAATCCCAAGTGTTTTCTTGCAAAAATCACAAATCGACCTTCCAAAAACTATTTTTCTACCATTGGGAAGACGATCGGATATAAGGTTCAAAAAAGACCCTGCAAAAGCCCCGAATATAAATAAGTAAATAAATATCACTGCCTGCATGCGTCTAATTTTACATTACTATTAAAATTTAAAAAGAGATTTTTAGATTTTCAAGCATATTAGATCTATCTCAATTAAAGTAGGGTAGGGGATAGTGTTTTTTTAAGTTATAATTTCCTTATGAATACAAAACAAGAAGAAAAAAATAACGGATTTGTTTGTATAAATTGTCAGAAATGGGTATTGATAAGTAGCCAAAGGAATACTTTAAACAGAAACCACTGTCCGCATTGCCTCTGGTCTAAACACGTAGATGAAAAAGTTGCTGGGGATAGAATGGCTTCCTGTAATACTGGAATGAGACCAATAGGTTTAACTACAAAAACTGCACGTATAGATAAATGGGGGCAAGAGATTAAGGGAGAAATAATGATAATCCACGAGTGCAATAGATGTGGAAAAATTTCATTAAACAGAATTTTAGCGGAAGATGAATCAAGTGAGGTCATAAAAGTTTTTGAAACAGGTATAAAAATGGACGGCGACAAAAAAGAGGAGTTAAAGAAAAAAGATATTGTTGTTTTGGAAGAAAAAAATAGAGAAGAAATTGAAAAACAGATTTTTGGCAAATAAATATTTACATCCCAGAATAATTGTAAAACTTAGTCTAGAAATTTATTTTCGTTATTGAATTTAATAATGGAATATAAATAAATAATAACAGAAGAAGCCCCGCCTTCGGCGGGGCTTCCTTTTTTCTTATCTTTGAATTCAAAGATACTAGTTAATAATTGTTAAACTAGTTCCAACCTCGTACACATTTTCGTTATCCCCTCCATCTGTCGCCATTTTAACGCCGTTATCAGGATATTCCAAAACACAGTTTAACTCGTAATTATCTACAGTAGACATAAATGTGTATACTAAATCAGCATTATTTGTAGGATCCAGCGGTAAAGCAGGAATGTATCTTCCTAAACCTGTTTTTGCCTCAGGCGTATCAAAACCGGGAATATCAAATCTTACCCATCCGGTTGATCCATTAACCGCCTGTGCCGAAACCCCAGCCTCACTTGTCTGTGGTTCAGTCATATCTATCAACCTTATCTCACCCTCTGTCAAAGCAATATTAATTGCGCTTCTTAAAGCATCCATGTCATTTAATCTGGTTGTATCTCTAGATTTTTGCATGGTAGCAACAGGGTTTATAGCTAACAAAACAGCACCTGCTAAAATAGCAATAATTGCAATAACAACTAACATTTCTACTAACGTAAAACCTTTTTGTTTTCTCATTTTAAATTTCACCCCCTCTCGGTATTTAATCTCTTTTTAATTTTTCAAAAGACTTAATTAATTGTACCTCAAACTAAATAGAACTTGTCAACTTATAAATTGGCGTTATAACAGAAACTACCAAAAACCCAACCATGGTTCCAAGCATAACAAGGATTATTGGCTCTAATGCAGAGGACAGACCTTTAACCAAATTGTTAACCTCACCCTCGTAATAAACTGCAACTCTTTCCAAAACTTCGTCGGTCTTTCCTGTCTCCTCACCAACCCCCGTCATCTGACCCAACAAAGATGGAAAGTTAGGATCACTTTTAAAATAAGCTGACAGGGAATTACCTTTTTCAACCTGTTTTGCCGCCTCTTGTACAGATTTTCTAAGTTGCATACCTGACATAGTCACGGAAACAATATTTAAAGCATCTACAATTGGTACTGCAGCTCCAATTAAAAGAGATAGAGTTCTGCTAAAGCTTGCGTAATCTTTCTGCAATGTAATTTTCCCAAAAACCGGGATTTTTATAATAATTTCAGATATGAAACTTTTACCGTTTTCTGATGATAAGAAAGATTTAATACCGACCACCGCGCCGGCCACCAAAATAAGAAATATATAGATATACTTAACCATAAAATTTGAAACGGCAATAACAAACTTTGTAATCGCAGGTAATTCAATTTGCATACCTTCATACATTTCGGTTAATTTGGGTATAACAAAAATCATTAAAATAATAACGACTGCAACCATGGCAATCATAATAACCATTGGGTATATCATTGCTGATTTAAATTTTGAACCTAGCTCTCTATCAGCTTCCATATTATCAGCCAATTTTTTTAAAATAATATCAAGCTTACCAGAGGACTCACCAGCCCTTACTAAAGATACATAAGTATTTGAAAATACCTTTGGATAAGTTGAAAAAGAAGTTGAAAGAGAAGCGCCACCCTCTACCGATCGCAAAATTTCAGTAATGATTTTCTTAAACTTTTTATTTTCGGATTGATTTGATAAAACCTCCAAGGACCTTGCTATTGGTAGACCTGCTGAAATCATTGTAGAAAGCTGTCTTGTAAAAGTTACCACCTCTCCAAAGGGAACACCTCTAAAATCCGAAAGCACATCCGAAAGCCCGGTGGTTTTTTCTCTTATTGAAACTACCGTAAAACCTTGATTTTTTAAAAGACCGACAGCAATTTCCTGATTTCTTGCCTCAACATCACCACTGACAGTTCCGCCGATATTATTTTTTGCTGTATAGCTGTACATTGACATAGTTTATTTTTTATCTATTAACCTCCTTAATTCGCCGGGCTTTGCTGAATATCTTAAACCGTCTTCAACACTCACAAATCCTGTTGAAATTAAATTCGCAATACTTTTTTCCATGCTGATCATTCCGAACTGAGCACTTGTATTTATTACATTGTCTATCATATGAGCCTTACCTTCTCTAATAAGATTTGAGATAGCATCGTTTTTTATCATCAACTCAAATGCAGGTATTGATCCGAACTTAGATGATGGGAGTAGTCTTTGAGAAATTATAACCTC
>CAZGHA010000031.1:3431-6306 GCA_964525475.1 uncultured Candidatus Saccharibacteria bacterium | reverse complement strand
GAAGATATTCTTGAATCTATAAATTCAATATTAGGCGTTTTAACAATTGCTTTGGCGGCTATTTCTGGAATTTCTTTGTTGGTTGGCGGTATAGGAATTATGAATATTATGCTTGTTTCAGTTACAGAAAGAACACGGGAGATAGGTTTAAGGAAAGCATTGGGAGCTACTTCTTCTGATATTAAGCGTCAATTTATGATAGAGGCAATAATAATTAGTTTATCTGGTGGTTTAATAGGGTTGTTATCAGGTTGGTTAAGCACACTGGCTATTAAAAAATTAATCAATGCCTCTGTTCCGTTTTGGGCAATACCACTGGCGCTCGGATTCTCCATTGTAGTTGGTGTGGTGTTTGGAACTTATCCTGCAGCAAAAGCTAGTGAAAAAGATCCTATTGAAGCATTAAGATACGAATAATTTTAAATAAATTCTATTTTTGTGTCATTTTCAATTCGTAAGTTTGCCCATCTTCAAGCAATATTTTATCCATTTTACTTGTAATGTTATTATCATTCTTAAAAACTGCCCATTCAAAATTCTCGTTAGAGATTATACCGTTAACAGAGTTAATTTTAACTCCAGAAGTATATCTGGTCACTTCGTACATGATATCCCCTGACGCTCTAACTTCTATTAACAACTCTTCCACGGAATCTGTATTTTCAAATTCGTAAACGTATTCAGATGTTTCTCCTTTGATGTATGTCTTTAGGATTACTTTAACTTTATAAGTTTTTTCAATTTTAATTTCTTTTTTAGTGTATATTTTTAAGTCATCTCTTTTTAAAATGGATTTAACGTAAAGACCCAGAAATCCTAATAATAAAATATAGCCGATTATTAATATTGTTTTCTTTTTACTCATCTTTGTAATTTTATCACGGAAATTTATGTATAATGTACGTGTTGTAGATTTCTCATCCTGCCCCCATAGCTCAGCGGATTAGAGCACTCGTCTTCGGAACGAGGGGTCGGGGGTTCAAATCCCTCTGGGGGCGCCACCTTTATACTATCTGTTTTAATCACACAAGCCTTTTAGATCATCTGATTTACATTCACACATAAACCAAGTACCATTTTTACGTGGATAAGAAACCGGATTTTATTGAATACGTCGAAAGCTTGGATAAAAATCTTTACAGATTGCCCCTGTATTTGGGAATCGATAAAACAGAATCGCCGGTTGTATCTGACTTCACCCGTATTGGAAATATTATAATGTTGGGGTCAAAAGGAACCGGAAAAACTATGTTTGCTCACACAACAGTGTGCTCACTTATCAGTTCTTTCTCACCCGAATATCTAGAGATTGCATTAATAGATTTGGCAAATCCTGAATTTTCAAGTTACGATGGTTTACCACACTTAGCTAGTACTCCGGTTTATAATTCTCGTGAAGCAATCACTTTACTTAGTTCTATGAGTAATACAGTGGGTAATAAGTATCAAATAATTCTAATAGATACATTTTCAAAATTGGTTATTGATTATGGAGTAATTTTAAATGACATACTCAAAAAATTAGCTTCAAGAAAAAATACTTTTTTGATTATGTGGGATTCTAAACCATATGAGGAAATATTTACTCCCGAGATAAAAAAACTTTTTTCGTCAAGAATACTTTTTGGTGTTGGTAGAGATGATGCAGAGAAAATACTTACTAGTCAAACTCTTGAAGATATACCTACAAAAAAAGGGGAGGCCATGGTGTTTACAAAAACCAATAGCGAGCCCATTTTTGTTCAATGCCCATACATAAGTGAAGAAGAAATTTTGAATATTGTTAATTCCGTTAAGTAATTTTTATAAAATATTTAGCAAGATAATAAAAAAATTTTCACAAATATATAAAAAATCCTTAATTATTAAAATTTATTCAATAAAATATCCAAAAAATAAACGAGTAATATTAGCTGTAAATACAACAAATACTAAAACTGGTGTATTGACATTTTTATAAATAATCCGCAAAATTTATATATAAAATAAAATGAATAAATTTCTGCCCGTAAAAATTTATTTAAATAAAAATCTTTAAACAAACACTTTGTTAAGCGAAGTGTTTTTTAATTTTTAAGGAGAAATAAAAAATGATAACAAAAGAAGAAATTCAAAAAAAATTAAAAGAGGATCCTAATTTCACACTTCCTGATGATGCGTCTGATGAAGATTGGGATTTATATTTTGAAGTTAAAGATGAAATGAGTGGCGAAGAGTCTAAAGATGACGAATCTTGGGAAGACGAAGACGAGGAAGTTATTTAAAAATTTAGGTTAAGTTAGTTAGGAGTAATTATTTAGCCAAAGGAGGGCCCCTAATATGGCAGTAAAGAAAAAAGCAGCAACAAAGAAGAAAGTTGCACCAAAGAAAAAAACTGTAAAAAAGAAGAAGAAATAACGGTTTTTTAATAATATAAACAGCGACTTAAGTAGGAAACGAAAGAGTCGCTGTTTTCGTAGTAAGATAGTTTAGATATTTATTGTATAATTCAATTTGTAAATGTGGGGACGTAGCTCAGTGGTAGAGCATTCGGCTCTTAACCGAAGTGTCGAGGGTTCGAATCCCTCCGTCCTCACCACTATTTCAATATCCCGAATTTCCTTTTCCCTTGAAAATATGTTTTTATTAAATTAATGAAAGCTAAATACAAAAACAATCTCATATTTGATTTTGATGGGACATTAGCTGATACCCTAGCTTTTACAGTTAATGCTGCTTTGGAAATAAATAAAAAGTTGAATTTATTAAACGATGAGAAAATTGATTTTGAGAAATTTAGATCAACAGATACAGTAGAGTTTTTTAAAGATTTAGAGATATCTAATCTAAAACTTCTATTTTTTCTATATAAGTATCAAAGAAAATTAACAAAAGA
>CAZGHA010000031.1:0-3331 GCA_964525475.1 uncultured Candidatus Saccharibacteria bacterium | reverse complement strand
ATAAGCCGGAGTGGTGGAATGGTATACACGCAGTGTTCAGAACGCTGTGTCCAAAAGACTTGCAGGTTCGAGTCCTGTCTCCGGCACCAATAAACTAAAATATGTTGCAGAAAAATTTTTTAGATTTCATAATAAAGCATAAATTAATACTTATATTTTGTATTTTATACATCCTGCTTGGATTTTATACATATAAAGACTTTGGAATTACTATAGATGAATCGATAGAATATAAAAGTTCCGGTCTGCTTTATAGAAGCATCAAAGATGGTACTTCAATAAATATTTTATCCACCGTATTAGGTGATACAGCCGAAGAAGATATTAAACACATCCCGATAGTTAGCCGCTATTTTAGAGGACATCTCCTTATTCATCATTTTTTATTTGAAGAAAATAGTTATGATGATTTTCATCTTCTTAACATCGTCTTGGCTTTACCATTGTTTATTGTTTCCTATATTCTTTTGTATCAACATTTTAATAAAAGTCAGTATGCGATTTTAGGGCCGTTGTTTCTCTTTATTGACCCAAGGATAATTGGACATATCCCAGCAAATCCTAAAGACATACCGTTCGCTGTTTACTATTTTATCGGTATCTGTCTTATTTACTTTTACCCTAAGTTTAAAAACTATTATTTCAGAATACTACTATTTAGTGTGTTTTTTACATTTGCACAAAGTATAAGAATAATTGGATTTACTTTATATCTGGTTTATATCTTAAATGTAATTTATTTAATTAAAAAAAAGCAGATAAAGTGGTCTAAGGATATTGTCTATGAAATTATTTTTATTTTTTGCATATCGAATTTTTTCTCGATAATACTTTGGCCTTTTCTCGGATCAAGTTATGTGAAAAATCTGCTAAACTTGACACTATACACTTCTAATTTCCCTGATTGGAATGGAAGTACCCTTTATATGGGTAAATACCTGACTTCCTCAGAAATTCCTTGGCATTACATGCCTTTATATCTTTTAGTTACTACTCCTGTTATATTTTTAATATTTTTTTTACTTATACACATTAGATACAAGAATATTTTTCGAAATAGACTTTTATTTATCTTCTGGACAACTATCGTTTTGAATATTTTTATGTGGCTTTTCTTGAGACCGATAGTGTATAACGGTTACAGGCATTTCCTATACCTTATAGTGTTGATGGATTTTATTGCAGCAATTTTTACAATAGATTTACTGAAATCTAAAATAAATAAGAAAATAAAACTACTTATTTTTGTACCAACTTTAATTTATATCTTTATATTATGTAGATTTACAATTATCTCCCATCCTTATGAAAGCATCTACTATAATGAGTTGGTTGGAGGAACAAAAGGTGCGTATAAGAAATTTGATATGGATTATTGGTTTTCAAGTAGAAGAGAGGCTGCAAATTGGATTAATGGAAATATGGATATTAGTAAAGAAGTTATTTATTCATGCGGTCGGGAAGATTTTATTAAATATTACTTTAGAAACAGTTTAAATTTTAAAAACGATGTTTATTCAAATGCAACTATATCAATATGTGATGAAAAAAGAGAGAGTATGTGGAAGATAGAAGGAGACCTGATTTATCAGGTTAAAAGATTTGGAATTCCATTAACAAATGTTAGAAGACTGAAAAGCATTAATTAGTTAGCTTGTATATTTTAACTATATTTCTAAGAATTTTAATTTAGTAACCTAATAAATATATAGTATAATTCTAAGTGTCGTGGGCGGGTGGCGGAATTGGTATACGCGCAACGTTGAGGTCGTTGTGGGGTAAAACCCGTGCAGGTTCAACTCCTGTCTCGCCCACCAAAGTAACTTAAATGAAAATTAAAAACATAAGATTATTTTTATTACTGTGTATTTTCTCAATTTCATTCTTAACTCCAGTAAAAGTATTTGCCGAAAGAATTTTAGATTTTAATTCAGAAGTAGATATAAAAAAAGACGGAACAGTTGAAATTACTGAAACTATAAAATACGATTTTGAATCCTCACGAAAACACGGTTTAGTTAGGGAGATAGTTTATAAAAGAAAAAATCAAGATAACAAAACTTTCATTATTGATATTGATATTCTTAGTGTAACGGATGAGAGCGGCAATCCTTATAATTTTTCAAAATCAAAAAATGGAGATTATATAAAATTAAAAATTGGTGACGCGAATAAGTTAATTTCAGGCCAAAAAACATACATTATAAAATACAAGCTTTCCGGCTCAATTACATATTTTACTGATCACGATGAGTTTTACTGGAATTTAGTTGGCTTTGATTGGCAAATACCAATTAGCAAATTTACTGCATCAGTATATGTGCCGGAATCTGTCAAGGAAGATGATTTAAAGTATATTTGTTATGAGGGGGTAAAAGACAGCACTTCTCAATCTTGTTTAATTAATTATTCTGATAACAAAATACAGGTGTCTTCCAGCAAAGGCTTAAACCCAGGAGAGAATGTAACTGTTTTGATATCTTTACCTAAAAACTCTGTTGCTGTTCTCGGACCAATAGAAGATAAATCCGGTATATTTTTAAAAATATTTCAATTTTTTATCGGTTTATTACTTTCACTTTGGTATCTTTTTCTACCCATCAAGATATTCATTAATTATCTTAAACAAAGGAGATTTTTAAAAAGCAACGAAAGAATCGTTTCAGCTTGGTTTGAGCCTCCCCAATACGATGGTGGGGAAGTGTTTTCACCCGCAGAAACAGGTTTTATTGTAGATGGTGTAATAGATCATAAGGAACTAACTGCTACCATAATCCATTTAGCTCAAAGAGGGTTTTTAAAAATAAAAGAAGACGATAAAAAACATTTTTCTTTCGTGAGATTAAAAAGTATAGACTCACCTGATCTTAGAAATTTTGAACAACAGGTCATGAGCGCAATTTTTAAGGAGGGTGTCGAGCTTAAAGAATTTGATGCAAAAACACTTGAGAATTTAAACCAAGGATTATCTAATTTGGAAAAATTTAATAAAATTATTAAAATTCCACAATTAGTTAATCTTGAAAATGAAATAAAAGGAACACCTGTTGATGTGAAAGAGGAGGTAAAAGACACAGATTTGAAAAAATCAAAAACAATGTTTGGAAAAATAACCAAATTCAACAAATATGTGGAGGATGAGGTTGTGAAGAGAGGTATGTTTGAAACCAAACCTACTGAAGAATATTCAAAAAATATGACACTGTTTGCTCTAGGATTAACGACCTTAAATCCTTTGTTATCGATTGCAGGTTTTGTTGCAGGAAGAAAGTCTGCAAAAAGAACATTAAAAGGAATTGAAAAGTATTCTGAAGCTATGTCTTTAATGAAT
>CAZGHA010000030.1:0-6398 GCA_964525475.1 uncultured Candidatus Saccharibacteria bacterium | reverse complement strand
ATTATATATTCTAAATTAATTATATCTACAAGGTTTCTATCAATTTTTTCTATTGCCAGAGGCTTGACTAATTGTTTTCCATAACTGTATCTTTCTAGCTTATTATAATAATCTTTACCAACAAGCTGGCTGTATCCAAAAGGGGAATTATAATTTGCATTTAAGTACTGTAAACCTGAGATATTATTGTGATAATCTATCACCGTTTTGTCAGAAAGATTTTGTACGTATAGTTTAGAGGAGGGATTCTTTATTTTCTTTATTCTGTATTCTGATGGATCTTGTGTATAAAAAAGGTTATCTACGAGAATAAGGACAATTACTAATTTCAAAATGTTGTACTTTGGAAATGCAGTACTTAAAAATATTAATAACAATGTGCTTACAGTTAAAATAAACCACACAGTGTGAATTTCCCACGATACATTAAAGAATTTCAAGGCTTGGCTAAAAAAGTAACTTTCAATTCTTGAATTCTGATAAAACTGAATAGCAAAGGGAGTAAATAAAAATACTAAACTTAATATTCTGCCTGTACCAGGTGTTTTCAAAAAAACTCTATCCTTTTTAAATAACTGAGCTACGCCAAAGGCTAAAGCAAAATAAGTTAATATCACACCTCGAGCCCACTGTCTAAACATAGGTATCAAAGGAATATTACCGCTCCAAAAAGAGTATCTTGCTAAAATTAATATGAGTGAAATGTAAATTAAGACAATTCCAAACCAATCGTCTCTGTCCTTTCCAAACAAATAACTATAAATAAAAAGGATACTTGCAGATATTCCCAAGTAAATGTACATTTCGGTATATGTGTAACTGCTCTCAAAAATTCGAAGGCCCATATAATCTTTATAGCCACCGTATTGCAGAGGTAGAACTAAATTCGAAAGCATTATTGTGTTGAAAGAACCTTCTTTGTAATCAATTTGATCTCTATTGCTGTTTTTGTAAAGTTTGTAAGTAGATAATATCTGAGGCAAAGTCACAATAACTGCAAAGAAAGTTACAAATATCCAGATTTTAAACACTACCTTAATTTCTGATAAGAAATGAATTTTGAAAAAACTGTATGCTAAAGAACCTATTCCAAGTAGTAAAGTTATTTGGGGATGTCCCCAAAGAATAAAGTAAGAAAATAGCAAAGACAAATAAATAAGATATTTTATTTTTTTATTTTCAAAATATTTATCAATTAGAACTAAAATCCAGGGAAATAAAGGGACAATTAATACAATATTAAAATGTATTTGATGATTTATTATAAAGAAATTGTATAGATATATAACAGTTGCTATTAGTATGCCTGTTAGTTTTATATCTCTTTTATTTAGAAAAACATAGAATCCTAAACTACCTAGTAAAAATGTCAGAAAATGAAGCATTTTATACGATAAAAAAGGCCCGAATAGTAAAATTGATAGTATATTAATAGGATTCATGTAACCTAGCTCAAAATCACCCGCTATATTGAAACCCCCGTAAATTTTCTCTGTGTAAAATGGATAAGTATGATTCTCTACTATACTTGTATATAAAAATTCTCGGGCTGGCCAATGTTTAGTTTCCGCATCACTTCCCCAAGGTAAATAATCTGAAAACCATATTTTATAAAAAAACAGTAAGTAAATAAGTGAAAAAATTACTACAAGTGTGACGAGTTTATTTTTTTTATTCCAAGATAAGGTTTTTTGCTTCATTTAGTCAATTATATCAAGCGGTAAAAATCAAACTAGGCTAAGAATTACTGGGCAAATTATCGGAAGGCGGTTAGGAATATTCTGAATATTTAAAATTCATAAAGCTAATTAAGTACAGTCCTATAGGATATATAATACCCCATGCTAGAATCGTTTGAGGAATTTCTACAAATAAACCACTAATATTATCTGGTTTTTGCATTAAAACAGGTAATGGTATGCGTATTAGAGACTTCCAAATTCCACTTGTAAATGTTACTAAAAATGCCGAGGATACGAAAACAATAATAGGTTTCACAATTCTATCCATGTTACTTTCATTTTTATTAATAAAAAATTTAATAAAAAAGCTAACAGTTAAAAAGTAAAAGATATTTTTTGATTTAGAAACTAGTGAAAAAGCAAATACAAAAGCCATGTAAAAAAAGAAAAGCAATATTTTTCTGCCTACTTCTTTATTTGGTGTTCCGCTTAGCATCGCGCTAGAGTGTATTGTTATAAATTCAGCAATAAACAACATTATGCTTGTATTGTATATGAAATCTATATTTTTCTCCGGCTCTAATATTGCATAGATAAAAGGAACTGCAAGAAAAAAGTTACTTAATTCTAAATATCTTTTTGACATAAATAAATTATATCAATTCATGGTATTTCTCGATATGAATTCGATCTTAAAAAATAGTAAGCTATTTTGGAAATTGTTGAGAATTATTTCAATCTCTTCTTCTTAACTTAAATAAATTTAGTGCTGAGAGCATGCCCATGTCTTTAAATAGATTCTCTCTTATCATCGAATCTACTTTATCCATACTCATTAACTCAAATTCAATTTCTTCATCTGATTCCAAGTCTCTTTTTTCTATATTTTCATTTAATTCAATTTCCACAATATGCGCGAGCATAGAGCTAAAACCAGGTTGTGGATAAATAGTTCCTAAAAAGGTAGCGTTACCTGTATAACCGGTTTCTTCTTTTAGTTCTCTTAGAGCTGCATTTTCGCTGGTTTCATCTTTATTAACCCAACCTGCAGGTAATTCATAATCGTTTGATTTTATAGTCAACCATTTGGATTCGAATACAGGTTTAGAGGATTTTAGTTTCCATTTTTTCATTGATAAATTATATCAGTTTGGATTATCCGATGACAAAACAGTAAGACCAATTATCTACTGGATTATTATAAAACTGTGTTAAGAATTTTTTACCAAAGGGGAATTGGAGGAAGTGTACTTTCTCCCTTAATTTTCAGCTCTAAAGTATCAGGTGAATCGTTATAAAAACAATAAAACATACTAACGTCCATCACTAAACCTGTTACATTAAAACACTGAGTATCTCCTTCCAAAAAAACTTTCGCTTGACTCTTTATAAAATTCCCACTTGGTTTACCTTCTAAATATTCCTCCTCACTTGTTACTGTAATACTTGTATCTGTATTGGGAGTATATTGGATTTTAAATCTCTTTACAGCATTTTTAAGTGCAAATACATTACTATAATCAATTAGATAATCTTCGCCAACACATAGATTTACTGATTCCTTAGTATACTCGTCAATTGTCATCTGGTTTTCATCAAATTTTGGAACAATCAAAGTAACACAACTATTTGAGATGAGTTTTTTATGAGATTTTTTGTTAAAATAAAAATATCCTGTAGCGATAAGAATTATTACTAAGGACACAATAATTATTTTTTTCATATTCAAATTGTAACAAGGTTTGGCTTTTTCATCAATCTCAATCAAAGACTCTTATTAGTAGCTACTAAAGGAAATAAAATTTGGTAGGTTATTTAAAATATTATTTATAAATTTTAACCATAATTAACCGAGATACTCGATTCTGAAACCATTCTTTATAAAATTCCAAATACCGTTTATATTACTACTACATCCGCACGGACAGTCGTAACATGCTACACCGCGAGAACAATCGTAATACTTACCTCCAATAATTGTACATAAAAATGAAATCTCATCAGAAAGTTTTATAAGTATTATTAAAGATGCAGTAACAATACAAAAATATACTAATATTTTCTTAAACACTTATTTAAGTATAAAAGAAATATCAAGCTAAAGTCAAAAGAAAACGAAAAAATCTTAGTTTGATGGAGTACCGCATAAGTTGTTGAAAACTTTATGTATGTCCCCATGTTAATATTACCGTAATGGAAATCAAAGAAATTCAATCAAAATCAATTCTTACAAAGAGTAAATTACCTGATGCTGATTATGTTGTTAACCCGTACACAGGGTGCAGGTTTGGGTGTGTCTATTGTTACGCTAGCTTTATGTCCAGATATGTTGGTAAAGATATAAATGATTGGGGCGAATTTGTTTACGTGAAAATAAATGCTCCAGAATTATTGCAAAAAGAAATTCAAAAATTAAAAAACAAAGGTAAGGGTTTAAGTATCTTATTTAGTTCAGTAACTGATCCGTATCAGGGTGTAGAAGCAAAGTACCAAGTTACAAGAAAATGTTTACAAGTTCTCGTTGATTATGGTTTTGAAGGTAAGGTGAGCATTTTAACTAAATCTCAATTAGTAACAAGGGACATTGATTTATTAAAAAAATAAAGAATGTGGAAGTTGGTTTAACAATAACATCGGTTGATGACAGTGTTTCAAGATTTTTTGAAAAATTTGCACCCAACGTTTCTCAACGATTTGAAGCTCTAAGAGTATTAAATAAAGCAGGTATAGGTACTTATGCTTTTGTCGGGCCTCTGTTACCAAAATATATAAATAATAACGATGCTTTGAACTCTGTGTTTAAAAATATTAAAGATTCAGGTACAAACGAAGTCTATGTTGAGCACATAAATTTAAGTAAATACATTTATGAGAGATTGAAGAATGAATTACCTGATTTAGAAGATACAGATTTAGGAATGTTTGATAAGTCAAAAAACAAAGATTACAGAACAACATTTGATAAAATTATTAAGGAATTAGTAAATAAATATAGTTTTAAACTGCGATTATCCGATACAATTTACCACAAAGAGTTAAGGTAGGTGGTTTTTTAAAATTTGGTGGGTTATTTGGAAGGTTGTGCGAAATAATTTATCTGTTAATTTCGATAATTTCTCCGTTTAGATTTACGTTTTCGCACACATCTACTATCCTCTGTGCCACATATTTTGGATCTAATGCTTCTTCCTTTTTTACATCAGGGAAAAATTTATGAACATTTTCTGTAAAAACAAAATCTGGCCTTATACAGTTGGATCTTATTCCTCTATCTTTTAACTCAAGAGATAGTTGTTTGGAGAATAATTCATTTGCTTTTTTGGTAATAAAATCAGAAATAACTCCAATCTCTTCCTCATCAAATGTACCAGACATATTAATAACGCAGGAATCCTGCCCCATTATCTCAACAAGATATTTAGTCAGTAATATATGACCTACTAAACTGGAATTAATATTTTTAATTATTGCTTCGTCAGGATAGTTTTCAAAAGGAATGTCAAAAAAATGCATCTTATCATCGTGGTACATTCCAGCGATGTTTGTTAAAACATTAAGAACTTTAATTTTTTTCTTAACCAGGGTGGAAGCAGATTTTATACTCTCAAGAGAAAGCAGATCTAATATGATAATTTCAGCAGTTCCATTATTCTCAGTAATTAATCTCTTTGTTTCTTCAAGTGCTATTCTATCCCTACCAGTTAAAAAAACGAAATAACCATTTTTTGACAATTCAACAGCTACCTCCCTACCTATTCCCCTGCTTGCTCCTGTGACCAATGCATTTTTCATAAAATAATTATATTACTAAAGTGATTTTGTATACAACTTAGCTTCTTTATTAGTGTATTTATGTTGTTATATAAACAATCCCAAGGATTTGGTGGACTATCTGGGAGGTTGTTGAGAAATATATTCTGTTTTAGTTTAAATAATATTATCTTCCTCAATTAGGAGTGTCGGATCTTGGTTTGTATAACCACCCTCAACAGATATTACTTGTCCATTTATATAGTTTGCATCATCTGATAATAAAAATTTAATAACATTCGCAATATCCTCAGGTTGTCCAATTCTACCTAAAGGGTTTGTTTTAGCAACTTGGCTTAAAAATTCCTTTCCCTCGTCTTTAGTCATGTCAGTTAACACCCATCCAGGAGCAATAGAATTGACCAATATTTTCCTATCTTTAAACAATAAAGAAAAAGATTTAGTGAGTGAATTCACACCCATTTTACTCGCGGCATAAGCAGTTGTTACAGACCCACCATAGTACGAGTCTGTCGAACTTATCATTATAAACCTACCATTTTCTGCAATGTTATTTGAAAAATATTTTGCGAGATAATAATTACCAGAAAGATTTGTTTTCATTGTCCTATCCCAAATTTCAAAATCCTTTTCTATACCATTTCCTTCGAATTCGACGATTCCAGAACAATTTACCACTGCATATAATTCAGTTTCTATGGATTTTTGAAGATTATGAACCGATATCCTATCGCTAACATCGAGTTCCATTGATTTAAAGTTCGGGTTATTTGATAGAGTATCAACTTTCCTTTTATCCTTGAAATACGTACCTATTACTTTATATCCAATCTTTAGAAGAATTTCTGAGGTTTTATTTCCTATACCACCAGAAGCCCCTACAATTAGTACAGTCTTATTATCAGTATTCATAGAAATATTATATACCAGTTCGACTGTACCACC
>CAZGHA010000029.1:0-7035 GCA_964525475.1 uncultured Candidatus Saccharibacteria bacterium | reverse complement strand
ATAAAATACGTTGCTGGTATTGATGAGGTGGGGAGAGGTCCTTTGGCGGGACCTTTTGTAGTTTCAGCAGTTATTCTAGATTTAAAAAAACTGTTTAATGATGATTTTCAAAAAGCAGTAGAAGATTCTTCAAAAAACAAAAAAACGACTCTAAAAAAAGCTTCTGCAAAAGCAAATAAAGATGAAATGAGCACAAATATCATTACAACAGAGACATATATAAATAACGACGAGAAATCTATAAATGAACGCATAAAGAAAATACAAGAAAAAGCTAAATTGTATGGAAAAATCAAAGACTCTAAGAAACTTAGTTCTAAAATGCGAGAAATTCTATCCGAGTTCATTAAAAAAGAGGCTATTAGTTATTCTGTAGAGGTTTTCGGGCCGGAGGAGGTAGACAAATTAGGAATTTCTGAATTAACGCAGAAGGCTTTCTTCAAGGCAATACGAAATCTTAAAATAAAACCACAATATGTACTCACAGATACGTTTGAGGTTGTCAAAATAACAAAAGAAGATCAAGAAAATATTATAAATGGAGACAATAAAAGCATATCCATAGCTTCAGCAAGCATAGTGGCGAAGGTTTTTAGAGACCATATCATGATTGAAATGCACAAAAAATACCCAAATTACGGGTTTGATAAAAATAAAGGATACGGAACTAGTTTTCATCTAGAAGCTCTTAAAGAATTTGGACCTTGCGAAATTCATAGAAAAAGTTTTGAGCCTATAAAAAGTTTTTTAAAAAATACCCAAATAAAATCTATCTGATTAAAACCTAGCTGAATAAGACCTACCCGAGAGAGGACACCGAATCCTCACTTTCGTCCTCACCATTAGAGGCATTATCTCCCGAAGCAATAATATCTTTGTGATATTTTTTATGTATCTCTCTTAACTGTCGATTCGTGACATGTGTGTAAATTTGTGTTGTAGAAACATTTGAATGGCCTAAAAGCTCCTGAACCTCACGCAAATCCGCGCCTTCGGACAAAAGCCCTGTGGCGTAGGTGTGCCTTAAAGTATGAGGCGTGGCATCGACGGATATCCCAGACCTTTTAACATATTTTTTTATTAACCTCTGGATACTTCGAGGATTTATTCTTAATGACTCACCATCAAAATCATTTTCTTGCATTTTCCTACCTGAGTATCTAATAAAAAGCGGTATGAATGGGTCTGCACGTGTGGCCAAATATCTTTTTAACCACTTTATAGCCTCAGGAGAAAGATAAACAATACGGGCCTTTCTTCCTTTACCTAAAACAGTAAACTCACCTGTATCAAAATTAACCTCGTCTCGATTTAACGCAACAAGCTCGGATACCCGCAAACCCGTGCTATAAAGGGTTTCAATTATCGCTTTATCCCGGATGCCTGATTTTTTATCAAGATTTTGGACTTCAAATAATTTTTTCATTTGTTGGTCATTTAAAAACTTAGGAATACGATCCTCGGATTTTCCTAAAAGAATTTTTTCTGGCGAGAGTATTTCAAGATTTTTCTCAACAACAAGGTATTTCAAAAACGCCCTTAATGCGACAAGGAATGTCTTTTGTGTAGATCTTTTATATTCCATTTTGGATTTAGAACTTAGTCTGCGATTTAAATTGATTCTATATTTTTTGACTAATTCGTCATCTATGTCTTCGATAGAAAAAACATCTTTTTTCAAGAAGTCTCTGGACCACTGACCAAAATCGGTAAGGTAAAAGTGATACATTTTGATTGTATTCTGAGAAAGGTTTTTCTCAATTTCGCAAAATTCCAGATAATCTAAAACTACATCGTCAAAATTTGAGGATAATTTTATCGTAGACATGTAATAAAATTATACGACATATACGCAATTAATAAAATAAGAAGGGATACGTGAATGTTTTTTAAAACCACTGTGATCAGGACTAATATTTTACAGAATTACCACATCAGGCTACATGGTATGCAAAGATACCTTATCAGGACGGTAAAAGTAGTGTCTAATTATAACAAAGGCCTTAAAATCGATTCTAGGAGCAAATACGATTATTTGTTGTTATATCAACATATTACAGGCTTTTTTTATTCATTTTTAGGCGGGTATGAAATGAATAGAAGGGTTGGGGAGTGTTACGCATAAGATGCGGGGATTAGTTACCGGAGGAGCGGGAAATAAAAATTATAAGGAGAGAGAATTGTTAAATAAAAATAATAGAGTAGTGACACTAGTTTATTATTAAGAAATAAAAAACAAATAATTTGCAAAATCATTCTTATTATTTTTGGAGAGGATTTAGGTAGTAGAGCTTACCTCTTGTCTACAGGAGCAACGTCGTATAATGTATGTTTAACGACTTCTTAATAGGGGCAAGCCTCATATAGCCAAATAAAGGAAAAAAGGCGCCTGTTATAATAAAGAGGGGGGAAGTGAAATAAACGCACGTTAATTAAATCCAATAATTCTTGTTATATTTAATTTATATTTAATTAATTATTTAATTAACTCACACTTAGACACACACATCTTTTTATTTCTCATTCATTTATGCATTAACGCATGTGGAGTTATCCACATCCCCTCCTCCGGAAAAGTATGACAATCATACAGAACGCAACTATGACAATCTTACAGAAGAATACTATGACAATTGTACAGATAATTTAAAATTTGACTTTATTTCCAAATTTACTATAAGTCCTATAGTATTAGCACTCTAACCTGTAGTATGACAAACATACCATAACCCAAATTGCACTATTACTACCCCACTCCTTTACTATTAGTTGTTGTAACAACACTTAACTGTGTTAAATAATAAGATTATTAATTAAAAATAAATTATTTTGGAAATAAGTTAAGGTTTAAAAAACAAAAAGAATATTAAAAAAACCAAAATTATAAGCAAGTACCTTACGATTATCCTGCGGGATATCTCGTTTTTTAAGTGAGCTGAAGTATAGTTTAGTACAAAAAGCAAAACGGATGATGTGAACAAAGCTCTAAGAAAATCTTCAGAAGGAAAAAACGATACGGCTACCGATGAAACATAAATAATAAAAAATGACATGAAACAAATATAAAACCTCTCCCCCGCCCCCAGCTTTTTGGCATCAGGTTCGAAGCGGTACACCCACAATTGATAGTAAGTAAATGAAAAAGCTACCAAAGAAACTATTAATGATTGAAGAAAAACTACCAAATTTAGTTTAAATATTCCTGCAAATAAAGGAATTGCTACCACCACTTGCAATATTTGACTCCAAGTCACAGCAACTCTGTAAAGAGGGATTATCTCTTCTCTATCGTGAACTACCAAAAAGATATTGTCCGCTAAAGATACTAAGTAGTAGATTCCTGAAAAAAAAGCCACTACCATCAATTTAAAAACGGTACCTAAATTTGGATAAAAACGAAGAGACAATATTCCCCCGGCGACAACCCCTAAAGGCATTATTATGCTGTACAAAAAATTTTCCTTTGTTATGCCGGAAGAATGGGATATTAAAGATCCGGAACTTACCAACAACAACGACAAAGCGATCAATTTAAAATTACTAATATTTACTAAGCCCTGAGTGAAAATATAGATAAATATACCTATAAGAATAGATTGGATAAGATATTTATTTTTCTTCTCTAGTTCAAATTTAATCGGCTTAAACATGTTAATCCTTGCCAGGACAGGGAGCTAGTAGAGTTTTTTTAACATAACATAAAGCCATGGCCACAGCATCATTAGCATCATCGGATTTTATTTTATCAGTTAATCCAAATTTTTCCCTAACCGCTTCCTGCATAACCTTTTTGTCTGATCTTCCATACCCTGTAAGAGCCAACTTTGCTTCCAAAGCGGTATATTCGCTCACTTTTATTTTTTTATTAGCAGCACTAAGCATGCTTATTCCTCTGGCCTGCCCTACTGCAATGGCGGTTTTGGCATTGGTATTAAAAAACAATCTTTCTATCACCATAACATCGGGATTGTGTTTTTTCAAAATGGCAGTTAAGCTATTGTATAAAAATTTCAACCTATTTTCTGGCTCTAGGTCGGGGTGAGTAATCAAAACATCACTTTCTATAAGATTTATTTTCTTCCCCTTTTTATCAACTTCTATAATTCCATAACCCATTTTGGCTGTACCTGGGTCTATTCCAATAATTATCATTCTTCGGCTTCTTCCGGTAATTGAAAATTTACAAAAACATCTTGAATATCATCATGGTCTTCCAACTCGTCCAATATTCCTTCTAAGCTTTTTACAGCTGAAGAACTAACCTCAACAATATAACTGGGATTATCAGGATCTGATGAAAAAATGTAAGCTGTGCTACCTAAACCGCCCAACGAACCGCCGTGTTTACTAAAAATATTTCTAACTTCAGCAACAGTTCTGTTTATATTATCAGTAAGAGCCTTAATGTAAAAAGCCTCACCATTTGGCCCAAAACCCTCATAAACAGTTTCAAAAAAGCTAACTGAGCCACCTTGACCCGATCCTTTATCTATCGCCCTATCAATATTTTCCTTCGGCATCCTCGCCTCTTTTGCTCTTTCAACAGCAAGTCTTAAAGTGGCGTTAGAGTCCGGGTCAGCTCCGTTTTTTGCAGCAACTGTAATAAGTCTGCTCATTTTTGAAAATATTTTACTTTTTTTGGAATCTGTAACTTCCTTTTTTCTTTTTATATTCGCCCATTTAGAATGTCCTGACATAAAGAATATATTAGCACACTTTAAGTTACTTTATGACCACAAAATTCATTTTTTTAGATTTTTACTAAGAAAGCGCTTATTGACAAATCTCTATATTTTTATATGCTATCACTTATGACTTTAAGCCTAGCAGTACTTACCAAAAAGGCAATTGAGGCCTCACTAAAGCAAAAATGGGACGAGGCTATTAGTTTAAATTCTGAAATTTTAAAAATATATCCGGATAATATTGATGCAAAAATTAGACTGGGAAGATCTTACCTACAAACAAAAGAGTTTTCTAAAGCTAAAAAAATATTCAAGGAAGTTTTAGAAAAAGATCCAATTAATTCTATAGCTTTAAAAAACATGGATTTAGCAAAAAATCAAAAGACCGAGTGTAATGGAAATGGGGCTAAATTAAGCACCAAAGCCCTTTTAAAAGAGCCGGGAACAACCTGTGAAGCTACCTTTCAGGTTAATTCAAAAAGTATAAAAAAAGAGGATCTAGCCTCCGGTGAAGAACTTTCTATTAGAGCCAAAAAGAAAAATATTGAAGTTTACGCTAATAGAAAAGATAAAAGAGTGTTGATAGGAGAAATTACAAACGAATATATTGTTCAGAGAGTTACTTGTACTATTGATAAAGGCGCAAACGTAAAAATGACTTTTATTAAATGGAATGAAAAAGAAATTACAGTATTAATCAAAACATCTATTCCCGTTTTCAAACCAGATAGAGTGGAAATTAGACCTTATTTGAGAAAAGGTACCATTGAAGAACCAGAGCTTGAGATTGAGCTTGAGGGTGAAGAAGAAACTGAATAATTTTTTACCTCAAATCATCATCATCCATTATATTATTAACGTATTCTTTGTTTGGAACTTCAGCAGTTTTTTCTTTTTTTAGTTCCTTTTCTGTTGTTTCTACCGGGGTAGCTTTCGGTCTTGGCTTATAATCCCCGCCTTTTTTTGAAAAACTACTGGGTAAAGATTTTTTCACTACTGTGTCTGATGTACCTGAAGGTCTTTTCTTGGATGTTGCGGCGGTTTTTTCATATTTTTCGGATCTTGAAGGTTTCTCGAAGATTTTTTCCTTGGGCTTAAAAGCATCATTTTCCTTAAAAACCACATCCAGTGAAGCAAAAGACACTTTAGGATTTTCCGCAGGTATAAGAGCGGAAGCCCTGTCATTCAACTCAGCCTTATTATACTCAGCTGAAGCGTCTGAAATTTTGTAGGAACCTGAGTCTGCGAGTAAATACCACTTTCCTTCTTTTTTTGCCAAAACACCCTCGATCTTTTTTCTTTCAACTCTATCAATTTGTTTAAAAATCTGTCTTCCTGAATCAGTGAAAACTTTTAATATATCTCCGTAAACTAACTTAGACTTAGCAGCGTAATTTGCCGGAACTTCGGTCTTTCTACCATCTTGAGCTACTAAATATTGACCATCAAAAACACCTTCTGTACCAGGTATATTTTGATAGTGAGTCCTCCTATCCTCTTGCTCAAGGTTTTCAATAGCATTCTGCACCTTTTCAATCTGGTTCAATGCTGATTGCAAAAGGTTTTTTATATTTTCATATTTCTTTTGATAAGTTCCCTTAAACTCAAAGTCATCTTTTTTTTCTTCTCTAAAATCTGTCATTTTTTACTCCTCCGTACTCTCTAAATTTTTACCTATGTTGTCAGTTACTGGGTTTTTTGCGGCATATTCCTGACCAATTGCCATCCCTTTATCAAATTTTGTGGTTAACCACTTATTAACTCTGCCCTCAACCACTTCTCTATTTATACTAAACTTTTCTCTGCTTCTTTGTAAAACCTTCTCTCTATTGTTAGTCTTGGGAACAATAAAATCGTCCGCCCAAGGAACTGTAATTTTAGCTGAAAAAGGATGTGAAGTCATCCCATCTACCATAAGTTTAGTGTAAACCTGAAATCTTTCAAGAGATATGATGTCTTCTTCTCCAAAATAAGGAGCAAATTCTTTTGCTAATTCCTTCGCATCAGGAGCTCCTAAAGAAAAGGTCATAATTGTACCTACATTTCCATAAACCGCCTTTAAAAGGTTCTCAGGAAGCTGTCCTGTAAATTGATGAGTCAAATTCAAACCCAGTTTGTACTTTCTTGATTCTGACAAAATCTCTTCAAAACTTCCCGTAGCAAAATTTTGAAACTCATCGACATATAAGTAAAAAGGTTTTCTTTTATCATTAGGTATTTTTGCCCTCTGTAAGGCGTAAAACTGTATCCTAGAGACCAGTAAGGCGCCAAGTAGGTTTGCATTATCCTGACCAATTTTTCCCTTAGAAAGATTCATTAAAAGTATTTTTCCAGAGTTCATAGCATCCCA
>CAZGHA010000028.1:0-7595 GCA_964525475.1 uncultured Candidatus Saccharibacteria bacterium | reverse complement strand
TAAATGAAATTTAGTATTTGCATACCTACATTAAACGAGGAAAAGTACATAGGAGGTATTTTAGGTTGTCTTGAAAAACAGACTTTTAAAGATTTTGAGGTAATTATTGTTGATGGCGACTCTCAGGATAAAACCAAAGAAGAGGTCCTGAAATTTTCAAGTAAGTATCCAATTCAATTTTTGAAATCTCCTCAAAGAGGGGTGTCATTTCAGAGGAATTACGCAGCAAAAAAAGCTACTAGCGACTATGTTATCTTTTTTGATGCCGATGTAATGATAGAAAACGATTTTTTAGAAAAAATAAACAATCATTTAGAAAAGGAAAATATTGATATTTTAACTACTTGGAATAAGCCAATATCAGATAAGCCGATAGATGAGTTTATTTACCTTTTTGTGAATATTTTCATGTTAGAACTAATAAAAAAGAAAAATCCCGGTGCTGTGGGTGTTTTTATTTGTGTCAAAAAAAGCTCATTTGAAAAAATTGGTGGGTTTAGAGAGAAAGTTAATTTTGGAGAGGATTTTGATCTTGCAAAAAGGCTCCATGGTAGCGGTTTTACATATGCTTTACTAAAAAAACCTAAAATACATGTTTCTGTAAGGCGTTTTGATAAGGAAGGGAGATTTAATATGATAATCAAAACTCTCAGAACTGTTACATATTACCTAAGAGATAAAGACGGTTTTATTGACAAGATTCAAGGAAAGTTTAAGCACGAATTTGGGAAATTTTAATTTAAATTTTTTAGACGCCTTTTAGTTTTGAGAAATTAAGGAAGTTTTTAGAAGCTAATAAGTTAGATCGAAGCCCGCCAAATGTTTAATCTGTACGGGCCTCTTTTTTCGGCCCGAATATTTTTCAAGGCCTGTACTCTTTGATCCCGCCCTTTTAGGGACGATATTAAATTGTAGTCATAAAATAGCCTACATTGGTCTTGGAGTCAATGATATACTGGCCATATGAAAAGACACATTCTTCAATCCGAGCTTTGGGAAAAATTTAAAAACGACTACGGCACTCCGGCAATTAGGGTTGGTAAAATTCTTTATACAAAACACAAAATTCCTTTTACTAACAACTATTACGGGTATTGTCCAAGAGTTAACCCTTTTGAAATTGATTTTGAAGATTTAAAAAAATCATTAGATGAAAATGATTGTATTGCCGTGCATTTTGACGTTCCCAATGTTACAAAAAAAGACCCCGAGGCCGATAAAGCCGAACAGGTGCTAAAAGATAAGTGTGTTTTGTCCCAAAGAGATGAGTTTGCCAAAGGTAATTTTTTGATGGATCTTAAAAAAAGTGAGGAAGAAATTTTGGCAAATATGCATAAAAAACACAGATACAACATTGGGCTGGCTCAAAGAAAAGGCGTGATTGTTAGAGAGAGCACTAGCGATGAGGATTTTCAAATATTTTATGATCTTTATCTGGAGACCACGCAGAGACAAAGATTTTTTGGAAGGACAAAAGTTTATTTGGAGGGAGTTTGGAAGACTTTTAGAGGTGCTGATTCGGCGCATTTGTTAGTAGCTGAGTATGAAGGAAAGCCTCTTTCTGCTTGGATGCTTTTGGTTCAAGACGGGGTTTTGTATTATCCTTACGGAGGTTCAACTGAAAAAGATAAAGACGTGCAATCAAACTGTCTTTTAGGGTGGGAAGCCATTAAATTTGGAAAAAAGCTGGGGTGTGATTTGTTTGATATGTGGGGAGCAGCTGAAGATATGAGTAATAAAAGTGATCCTTACTATGGATTTTCCTTGTTCAAAGAAAAGTATGGTGCAACACATGTCAGTTATATTAAATCTTATGATTATGTAATCAACGAGCCTTTATACAAAATGTTTTTGGTGGCAAATAATTTGAGATGGAAGTTTTTAAGCATACTAAAATGAAGCCCGAATTAGATATTAGACAAAGCGATAAATGGGCAAAGTATCTTGAAAGAATGGGGTGGGAGAGTTATAGAACTTCTAGTGGAATAAATATTTATTTTCACAGAACATTTCTTGGAACCATTATTAAAATTCAAAAACCATCTAAAGTTGATGAAAATGATATCACAGAAATTGAAGAATTTTGCACAAAATTAAAACCACTTTTTATTAAAATAGAGCCTTTTATTGGGCAAGATGTTATGGTTTTGGAGCAGTCTGGTTATGTAAAAAGTGATGTGCCTTTAACGCCCCCTTCGACTATTTATATTGATCTTACAAAACCGGAACAAGAGCTTTGGGATAATATTTCTCATAGTGGAAAGTATTCGATAAAAAGAGCGCAGAGAGAAGGTACTGTCACAAGGTTTTATCAAAATCCAATTAAAGAAAAAATGCCAGCATATTTTAAAATGGTGCAAGGTACAGGTAGAAGGAAGCATTTTTATGTTCAGCCGATGGTGGATTTTGAGGAAAAAGTCAAAATATTTGGAAAAGAGTGCCACCTTGTTTTATCTTTTGACGGAGAAGGAGAGCTCTTAAGTGGGAAGTTTTATCTTTGTCACGGGGATATGGTTCTATACTCGACCGGCGGCACATCTGAAAAGGGATTAAAAACCAAAGCTGGGTATGAGCTTCTGTGGAAATCTATTTTATATTTTAAAGGTCTTGGGTATAAGGTTTTGGATCTTGAGGGTAGGGATGACCTGCGATTTAAAGATGCTACAAAAAACTGGGGAGGTTTCAGTCATTTTAAAGAAAAGTTTGGCGGGGAAGATGTTGAGTTTCCTCATCCTTACATCAAATACTTTAATCCTATTCTGAAGTTTTTTTCTAGGTTTATGAGCTTGCCACTGTGAGTTCGCCTCACTTTAGAGGACTCAGCCTATTACCCCGCCATATCAACTTATTTTCGGATCTTTTTTCCCAAGCTTAAGCTCGTCTTGGGCTCTGCTATTTTTCTTACTCTTTCTTAGCGAAGGGACATATATCTTTAAAGTCGCAGTACATACAATCGCGCCCCGGATTAGGTTCAAAATTTTCCTCATTTATATTTTTAATCACATCCTTAATGATTTCTCTTTGGGCGTCAACTTGTTTTTGAGTTCTTTTTGTAGAAATTTTGTTTCCTGTGTTCAAAAAATAAAGACTTAAAACATCCGGTTTAATTTTCAAAGCATCTGTTGCTCCCATAGTGTAAATAGTCATTTGCACGTTGTCATCTACCTCTTTTTGGGATTTTTCTTTTCCTGTTTTATAGTCAATAATCTCAACTGATCCGTCCGGAAGTTTATCTATCCTGTCTATTGTTCCTTTCAATTTTGTCCCGTCAATATGAAGAACAAATTTTTTCTCTAATCCTAAGTGTTTCACATTTAAATCTTGGTTTTTTTCATAATATTTTTTAAGAATCCCTTTTCCTTCTTCAAAAGTGTTTTTTCTGTCTTTTTCATTTTCATAACCCAAAGGATTCCAGTTTTTTTCAAATATTTCAAAAAGATTTTCCAGCGTTGGTTTATTTCCAAACATTATTTTGGTGTGAAATTCATTTAGTGTTTTATGAAAAGTGTCTCCGAAATTTAGTGACCTGCTCGGTGGAGTTGGGATGTTTAAAACGTAAGAATATTTGTACCTTAAAGGACATATTAAGTAGTTATCTATTTGAGAGTAGCTGATATGATCTAATTTGTTTCCTTTTAATTCCGATATTTTTCTAATTTTTGGTGTGAAGGATTTTTTGACTTCGCTGGGAAAGGGTAGTTTAGACATCTCGTCACTTGTGAAGTCTTTTAAATCAATGCCGGTTTCATTTAAAAATCCGCAAGGTATAGTATCTCTTTTACCACCGTAGTTTTTACCTAATGTTAGGTAAAGATATCTTTTTGCTCTTGTCATGCCAACATAAAAAAGCCTTCTTTCTTCTTGGATGTGTTCGTTTCCGGTCGGTAAGGTTTCTTTTATGAGCTCATCAGGAATTTTTAAGGTGTCACTTCTGTTTTTGCTGGGGAATCTTCCTGAAATCAGATTAACCATGAAAACTACAGGAAATTCCAGCCCTTTTGCCGAATGCACTGTCATAAGATTTACAGTATCGATATCTTCAATTTCAGCTTGAGCGGGGTTTTCGCCTGCTTCAATTATCATGTCAAAATAATCTACCAGATCTACTATGGTTGGCATTTCTTTTGTTTGATCGTGCCAATCGATTTCAAATTTTTGAACTCTTTTTAAAAGAAGGTTTAGGTTTTTAATGCAAAGTTCATTTTCCTGGGTCTCTTCTTCTAAAAACTTACCCAGATAATTTATTGTATTTACAAGGTTAAAGGCCATTTCGGTCGGGGTTTGTTTTGTGATGTTTTTTTGAAATTCTTCTACAATTTTTACCAGATTTTGGACGTTTTCGTTTTTTGATTCTTTCACTTGTTCCCAAAGTTCTACTTTTTTAAATCTTGATTGAGAGAGAAGGTTTGAGATTTCTTGATAGGGAATATCCAAACTGTCTATATTTAGTACTCGAAACAGGCTTATTCCTTCTTTTGTATCAATTATTAATTTTAAAAAAGCTAAGATATCGCGAACTTCATCTCGGTCGTAAAGGCCTCGATTACCTACCAGCTGGTAAGGTATTCCGTATTTTCTCAGCGAAAGCATAAAAGGATCCAGGTGATTGTTGGCTCTAGCTAAAATGGCTATATCCTTAAAAGTGTATTGAGGTTCTTTTGCAAGTATTTCGATGATTTTCGAGACCACTAAATTAACCTCATCTTCCAGGGTTTCCGCTCGGATTATTTCCGGGCTGAGCCCTCCGCGGGCTGAGCCCACTCCGGGCTCAGCCCTCAGTTCTTTCGAAATTCCCAACTTTGACTCTAAAGTGTCGGGATTGTTGTTTTGAATTAGTTTGTAGGCTGGGTCCAGTATTTCCTGCGTCGATCTGTAATTTTTTATTAGTGTTACGGTTTCAGCTTTTTTGTAATCTTCCATAAATTGAAGGATGTTTGAAATCGCGGCTCCTCTGAATTTATAGATTGATTGTGAATCGTCTCCTACCACCAGCAAACTTCTTGGATTAGATTTTTCTTTTGGATTTTTCTCTCCTTTGACTTTTGTGGGGTATAGTAATTTTATCAGTTCGTACTGTGCATAATTTGTATCTTGAAACTCGTCAATTAGAATATGTTTGAATTGTTTTTGGTAATCAGATAATATATTAGGCCTATCTATAAAAAGTTTTATCAACCACATTATTAAATTGCCAAAATCCAACCCTGAATTTACTAGCTTTAACCTTTCGTATTCACTGTAAATATATGACAATTCATCATATTTTAATTTATCTTCATCACTCTCGTGTTTCATCTGCTTAACAAAGGTTTCAAAGTCCTTATTAGAAATATTTTCGTCTTGAAGTTTAGAAATAAAAGTTAAAATATCTGAAATAAATTTAGTTGGATTTCCCAAAGGTCTGAAATATTTTAAATCCATTTCAAAAATATTTTTACGCAATAAAAGCCACTGATCTGAATCGGGAAGTGTTTTATAAGAAGGGTCCAAACCAATTTCAATTCCTTTTTCTTTTAAAACCCTTTCGGCAAAGGCATGAAAAGTGTAAATCCAAGGCTCTTCATAACCTAAAGGCATAATATCTCCGACACGTTCCACCATTTCATGTGATGCTTTTTCAGTAAACGTCAGGGCCAGAATTTCCTGAGGATCAACATTTTTATCTTGAATTAGGTGTTTTATCCTTTCTGTGATAACTCTGGTTTTTCCTGTACCTGCGCCCGCTACAACTAACATTGGCCCCGATTCGTGTTGTACAGCTTTAAGTTGGTTTTCGTTTAATTCAGTCTTTAGCTTTTTTGCCTCTGTTTTGTTTTGTGATTTTTGCGTTTTATTTTTTGACGTTTTAAGTTTTGTTTTCGTTTTTGATTCAGACATTATGGGTATATTTTACATTAAAAAATTTGATAGTATGGCCTACTATAAATCTAACTATGTTATTTAACAAACAGAGCCACACCTGTTTTTAAAATGTGTTTTTTATCAAAATTTGTACTATAATCTTCCAACAATAAAAAAAGGAGAGAGAAATGGCACCTATAATAGAAACCCACCCCATTCTGGGACTATCTTTACTGTTTTTGGGGGCAGCAGCACTTTTTTTAGCCAGCAATTTTAGAGAATTGTTCGTAAAAGAAAAGAAAGAAAAATCGAATAAAGTGTTGCAACACGAGAACAACCCCAAGTAGTACCAAAAGGGACTTTTAAGAAATTAACAGTCCCTTTTTCATTTTTAATCTAAATTTAAGGTTCTTTAAGAATTTAAATAAAAGGTAATACCCCTAAAATTTCTAGATTCTAAAAAATTACTCCAGAAGCTCGGGTTGTTCTTCTTTTCCTGTTTTTTCAATAGCTTGGGCCTTATCAATTCTTCCGTAGAGTCTGGCAAATCTGCTTTTAACACCGTCCATTGATTTGTAAGAGTTTGAAATGTGTCTTTCTAGAACGTTTAAGTCTTCATTGAATTTTCCTGCTTCAACCTTTATTCCTGCAAGTGCCTTTAAAATTTCACCGGTGTGTTTTTGAAGTTCATGTTGTTGATAAGCCACCAGTAAAACTTTTAAAAAGTAGGAGAGAGTGTTGGGAGAAGCGAGTATTACATTTTTGGCTTTTGAGTAATCCTCAATTTCAGGAGTATTCACAATAAGTTCGTAATAAACATTTTCGGAAGGAACGTACATTATTGCTTGGTCAGTAGTTTTTTCCTCAGGGAGAATGTACTTTCCAGATATTTCGTCTATTCTTTTTTTAACATCAGATACAAATGTTTTTTTGAATTTATCTCTTTCTGTCTGCATTTCCGCTGTTATCATAGCTTTAAAATTTTCCATAGGGAATTTTGAGTCTATTGGGATTATTCCTTTGTCAGTGAAAACTACAGCATCGCAAACGCTTCCGTCTTTGAATTTGTATTGCGTTTTGAAAAGGTCCTTGGGAAGAAAGTTTTCAAGTATTTCATATAAAAATTGTTCACCGAGGCCGCCTCTTAGCTTGGGGGATTTTAAAATGTTGCTCAAGTCTTTCATGTCTGTTCCAAATTCCTGAATTCCACCAAGTTGTTTTTGAACTTCTCTTATAACATCGCTTGATTTTTCAAGTCTTTCGGATATGAATTTTGTTTGCTGGCTAAGTGTTTCTCTTTGATTTTTCATTTGTTCTTCTAGGGACGACCTTTGATCTTTTAGTTGCCTCTCCATTACCTCGGTGTTTTTTTCAACAGTGCCTTTCATGTCTTTTAACCATTCAAGAAGTATCGTATCTTCTGATTTTTCAGATTTATTAAACTGTTTTGATAGGTAAAATCCCAGTAGTATAACGGATCCAATCATTATTATGGCGAGCAGGGTTATTGTTTGTATATCCATAGTTTCTATTTTACCAGAGTGTTAAAATCAATCTATGATTAAGTTGGTTAAGTTTTCAATTTTTCTTAATGTTGTTTTGTGGGTTTTATGGTTTGTTCTCTTGTTTTTTTGGATTTTACCAGATACATATACGGAGATTTTTCTGTTCCTGGGGGTTTTGTTTTTATGTTTGGGTTTAAGTTTTTCATTTCCTTTTTATTTTTTTTATAAAAAAAAGTACCCGAAGTTTAC
>CAZGHA010000027.1:0-8112 GCA_964525475.1 uncultured Candidatus Saccharibacteria bacterium | reverse complement strand
CTACGGAGGTCAAGAATATACAGATGAGATCGAAAATATATGCATCGAGAATGCAAAAAAGCTATTCAACTGCGACCATGCTAATGTACAAGCCTATTCCGGAGCTCCAGCCAATTTAGCGGTATATTCTGCGTGGGCAGAGCCCGGAGATACAATTCTTAGTATGAAACTCTCACATGGGGGACATCTCACACATGGAAGCCCCCTTACATTTTCATCAAAAATCTTCAAATTTATTCATTACGGAATAAAAAATATCGAAACCGGAGAGATCGACTACGACCAGATGAGAGAATTAGCACTAAAACACAGACCAAAAATTATTGTTGCGGGATTTTCCTCGTACCCAAGAGAGTTAGATTATAAAAAAATATCAGATATTGCCAAAGAAGTGGGGGCCTTAGCTATGGCAGATATTGCACACCTAGCGGGCCTCATAGCAGGAGGTGTCTTAAATAATCCTTTTGACTTCGGATTTCAGGTTTGTACTGCAACTACTCATAAAACACTAAGAGGCCCGCGGGGCGGATTAATCCTTTCAAAAGGAATCGTTTCTAACCCTTTAAAAAATGTTGATAAAAGTATCGATAACATACCAACTCTCATCGACAGGGCAGTGTTTCCAGGTTTGCAGGGTGGTCCTCATATGAATGTTACTTTGGCTAAAGCTGTCGCCTTCGAAGAAGCCCTTCAACCGAAATTTAAACAGTATGCTAAACAGGTACTGCTTAATTCAAAACGTTTAGCTAAAAGTCTTATGGATAAAAATTTTAAACTCATAACAAACGGTACAGACAACCATATTATTCTTATAGATACGATTAGCTCTTTTAATATTGGTGGCTCCGAGGCAGAGAAGATTTTCGATAATTTAGGACTTAGTGTTAACAAAAACCTTATCCCTAACGATTCTAGATCTCCCTTTGACCCGAGTGGAGTAAGACTAGGCACCCCAGCAGCAACAACGAGAGGAATGGTAGAAAATGATATGGATTTAATTTCTGATTGGATGTACAAAGCCATAGTAAATCGAGATGATCAGAATTTTTTAAATAATCTAAAGAGAGAAATAGTTGAATATTGCCAAAAATTTCCAATACCTAATTGAAAAATCTGTCTATTGGAAAAGATAAGCGCGATATCTTAATACACCCTTCTGTAAATTCTCCAGAATTCAAGTCCATTTATATAAACCGAGTCTACTTGTTTAAATCTGATACTTGGATTTTCTATAATAGCTTTTGGAAATTCTTTATTTGGTCCCAAAACCATTATTTTAAAACTATTTGGATGCTCTACTAAAACATTGTAAACAACTCCATTTGGGTATATTGCAGATAAAGGCCCGTGATCATTAGAACCTATTTTTGAATTCTCACCATATTTTTTAACAATTTTGTCCTTAAGATCAAACACCCCAATTCCAAACAATTTCTGACCAACTATTTCGTTGGCATCGTCTGCGTCTCCAATTAGTGGATTAACATACATTAAATAATGAGGAAATAACGAGAACAAAGGATAAGTAACTGTATAAATAAAGATTAATAAACCCAGCAATCTAAGAATTTTAATGTTTTTTATTTTATACCAGCCCAACACTGCAATTATTCCCAAAAAAGGGTACATAGAAACTAAATAACGATCGATTTTTTTCTTAAAATAGCTAATTGTAAAAAAATAACCTATATAAAATATACTTATAAATAAAATAAATGATATGTTTTTGAAAGAGTATCTTTCTACTAACTTAATCTTTTTAATATTAGTAAAGATAGATGAGAAAAAGTAAATGGCAACTCCTATCAACATAAACGGGGAGGTCTTCATAAACAATACAATTGGGTAAAAGGTTAGCCCCGGATCTCTAGTTTCTAAACCAAAAAATATTTGTGTATGACCATCTTCTGCCCCCTCCTCGTAGCTCTCAGTAAACATTTTGTTAATTGTTTTAACCGGAGCTACCCACATGGCAGGAAAAAGAACTATGTAAAAAAATAGGAATCCCAATAGAACAGTTGAGAAATATATCAAGAATTTTTTCAATCCATGATTAATTAAAATCAAGAAAGAGCCGCCTAACAAACAATAAACAAATGTACCTAAAAACAATGACTTACTTAATGCAGCAACTGCTAGAAAAAAGGTTGCAAACAGTAAATACGATTTGTGGGTTTTTTGATAAACATATAAATACACAAAAACCAATGACAGAATTACACAAAGAGATATTTGAGCATCATGGTGAATTAATCTTGCATTGCCAAGATAAAACGGCTCTAGAGAAAAAGCTAAAACCGACAATAACGAGACCCACCAATTGTTTATTATTTTATCTATCAAGAATATCAACAAAATTGAGAGAAGAAAAAACCAGCTAATCAGAAATACTTGGGTACCAGTATGAATTAATTCAAAATTACTAAAAACTGCATCGATATCTGTATTATTTACAAAACTTAGAATTACGGAGGTAATTGAATAATCCCACATTAGTGGAACCCCTGGATGGTATTTTTGATATGTACCTGTAAAATTTTTAGCCTGTATCGTTTTAACAAAATTCTGAGACCTACCGTGCCAATAAATTTCATCTGTATTTACTATTGTGGTTCCAATCCTAGGGACTCTAGTTGCTAAATATACAACAGTGAAAAATACAATACTAATAATCTTAGTGGATCTCTTCATAGGAATATATAATAAACGAAAAAGAACGCTATGAAAACCTATCAAATACCCAAAGTAAAATTTAATTCTATATTTTGTTAATATATATATACATATGAGTCGTTACCTAACTAAACTAAGAAAAGAATTAAAGACTTGTCAAAACATTGAGGGGCAAAGGGGCGCTCAAAGATTTTTTAAAGAACCTATTAATACTTATGGGATGAAATTAAAAGATACGGAGACAATATCCAAAAAGTATTTTTCTTATGTTAAAGATTTACCAAAAGAAGAAATGATTAAATTATGCGAGAATCTTTTTGAATCGGACATGTATGAAGAATTTATGATCGGAGCAGACTGGGTACAAAGAAGAATAAATGAGTTTAAATCTAAAGACATCAAGTTATTTGAAACTTGGATTAATAAATACATTAATAATTGGGCAAAATGCGATTTTTTCTGTAATCACTCCGTAGGAAATTTAATAGAAAGGTACCCAGATTTAATTAAGTATTTAAAAAAATGGGCAAAATCTAAGAACCTATGGATGAGAAGGGCTTCTGCAGTATCCCTTATAGTACCTGCTAGAAATGGGTTGTTCCTTGATGATGTTTTTGAAATTAGCACAATACTACTAACTGACAAAGAAGACATGGTCCAAAAGGGTTACGGTTGGCTTTTAAAAGTTGCCTCCCATAAAAATCAGAAGAAAGTTTTTAACTTTGTTTTAAAGAATAAGGATATTATGCCTAGAACATCTTTAAGATACGCAATTGAAAAAATGCCGCAAGAGATGAGAGCAATTGCGATGAAAAAATAAACCCTAAAAACATATTTCTGCTATTATTTACCAATGAGAACAAATGTTATAGCTACCATAGGGCCTGCGTCCATGGATAAAGAAATTCTTAGACAACTCGTAGACGAGGGAATAGATGTAATAAGAATAAACACTTCTTACGGAGACGCGGAACAATATAAAACTATATTAGAAAACTTACGAGAAGTAGACCCAGATAATAGAATAAAAAAAATGCTAGACATTAAAAGCGAAGAAATCCTATCCTTTTGTGAAGAGAACAAGATGGATCTAATAGCAGTTTCTTTTGCAGAATCAAAAGAACAAATTGAAAATATAAAAAACCAACACCCCGGCTGCGTGGTGATTTCTAAAATTGAATCTGTAAAAGGAGTTTCAAACTATAGTGAGATACTAGATGCCTCTGACGGAGTAATGATGGCACGCGGAGACTTAGGAACCGCAGTAACTATAGAAAAAGTCCCGGCATACCAAAAGAAATTTACGAGAGAGGCCTTGAGTAAAAATAAATACGTCATCGCAGCAACGGAAATGCTTTTATCAATGACGGATAAACCATACCCCACAAACGCGGAAGTATCCGATGTTGCCAATGCTGTTTTTGACGGTGTTAACGCAGTTATGCTTTCAGAAGAAACAGCAATTGGGAAGTACCCTGTCGAAGCAGTTAGAATGATGGAAAAAGTAATAACAGAAGCGGAAGCTTTTCTTCTTGAGTAAAAGAAATCAATCCGCGTCCCACCCCCAGCAAGATAAATCCTCAAGATACTTTCTGATTTTTATAATAAGAAAGCTTTACAAATTCGCTGGTCGCAAAGTACCCTACAAGAATTGCTACTATTATAAGAACGCTATTTAGACTTAAAGGTGTAAACCCAAACGTTGTTTTTCCAAATGGTAAAAATGTAATTACAAAAGTACTTATCGCAGCCAGACCAGTAAGGAAAACTATTACTGTTGAAGGTTTAGAACGACTCTTGAATATAAAGCTTTTTGTTCTTATTGAGAATATAAGAAGTAGCTCAGTTAAAATACTTTCAATGAACCATGCGGTTCTTAAAACTTCCGGACTAACTCTAAAAAATATTGAAAAGAGTAATAGGTCAAAGACAGTGCTTATTATTCCTAAAAAAGTAGCCATAACAACTATTTCTGCATTATTATAAGCACAAGGCTTTTTGATTTCATCTTCTTCCACATTATCTGTAGCGATTGAAATCATAGGAAAATCAGATAATAAATTTACTAAAAGTATTTGAACCGGAAGCATTGGTAAGTAATCAATCAATAAAGAAGCTATAGCTACAGCATAAAAATTTCCAAAATTAGAAGAAAGAGTGGCTTTAATATATTTTGAAGTGTTAACAAAAGTTCTTCTCCCTTCTTCTATACCATCAACAATAACTTTAAGATCTTGTTGTAACAAAATTATATCCGAGGCTTCTCTTGCAACATCAGACGCATGGTTTACTACAATCGCCACGTTTGCAAGCTTTAGGGCAGGAGCATCATTAATACCATCACCTAGATATCCTACAGTGTATTTCTTTTGCAAAATCTCAATGATCTGGAACTTTTGCTCGGGTGAGACTCTGGCAAATACATTGCTTTTCTCAACGGCTGTTATTTTGTCTTCATAACTCATTTTTTCAAAATCAAAACCGGAAATAACATCGCTTGAGGATTTTGCAATTCCAACCTCGTAAGCAACGGACCCTGCAACTTCCACACTATCACCTGTGATTATTTTTAATCGCACACCTAACTCCTGTGTTTTCTTAACAGACTCTTTTGTACTTGATTTAATTGGATCTGCAAAAGATATTAAACCGATAAGCTCGATATCTTTTTCCTCATCTTCAACATCATAGTCATCTCCCTCAAACTCTTTTTTTGCAAGTACAATTATTCTCCTACCACTTTTACCTTGCTCCAGTATCCAATTAAAAATCTCTCCTTCTCGTTTTTTTGATAGACCTGTAACGTAAGGCAATATGTTTTCTTGAGCACCTCTAATTATGATCAAGTTTTTGGATCCTATATTAACTAAAACACTGTTTCTTCGTCTTTTCGGGTTGAATGGATTTTCACTCAATCTTTTTATTTTTTTAATTTTAGCAAGTTCAAAACGACCTATCTTTTTAAAAATAGCTAAATCAAAAGAATTATTTGCAGTTTTCTTGTTTCCTATAAGGTCTCCGGCAAGGGCAGAATAAAACAAAGTGTCTTCTTTATTTTTGGAGAAAATATCAGCTACAGAGAGACTGTTTTCAGTTAAGGTTCCTGTTTTATCACTACATAAAATTTCAATACTCCCAAGATCTTCAATAGCGGAAAGTCTTTTTGCTACAACCTTCTTTTTTGCCAATTTCAAGGCGCCTTGAGTTAATGAGAATGTAGTTACAAGAGGAAGAGCTTCTGGAATTACACCTACAGCTAGAGCAATTGAAAAAAGAGTGAGTTCGGGAATTGATACATCGGCTCCCTTTATTAACAAGTGCGCTAAAAAAACTACAACAAGAGTCACGGAAGTCAAAATCAAAATAAACTTGCTGAATTTGTTGATGTGTTTTTCAAATCCACTTGTATCTGCAGTCTCTACCGTAAGTTTTGCAATCTTTCCTATTTCAGTATTTTTTCCTGTAAAAATTACTAATCCCTTTGCGCTTCCCTCTGATACAGTAGTTCCCATAAAAACAATGTTATTAACTTTATAAATTTGTGTCTCCTTATTTTTTAAAACTTCCGATACTTTTTTGACGGGAACGGACTCTCCAGTCAAAGATGACTCATCTATATAAAAATTATCTTCTTTAACAATTCTAATGTCAGCCGGAACGATATCTCCAACCTCCAATAGAACAATGTCGCCCGGAACTATGTCAGTAACTGGAACATAGCGGACATCTCCAGACCTTAAAACTTTTACCTGACGATTAACTAAATTTTTTAGGTATGAAAGTGCTTTTTGTGATTTAAATTCCTGATAAAATCCTAATCCGGTATTGATAACCACAAAAAAAATTATGATCAATGCATCAAATCGATTACCTAGTAGGAATGAAATTACTGATGCGGCTATTAGTAAATATATAAAAGCCGATTTAAATTGACGCAATAAAATATCGAACCAAGTAGAGACATCAGCATGAAGAGTGTTCGACCCATACCTCTTTTTTCTTATTGACGCCTTTTGGAACGACAGTCCTTTTTCAACATCAGTGGTGAATTCTTCACATAGTGCTTCTGTAGTTTTTATTGTATAGTCAGAAAATTTCATAGGCAGTGTTAGTAAAATTCTAGCACTTTTTATTAAAGCTAAAGAATAGGTAAATTTCTTTTAAATTAAATGGTGATATTAAAATAATTTAAATTAATGGAAAGAATATTGGGTTAGAAAAAAATCTTAAAGGGTGGGGTAGTTTAAATGCATTGATTCTCTAACTCTAGCTAAAGTTTCTTTTGCGATGGTTCGCGCAAACAATGTACCCTCATCAAGTATTGCCTTAACATCATCTTTTTCGTGTTGTTTTCTTTTTTCTCTAATTGGTTGCAAAAAAGCTTGAATTGCTATGTTTAACTTTTCCTTAACTTCGACATCTCCGACGGTACCTTTTCTATATCTTTCTTTTAAATCCTCAACTTCCGCTTTATTAGTGTTAAAAATATCGTGATAGATAAAAACAGGATTACCCTCAACAGTACCGGGGTCGTTGGGATGTATTCTATTTGGATCCGTGTACATATTTTTAATCATTTTTGAAACATTCTCCTCGTCATCCTTTAAAAAAATTGCGTTATTTAGGGATTTTGACATTTTAGCTTGTCCGTCAGTACCAACAAGCCTTCCAACCTTACCAACAAGCGCATCACACTCAACAAAAGTTGGGGAGTAGGTTCTGTTAAAAGCTGAAACAATATTATTAGTATCCCGAAGATGAGGTACCTGGTCCTCACCGCCTGGAACTAAAATCGGATCTTTTGTCTTTTTTGGGTCGGGTGATGAAAAAAGTATATCCGCAGCTTGACTAACAGGGTAATACATAAAACCTGTGGAAATATTTTTTCCAAGGTATTTTGCTTCTGTTTGTATCGTGGGATTACTTTGCATCCAAGTAAAAGGTGTAACCATAGATAAATACACCGTAAGCTCGGTTAGTTCGGGCATTGCGCTTTGCAATATAAAATGAACATTTTCTTTTTGAGGATCAAGACCTAAAGCTAAAAAATCTAAAACTACCTCTCGAACCGATTCTTCTATTAATTTTGGATTTTCAGCATGAGTAGTTAAAGCTTGAACATCCGCCACCATGAAAAAGCACTCGTATTTATCTTGAAGTTCGACCCAATTTTTTAAAGCACCAACATAATGACCTAGATGCAAAGGGCCTGTCGGTCTTATACCTGTCATTATTCTTTTCAAATTAGATTGGTTTTCTATAACCATATTTAAATTTTACACTATTATAGATAGAGTAGGGTAGGATAATTTTATTAACTATTGCTTTAATAAAAAAACTAATACGGCGAAAGTATGAATATCCACGTAATGAAAAATAGATAGATGGCACCGGCGGGAGGAATCGAACCTCCACCAACGGTTTTGGAGACCGCTACTC
>CAZGHA010000026.1:0-8158 GCA_964525475.1 uncultured Candidatus Saccharibacteria bacterium | reverse complement strand
AAGATAATAATCGAAAATATATACTATAATAGCCCTATGAAATTCAGTGATTTTTCAAAATACCTACAAAGGCTGGAGAGCACCACCAAGCGCTTGGAAATGACCGATATTCTAACGGAAATGATAGAAGAACTTGATGTGGAAGAAATCGATAAAGCTTTATATTTAGCCTCAGGCTACATAGAAGCTCCATTTGAAGAAATAAAATTTAACATTGCTGATAAGATGATGTTAAGAGCAATCGAACAAACCTTCTCTACTCCACAAAAAAGCAATGTAAAAAACGAAATAGATAAATTGTATGCTGACACCGGAGACTTGGGCAATGTAGTTTTTGAACTTAAAAAATTAAGCAAAGATTACAAAGAGCCTTCAATATCAGATATCTACTCCAATCTTTTTGAATTAGCTGTAATAGAAGGAGCCGGTTCACAAGATAATAAAATTGGAAAAATATCCACACTTCTAAAAGAAGTTGACCCACTTTCCGCTAAACACATCACAAGAATAATTCTGGGCACGATGAGGCTTGGATTTACCGAGCTAACGATAATAGTTGCCCTTGCCCAATTTCTAAAAAACAAAAGCTTAGCCAAAAAAATTGAAGGAAAATACAATATCCACCCGGACATTGGTCTTATAGCTAAAAAAATCAAAGAAAAAGGAATAAAAGGAGTTGACTACATACAAATGGAAATCGGGGTTCCGATCTTATCCCAAAAAGCACAAAGAGTTAGCGGCATGGAAGAAATTATGGAAAGAATCAAAAAAGTTTGGGCAGAATTCAAATTTGACGGAACAAGAGTTCAGCTACATTTTGCAAAAGAAGGTTTTTATCAAAAAAAGAATATGTCCGATAAGACTAGTCAATCAAATTTATTTAACGAGGAAAAAAGCTCCTCTTTGGTAAGAACTTTTACAAGGAATTTAGAAGAAACTACACACCAATATCCGGATATTGTAGAGGCGGCCAAAAAGCAAATAAAAGCCGATTCAGTCATTTTGGATGGCGAGGGAATTGGATACAACAAAGCAACTGGAGAATTCCTCCCCTTCCAAGAAACTATGCAAAGAAAAAGGAAATACAACATTGCTGAGACTGCAAAAAATATTCCTTTTAAATATTTTGTTTTTGATATTTTATATTTAAACGGAGAATCAGTAATTGAAAAACCCCTTTATGAGAGAAGAAAACTCTTGGATAGTATCATTGGACCGGGCGAAGTGATACAAACCGACGAATATCTTGAAACGGACGAGTTTGAAAAACTTGAAGAATATTTTGAAATTGCTAAAGAAAAAGGCTTAGAGGGTGTTGTAGTAAAAACACCGGAAGACCCTTATCAGGCGGGAGCTAGGTCTTACTCGTGGATTAAATACAAAAAAGCCGATGAAAAGCTTCTTTCCGATACCGTTGATTGCGTGATTTTGGGCTACTACAACGGCAAAGGCGTGAGATCAAAGTTCGGGGTTGGGGGTTTGTTGGTGGGGGTCTACGACAGAGAAAAAAATGTTTATAAAACAGTGACAAAGATCGGGACCGGGCTTACAGAAAATGACCTTAAATATTTAAAAAAAACGTGCGACAAAATTAAAATTAAGAACAAACCCAAAAATGTTGAGATGGACAAAATATTTACCCCCGATGTTTTTGTTGAACCAAAAGTAGTTGTGGAAGTAGGAGCTGACGAAATAAGTGTTTCCCCTACTCATACCGCAGGCTACGCATTAAGATTTCCAAGATTAATAAAATTTAGAGATGATAAAAAACCGGAAGATGCAACAACTGTGGACGAAATTAAAAAGATGCACGAATTCCAAAGAAAAGATAGAAAAGGCAAATAAAGAAAGAAACAGAAAAAAACAGGAAAAACCAAAATGAAAAAAATATCCGACATAATAAACAGCAAAAAGATGAGCCGAGATTACAGATGCTCTCATGAATTTCAAGCATACGGTAATAAACTGGCGGAGGAATTGGGCGATAAAAAACACAGAGCGCTTTATATTAAACTTGCAAAAAATGAAGATAGGAGTCTTTTGGAGGAAGCTAAAGATTCGGTCCTAAGCTCTAGAAATGCAACTACTAAAGGAAGATTGTTTATGTGGAAAATTGGACAACTAAAAAAAGAACGCGAAGAAAAACAAAACGGGAATTGATTGAAGTTGGGACAATAAATAAGTATTATTAAAACAATGATTAAAAAAATATTAACTTATTACAAAGTACCTCTTCTAATTTCTCTTACGCTTGGAATTACAATTTTAGCTATGAGTGTGGCCAGAAGCGCACTTGAAATTGCGGAGGTTTTTATTGGAGTAATTTTAGGTACATTTTTACTCGATACAGAATATATTCTCTACTCTTACATTTTTGAACCTAAAACAGATTTTGCAAAATCAATTTTCGCTTACATAAAAAGCAGTGATTTTGGAGGCTTGATAAGTTTTATAAATGAACATAAAAATGAAGTCAAAGACAAGTCTTTTAACAGCGTTCTTTTCCAAGCTATTTTAATTTTTGTGGTAGTTTTCGTGTCATACATTGACACATCTTATTTGATTAAAGCCTTTGTAATGTCAATATTTGCAAACTCTATTTACAAACTAATTGAGTGTGTTTTTGAGGGTACTACCAAAGAGTGGTTCTGGGCTATCAAAGGCACTCCTAAAAAAGACGCGGTCGTGGTATTTATAATCGGGTTGGTTATAGTTTTGGCCATATCTCTTTATTTTGTATAGTGTTAAATCTTTACGGAATTATCATATCCGTTGCAATCTTTTTATCCCTAAAAGTAGCTGAGTCATTAGTTGGAAAAAAGAACGAAGAATCCTTATGGGGTTTATCATTTTGGACAATCTTAGTGGGTATTCTGGGTGCAAGAATTTATCACGTTATAGATTATTTTAGTTACTATTCTCAAAGCCCAATTAAAATTCTAGAACTTTGGAATGGTGGTTTAGGGATATGGGGTGCTATAGCCGGAGGGGCTCTTGGAGCAATAATATATTTAAAAACAAAAAAAGAAAAAATATTACCGTGGCTAGATGTTTTATCGGTGGTGGTTCCTTTAGGACAAGCAATTGGAAGATGGGGAAATTTTTTTAATAAAGAAGTATTCGGACTGCCTACCACCCTACCCTGGGGAGTTTATGTAAGCCCATTAAAAAGACCTGAGGGTTTTATCAATAACGAGAAGTTTCATCCAATATTTATTTATGAATCGATACTAAATATTTTTCTTTTCTCATTTTTATTTTCAAGATACAAAAAATATCACGATAAATACCCAAGCGGAATCTTCATGGCAACATACCTTTCGGGTTACGCAATAATTAGATTTTTTATGGAATTTCTAAGACTAAACTCATGGAAAATTAAGGTTTTTTCAAATCTTTCCTTGAATGTAGCTCAGTGTATATCTATACTTGTGTTAACACTCTCTATTGTATTTATATTGTCTACAAGAAAAAAAGGAATTTAAAAAATGATATACATTTCATCGGATCATAGAGGCTTTGAATTAAAAAATTTCCTTGTTAAATCTTTGGTTTCCGAAGGAGTTGGAATTGCAGACTTAGGTCCCTTTGAAATTGACCAAGATGATGACTATCCTGATTATGCAAAACTGGTAGCCGAAAAAATACAAGAAAATCCTGAAAATATGGGCGTTCTAATTTGCGCTAACGGTGTTGGGATAAGTATTGCCGCTAATAAGTTTAAGGGTGTTAGAGCGGCACTAAGCTGGAACACAAAACACGCCGCTTCAACAAGAAACGATGACGGTGCTAATGTACTGGTTCTACCTGCTAACTACATTACTCAAGAAGAAGCCCTGGAAATTTTGCAAACATGGCTGTCAACAAACTTTTCAGGAGAAGATAGACATATTAGAAGATTGCAAAAAATTTCCGAATTTGAATAAAAATGATAATACCTGCTATTCTAGAAAAAGATTTTGACGAAGTTAAAAGAAAAATAGAACTTCTTGACAGTGTTGCTGAAAAAATTCAGGTAGACATAATAGATAGCACCATCGTTGAAGGAAATACGTTCACGGATATTCAAAAACTAAATAAATTAATAACAAAGACAGAAATCACGGTACATTTAATGGTCAAGGATCCTTTAAAATATATTCAAAAACCCAAAAAATTTATTGTTTTCAAAACAACTAAAATTGCAGGCGTAAGCACAATAATCACTCAGCTGATAAACGATGATAATAAACTAAAAGAATTTATCAATATCACGAAAAAAATGGGTTACAAAGTTGGAGTGTCAATAAATCAGGATCAAGAAATTAATTTATTAGAAAAATATCTAAAAAATATTGACCTCGTTCAATTTATGGGGGTTATTCCAGGAAAACAAGGCGGTGAATTAATTCCTTCAGTTTTAGATAAAATTGCAAAATTTAAAAGCTCCTTCCCGATCATAACTACGCAGATAGACGGGGGCGTGAACGATTATAATTTTCATGACATTTTAAAAACAGGGGTTGACAATGTGGTCATCGGTTCGGCAATATTTAATACTGAAAACCCAAAACAAAGGTTTATGGAATTTTCAAATTTATTTAGTGAAAGGAAAACTGCCCATGGACGAGACGGCTACAATTAAAGATACAAAAAAACCTTTGATGGTGTGTTTTTTAGGAGGTGCCGCTTGGAAAAGCGAAGACGAGCCTTATATTCAAGCCAAAGAAACAGCTAAACTTCTAGCACAAAATGGTTATGGAATTGTGAACGGAGGGGGGCCAGGAGTTATGAAAGCCTCTACAGAAGGTGCTCATGAGGGAGGCGCTGGGGTGTTGGCAGTAACCTATCACCCAAACAAACCAAAGAGACACTTTGAGGGAATAGACCCCGAAAATCATTTTGATTTAGAAGTAAAAACCTTAGATTACTTTGATAGAACTAAGGTAATGCTTCAAACATCCGACATCCACGTAATTTTTAGAGGAAGTATTGGAACTTTAAGTGAGTTTGGAATGTCTTGGGAAAACTCATATATCCATGAGCCTAATAACAAACCAATAATTCTTTTTGGAAGACACTGGGAAGGAATTCTAAAATCAATTGAAGAAAACATGACAGTAAGAGGTGGAGAAACAGATATTTTAAAAATATGCACTACCCCGCAAGAGGTATTGGATTACATAAAATTTATTGAAGGCCCGTTACTTAAATAAAAACAAGGTTTTCGTGCTATTTTAAAACGAATTTCAAATAGATTACGATTCCTAGACTTTAAAAACCAAGTCCATGTAAAATAAAAGGAGTTTGTGTTCAGTTTCTGGTAAATTATCCAAAAAAAGATCTTCACACAAACTCCACTACAGTTTTGGTTGAATTGAAATTCTCCACGATTTTTCCGAAAAGAGAAAGAAAGGAGAGAGTTGCCCGTCCCGATCGTAAATAAAGCCGGGCGATTTTTTGTTTTTGTCTCCTTCGGATTTGAAAGTTTCAAACTGCAACCAACCGATAGGGAATAATACAGCAAACAGGGGGAAAAGTCAAAAGAGGGCTGAGCCCTCTTTTAAACCCGTGATATACTATTATCAATGCCCATAAAGAGTAAAAAAACGCTTGAAGAGTTATATAAAATATCAAACAAACTAAGACAAACAGTCATAGATATGTTAACTGAAGCAAAATCTGGGCACACGGCAGGATCTTTGGGGACAGCAGAGATTTTTTCGACTCTTTATTTTAATATTTTAAACATTGACCCAAAAAAACCCGACAAAAAAGACAGAGACAGATTTATACTTTCAAACGGACACATCTGCCCTATCTGGTACGCTACCCTTTCCGAACGAGGATATTTTCCAAAAACAGAACTTTGGAAACTTCGAAAAATTAATTCAAAACTACAAGGACATCCAAAAATAAACTCGTTGCCTGGAATTGAAAACACCAGCGGTTCCCTTGGACAGGGCCTTTCCTATGCCATTGGGTTGGCAATCTCAGCAAAAATGGATGGTTCTTCTCACAGAATATTTTGTATGACAGGTGACGGAGAGCTCAACGAAGGCCAAATATGGGAAGCTGCCATGTTTGCCCCAAATAAAAAACTAGATAACTTAACTTGGATAATTGACAGAAATAACATTCAAAGCGACGGAAACACTGAAAACATTATGCCCCTAGAAGATCTAAAAGATAAATTAGAAAGCTTCGACTGGTTTGTAATTGAGATCAACGGCCACAGTATTGAAGAAATAATTAGTGCATGTAATATGGCAAAGTCGATAAATCAGCGCCCAACTGTTATAATTGCTCACACGATACCAGGAGAAGGAGTAGATTTCATGGAAAACAAATATCAATGGCATGGAAGGGTGCCCAGTAAAAGTGAGGCTCGAGAAGCTAAAGAAAAATTAAGTTCAATTATTTAGAAAGGTTTTTAAAACATGAACAACGATCGACAAAACGCATATTTAAAAGTTAGTTTGCTCCCCTTAGTAATTCTTGTTGGTTTAATTTTTGGGGCTGGGTACTTTTTATTACAAGGAGAAGTAAAACTTCCTAAATTTAACAAAGGACCGACTATACAAAGAATGGAAGGCTTCCCTACTGTAATTTATACCGATAAAGAAATTGAAAAGGCAAGAAAAGTAATTACAAACGAACAAGAACTGGCTGAATTTTTAAATCTGGTTGATGAAACCGGAATTCTTACAACAAAAGAGAAAATAGATTTTGAAAAAAATGTAGTCATTGCAGTGGCTACTGAAACAAACGAAGAGACAGGTCATAAACTTAAAATTAAAAAAGTCTATGAAGATAGAGAAAAGAAAAAAATATTAGTGGAATTTGAAGAAGTAGATCCTGATAGTGATTGTCAAATGGAAATAGATAAAAACATCGCTGTAGATATGGTCATGTTATCTAAGACTGATTGGAGAATTGATTTTGAAAGAATCACCAAAGTTATTGAATGTGAGGATCCTGATAATACTGACGATATTGATAAAATTAACTCAGAAGCTATAACTCCGAATGAGAAGACGGAATAAAACAAACAGCACTGCCCTATGCTAAACCAAAGATTAAAATTAAACCAAGATTTCTTTATAAATGGAAATAAAAAATCTCCCAGAGATGGTTTTGGCGATGCGTTATTAGAAATAGCTGAAAAAGATAATTCAATCGTAGCTTTGGCGGCTGACCTCTCTGAATCTGTAAAACTTAAAAAGTTTATTGACAAATTTCCGGACAGATTTATTCAAGCAGGAATTGCCGAACAAAATATGTGCTCAATAGCCTCAGGCCTTGCTATGGAAGGTAAAAAACCATTCGTTGTCACTCACGCAGTATTTCTGACATCGAGAGCTTGGGATCAAATAAAATTATCCATCTGCATGACAAATGCTAATGTAAAAATATGCGGCTCGCACGAAGGTTTTTCTAACGGTCCTGATGGAGCTTCCGCAGAGCCTCTTGAAGACATAGCAATAATGAGAGTTATCCCAAATTTAGTAGTTATAAATCCAATAGACTACGAGCAAACAAGAAAGGCGGTTTTGGAAATATCAAAACACATGGGGCCAGTTTATTTGAGATTCTCTAAAGCAGAACTCCCCAATATAACTACCAAAGAAACGCCTTTCAAAATTGGAAAGGCTGATACTCTAGTAGAAGGGGACAAAGTCACAATAATTTCTTGCGGAGCAATAACATACGAAGCTCTTATGGCGGTCAATAACTTAAAAGCAAAATACAAAATTGACGCAGAATTAATATCATCTCCAACAATAAAACCAATCGACGAATTTAGAATTTTGGAATCAGTAAAAAAAACAGGTATAGCTGTGACGGTTGAGGAACACCAAAAAATTGGTGGGCTTGGCGGCGCTGTCGCAGAACTTCTATCCGAAAAACTTCCCTCCCCGCTTTTAAGAATTGGTGTTGAGGATACATTTGGTGAGTCAGGTAGCTATCAGGAATTAAAAGATAAGTATGGTTTAAGTTCCCACCACATCGAAGAGAAAGTATTAAATTTTTTGAAAGAAAAAGGGAAATTTTAAATGGATATTTTAACAATAGGAGATTCTTGCATCGACATAACAATGCACATCTCAAATGCCAACGAGGTCAACACAGTGGATTCTGACACCCCACAGATATGTTTTATACATGGTAGCAAGAT
>CAZGHA010000025.1:0-8619 GCA_964525475.1 uncultured Candidatus Saccharibacteria bacterium | reverse complement strand
AAACAAGGATCTTCCGCTATGTTTGATTTTGAATTCAACTCTATACAAAATTGAGAGATGGTTAGGTTGGGCAGAATTGGTAAACGAAGCTGATAAGCAAGTTAATGAAGATGAGGATGAAGACAGAGATGAAGATGAAGATGATGAAGAGGGTGATAATAAAGATGGGGAAGGGCTCTGGCCGCCCTAAGGCGGCCAGAGCCCGCTATTTAATAATTATTTAGCAATTTAGAAACTAATTTAATAGAGAAATTAACGGATTGCTGCCAAAAAAATCAGCTTACTTAAAAAAACGATGATAAATTTTAAAAAAATAACATGAAAAAAATCTTAATATTCATTACAACTTTTATTTTCATATCTATTATCATCCTAGTAAATCTGCACTCTATTAAAATTTACAGAGTAGCATCCCCTTCAATGGAACCCACAATCCTAAAAGAAAGCATCTTAATAGTAAAGGAAGACACTAATTACAAAACAGGTGATATCGCCACATATAAAACCTTACAAAACGCCCATCCAATCACCCACAGAATAGTAAGTATATTTAAAATTCAGGATAAACATTATTTTAACTTTAAAGGAGACGCAAACGAAAATATGGACCCCTACCCTGTTTTAGAAACCGAGATAATCGGTAAATATATTTTTTCAATCCCCTATCTGGGAAAAGCAACTTACCTATTCAAAAACCCGGAAAACCTCTTCATTTTTTTATCAATACCAACCGGACTCATATCGGGAAAAATGTTCAAAAAATTTCTTTTTATTTCATAAATTTCTCAGGGTATACCTAAAAAGACATATTTTTGATATTCTTTTAGTATATGCCCTACAATATAAAACTGCCCCAAAAGTTCCTCTTGTGGTGGATAATCAAAGCTCCTGTAAAAATTTTTAAGATGGGTGCTGTAATTATTGCAACTGCCAACAACCTAATCTCATTTACCACAAACATTAGATTACTTTTTGTACCTATGTTTGGCCTTACAGACATTACAGGAAGGTTTGTGAGCTTTTTCACAAGAATTTTCATGATATTTTTCGGAATGATTTTTATGTTTTTTTCTTTAATAGCAGGTTTTTTAGCCCCACTCCTGTGGCTTGCAACCCCATACTTAATTTTTAACAACTCAAATATACTTTTCGTATTTATTTACTTCATACTTTTATACGTAGTTTTCATAATAAAAAATTTAAACACCCCAGATAAAAGAATTTCTGAGGTTTCTACAGATCTGGATAAAATAAAATCATTCAGACCGAAAACTAGATATTTGTTAGAAAATAACAAAGGGCAGGACCTTATAAAAAAACTTTATGACCAAGAATGTGTCAAACACTTGTTAATAAGAGCGGAACTATCTGACGAATCACTTTTTCAAAAAATTTTAAACACCACGCATCCTCTTCAAACAGACCTAATTGAAGAAAGTTTCAAAAAGGCTCAGGAAAATGGCTCGAGATATGTTGAAACCGAACATGTATTTATATCCTTAATGGAAAATTTACCAAACATAAAAACCACACTATCAGTTTTTAGCTCAACAATTGAAATCATTAAAGAATCAGCTTTTTGGATAGTGAAAAACAGAGAAAAACTTTCAAGGATTTATTTATGGCAAGAAGATTATATAGCACCCCTACAGGGTGGAATTGGAAAAGGAATGCTGGGCAGAGTAACCCCAACCTTAGACAAAGCTTCCGTAGATATTACAAGAGAAGTTGAAACGGGAAATGTAGACGATATTATTGGAAGAGAAGAAGAAATTCAAAAAATAGCGGAAATACTTGACGGAGATAAAAACGATATTTTGATAGTTGGAGAATCAGGAGTTGGAAAGACCTCAATAATAAGGGGAGTAGCCTACAAAATAATGACAGGGACCGAATATAAAGCACTTAAAAACAAGAGGGTGGTTGGGCTTGAAATTGGGTCACTTCTTTCAGAAAGCAAAGGGCACGAAAATCTAGCTGAAAAACTATCAAAGATTATTAAGGAAGTAGAAAGCTCGGGAGATATAATACTTTTTATTGACGAAATGCAAAATACCGTTACGGGAATGGGTGAAGAGGGAGGGAATGACTCCACGATATTATCAATTTTGGAAAATCACATTTCCAAGGAAAGGGTAAGAGTTATAGGAGCAACTTCGATTTCAAATTACAGAAAATACATAGAACCAAACGAAGCTGTATCAAGGCTTTTCCATGTTATAAAAATTGAGGAAACCTCAAAAGAAGACACCATAGAAATTTTAAAACACAGCGCAAAGAAAATGGAAAAACAACATGGAATTTTGATAACCTACCCCGCACTTTTATCTAGTGTAGAGCTCTCAGAAAAATTTATTGGCCACAGAGTACTACCTGACAAAGCAATAGATTTGTTAGAGAGAACCTCTACATCAATAAAACACGAGGATAAAATACTCACATCCGAAAATATTGCTGAAGAGATATCGAAAATGACCGATATTCCCGTAACGACAATTGATAACGATGAAGCCGATAAACTTCTTTCAATCGGAGATGAGATGAAGAAAAAAGTAATTGGACAAGATCACGCTGTAGAAAAAATAAAAATAGCACTTCAAAGATCAAGAACAAGAATGAGGGATGAGAAAAAACCAATCGCAAGCTTTCTATTTGTTGGAATGACAGGAGTAGGAAAAACAGAAACCGCAAAGGCTTTGGCAGAAAGTTATTTTGGAGATGAAAAAAACATGATAAGACTCGATATGAGTGAATATCAACAAATAGACAGTTTAAATAGAATAATTGGCTCTCCAGATGGGTCGAGCTCAGGAACCCTAACTGAAAAAATAAGAAACAAACCTTTTACACTTCTGTTGATCGATGAAATAGAAAAGGCACACCCAAATATAATTCTGGCTTTTTTGCAAATGCTTGATGAAGGAAGATTAACCGACACTTCAGGAAATGAAGCTGACTTTACAAACTCTATAATAATTGCCACAAGTAATGTCGGAACTAAATCTATTCAAAGTATTTTTGAGGCGGATCTTGGATACGAAGAAATTCAAAAATCAGCAATGCTTGAGGTAAGAAATAAATTCGCCCCCGAGCTTTTGAACAGATTTACAGCAATTATCGTTTTTAATCCGCTTACCAAAGAAAACCTAAGAGAAATAACTAAGCTCATGCTTGTAAGAGTAAAAAACGTCGCAAATGAAAAAGGCATTGAAATTGAATTTAAGCCCGAGCTAATTGACGAGCTTATTAAAAGAGGTTACAGCCCGGAGTGGGGTGCAAGACCTTTAGCTAGAGTAATTGAAGACACTTTAGAATCCTACATAGCTTTAAAAATGCTTAAAAAAGAAATAAACCCGGGGGACAGAATAATGCTGGGAACTGAAGTTTTTGTTATATAATCCACCCATGCAAGAATACGATCACAGAATAGAACAACTAAAAAAATCCCTAAAAATTGACGAGAAAAAGAAGCGTTTGGAAGAACTAAAAGAAAAATCCAAATCCGAAGAAGTCTGGAAAAATTGGGAAGAGGGAAATAAACTTTCTAAAGAAATATCCGATTTAGAAAAAGAGGTTGAAGAGTTTGAAATGCTCTATCTCTACGTTGAAAATGGGGACGAAACTCTTATCGAAAAGGAATTGAAAAATCTTGAGTTTAAAACATATCTTTCAGGAAAACATGATTCAAAAGGCGCAATACTTTCTATCCATGCGGGACAGGGAGGCACCGAAGCAATGGATTGGGCATCTATGCTTTTAAGAATGTATTTAAGATTTGCAGAAAAGAGAAACTGGAAAACTTATACGATAAATCAAATACAGGGTGAGGAGGCTGGGATTAAAACCGTCTCAATAGAAGTTGAAGGAAAGTACGCTTACGGCTTTTTAAAAAAAGAAGCAGGAGTTCACAGACTAGTTAGACAATCCCCTTTTAATGCAGATGACTTAAGGCAAACATCTTTTGCTTTAGTTGAAGTTATGCCAATTATCGAAGATGACGATGAGGTTGAAATAAAAAGTCAGGATGTTGAGTGGGATTTTTTCAGAGCAGGCGGTTCAGGAGGACAAAATGTAAACAAGGTATCTACCGCAGTTAGGCTTAGGCACATACCCTCGGGAATTGTGATTGAATGCCAAGAAGAAAGATATCAGGGAAAAAATAGGGAAAAAGCCTTGAAGATACTTAAATCAAAACTTTTTCAGGTAGAACAAGAAAAACAGCAGATGGAAGATAAAAAATTAAAAGGCGAATACAAAACTCCGGGGTGGGGTAATCAAATAAGAAACTACGTACTTCACCCTTACAAATTGGTAAAAGACCTAAGAACAAATTTAGAAATAACAAATCCCGAAGGAGTTTTAAACGGAGAATTAGATGAGCTTATTGAAGCCGAATTAAAGATGTAAAAACGGTCACTTAGAAGTTTAAAAAACCTGGGAAATCATTAATCTAAATCATCCTGATTTCTCGGAAAATTCTCACCTGCAAAATCCTCGGCATCAAATCCGGAGTCTTTTTCAATATTTAAATCATCTTCCGGAAGATCTTCCAATAAAACCTCTCTTCCTCTACTACCCCCTGCCGAAGGGCCTACAATCCCTCTTTCTTCCATCATATCGATGAGTTTTGCGGCCCTAGCAAAACCTATACTCAATTTTCTTTGTAAAAGTGTTGAGGAGGCCTTTTTTGCAGAAATTACGAGTGTTACAGCTTTATCAAATAACTCATCTTGAACATCATCTCCCCAAGTTGATTTTACAACCCCGCCTCTGGAATTTACTGCAGGCATGCTCAATACTTCCTCTTTATAATCCGGAGGAATTCCCTGATTTTTCAAAAAGTTAACTAAATCCGCTGTTTCCTTTTCAGATATAAAAGCGCCCTGTAACCTAACCGGTTTCATGGTGTCAGGTGGTACAAATAGCATATCACCCTTTCCTAAGAGTTTTTCGGCTCCCGGCTGATCAATGATGACCCTTGAATCTATCTGATTTAAGACCTGAAATGCCACTCTACAGGGGATATTGGCCTTAATTAGACCGGTTATAACCTCAATGGAAGGTCTTTGAACAGCCAAGACTAGGTGAACACCGGTTGCCCTACCCATTTGAGCCAATCTTATAATACTTTTTTCAACTCCGGCAGGGTCTTGAATCATAATCTCACCAAGCTCATCGACTACAATAACAATATAAGGCATTACTTGAATTCCCGATTTTTCATTATATGTATCAATATTTTTAACCCTAGCTGTTTCAAAAAGTTTGTATCTTCTCTCCATCTCCTCACCTGCCCATCTAAATACTGAGGGTGCTTTGTCCATATCAGTAACTACAGGCGTTAAAAGATGGGGTATTCCATCATAAAGAATTAACTCAACCCTTTTTGGGTCTATTAAAATTAACTTAACTTCTTGAGGTGTTGCTTTGAAAAGCAATGAGAACAATAAATTATGAATAAAAATAGATTTACCTGAACCAGTAGTACCGGCAATTAACAAATGTGGCATTTTCCCAATATCATAGGAAACTACTCTGCCCCCAACATCTTCGCCCAAGATAACAGTAAGTTTGGAGTTGTTACTCCTCATGACTGGAGAACTTATTAAAGACTTAAAATAAACCATTGTTCTTTTTGTGTTAGGTACCTCTATTCCTATTAAGGACTTTCCCGGTATAGGAGCCTCTATTCTTACGGTACCTGTAGGAGATGCCAAAGCCAAAGCAATATTTCCCTGCAAAGTGGCAATTTTAGCAATATTTGTAACTGATTTAGGTCTAAAAGCATATTGCGTAACAGACGAACCTACTTTTACATTTTCCATATCAATATCAACATCAACACCAAAAGACTTAAATGTATCCTTTATAATTTTAATTCTCTTATCCAACTCTGAATTATCTACAACTCTAACAGGAGGTTCTGCTAACAAACTTTCAGGCGGATAGTCCCAAATCCTATCAGAAGGTATTGCAGGTGATGCTTTAATAAGAGTGGTGGGTACAAGAGTATCAACAGAGCCTGTGTGTTTAAAGCTTTCTTGAGGTTCTGCCTGGGATTGTATAACTTCAAAAATCGATGCCTGTTCGGGTTCCCTTGCGTCCTTAGGATGAGATGTTGAAAAGTCCCCCGCTACATATCCCTCCTCAGTAGTCAAAACAGAAGAAGAATCCACCTCTATCTCGGTATTCTCCAAGTCTTTATCCTTTTTTGCGAAGATACTCTTCGTAAATTCTAAAATTCCTGTTTTAGCAAAAAAATCTGCCACATTATTTAGTGATAAATTAAAGACAAGGAACAGAGATCCTAACAAACTAATTATCAGTAAAATAACTGAAGCAAAATTTCCAATTCCGTTTGAAAGTAAATTTGTGATTTTGTAACCAACCAAACCACCTCCTTTTCCGGCCGAAGCAGTTTTGTAAGCAATATCATTTGAGATAAAAATGTGAAATACACCGGTTAAAGATATCAGTAATAAAAACAATCCTACAAAAATCCGCGCTTCTTTGAATTTTGCGTTTAAACGATCAAAAAACAAAAGTCCGAAGCATCCCAGAATCAGCGGTATTAACAACGCAGGAAAACCGAAATAAAGCTTTAGAAATTGCTGAATTTTTGCGTTAATAGGATAAGATGTGGCAAAAAAAGATATTAAAGTAATTACAGAAAGAGCCAAAAATACCAAGGAAATAATAGACCTGACAGTAGCAGGATTTACATTGAATTTTAATTTGAACTTTTTCTTTCTTCCCCTGGACATTATCCCTATAATAGCACAAAGGAGCCATTATTTAAAAGCTTAACTACAATTTACATTGTTATAAAATGTACGATTACCATAGGACTGTCTCTAGTTTCTTTTTTAAGGAATTTTCCTATGTCATATTCCAATCTTCTTTTGTATTCAGAAGGATCTTTTTTACTAGCTTTCGTATTACTTATTCTTTTTGCAATAAATTTCTTAGATTTATCCATGAGTTCTTTTGAATCTTTAACGTAAATAAAACCTCTGGTAATTATTTCTAACTTATCTGCGTAAACTTGACCGTCTTTGGAAACTGGAATAGCAACAACAAAAACACCTTCGGAAGATAAATGGGTTCTATCTCTAACAACAATTGGATTAAGCTCGTCAACTTTGTTACTGCTGATATAAACCTGCTTAGTTTCGTAATGTCTGCCTTTCCTTGCTCTTCCATTTAAAAATTCGACCGAGTCTCCCTCAAGGCACTCAAAGACCCTGTCCTTTGATATACCCATATTCTTCATTGCATTGGTGTAAGCTCTCATTTTTGTTATGGTACCCCCAATAGGTATGTGATATTTTGGATTTATTAATTTAACCATCCTTTCAATGTCACCTTTAACGGCATGGCCGGACACATGAAGATTGTTTTGTATCTCGCTGTAAATAACCTCACAGTTTTTTAATGTTAAGCTATCTCTTACTTTTTCAACGGTAATATCAGCTCCCGGAGGATTTGGATCACCCGAAAATATAACCATAGCATCTTCCTGTAAAACTATTGATTCGTGCTCACCTCTACTTAATCTTTCTAAAGAAGAGCCCGGCTGACCGTAACAGCCTGCTATCAAATATAAAAGCTCGCTTTGGTTATGACTACTAGACTCCTGCTCATTTATAAAAAAGTCGTCCGGAAAAGGTAGATATCCCAATCTTCTTGCCACATCTATCATTTGTTCAACCGACCTTCCGCTTGGAACTATTTTTCTACCTAATTTTCTTGCCGCATCCATTATCTGGTACATTCTAGATATATTGGAGGACATAGTGGTAACCAGGATTTGTCTGTTACCAGCTCTGGCAAAGAGCTCACTAAAAGTACTAGCCAAGGTGCTTTCGGATTTTGTATGTCCTTCAGAAGTTATACCTAAACAATCAGACAACAAACAAAGCACGCCTTCTCTACCTAGCTTTTCCATGACATTCACATCAGCAGGCTTATCTAAAACAGGCATTTCATCAAATTTATAATCAGCAATATGGAGCAAAACCCCTTCCGAAGTTTTTATGACAAGTCCCATAGATTCAGGTATTGAATGGTTTATTCTAAATGCCGATATTTTAAAGTTTCCAAGATCAACAACTCCTGATTCTGGATTAAATAGATGGTAACTAAAAGTTTGCCCAATCTTGCTAAAAGCCCTTTCTGATAATTTTACTTTTAAAAACTCTCCCACTAATTTACTTGCGTATATAGGAACATTGGGAAGCTCCATTAAAAGATTTGGCACCGCGCCCACGTGGTCTTCATGACCGTGAGTTATAAAAACACCTTTAATTCTGTGTGAATTTTCCAATAAATAGGTAAAGTCAGGAATCAAAGTATCAACACCGGGCATATCAAAAATATCAGGGAATCCTATACCGCAATCAACAACTATAATGTCATTTTTGTACTCATAAACGGTGAGATTTTTGTTAACCTTCTCTGTGCCCCCTATCATAATTACCTTTAAAGAAGAATTTTGAGGGTGATTTCTCTCACCATTAAAATTTCGATTATTGTTCGAGTTATTACTCAAGCTATTATTCATATTGTTTTTCATTTTATTATTTTCTTTAATCATTTTGCATTAGACTAGCCACTTAA
>CAZGHA010000024.1:0-9281 GCA_964525475.1 uncultured Candidatus Saccharibacteria bacterium | reverse complement strand
CAGGTATTGATCCGAACTTAGATGATGGGAGTAGTCTTTGAGAAATTATAACCTCGATAACTTGAGAAAGCTGGGACTTTATTTCATTTTGTTTTTCAGCTTCAAAGGAAGAGATAATTCTATCTACCGTTTGGGAAGCAGAGTTTGTATGCAAAGTTGTAAATACCAAATGGCCTGTTTCGGCAATTTGAAGAGCAGACCTAATAGTGTCGCTATCTCTCATTTCACCAATAAAAACGACATTCGGGTCCTGTCTTAAAACAGATCTTAAAGCTATATCCCAAGAATGAGAGTCTAGATACATTTCTCTTTGATCTATCAACGACAACTTATTTGTAAAAACGTATTCGATAGGATCCTCGATTGTTATTATGTGTTCAGATCTTGTGTTGTTTATATGATCTACCATGGAAGCAATCGTTGTTGATTTTCCTTGCCCCGCCGGCCCGACAACAACAACTAACCCTTGTTTCAAATTACAAACACTATTAATTATTGGGGGTAAGTGAAGTTCCTCAAAAGATGGAATGTCCATTGTAATGTATCTTAAAGACAAGGAGGGATAACCTCTTTGAAAAAAGGCGTTTACTCTAAATCTTGCTTTTTGTCCCAAAGCGATCGAAAAATCAAGCTCCTTGTTTATCTCGAGAAGATCTCTTTGTTTTGTATCTAAAAGTTGGGAAATCACAAACTCAACATCGTCCGATGTCATCACCTGATATTCATCTAAGGGTTTTAGGGCTGTGTTCAACCTTATAAAAGGCCTGGCTCCAACCGTTATATGAATATCCGAAGCTTTCATATCAACTACTTTTTCTAATAACTGAGTCGCATTTATTTTCATTTTATTTTCCCCTTATATTTCTTAAATTGCATAAATTTTAATTTTTTAAAAGAAAACTTTATAAAAATTATATTCCATATTCATCTTATTTTGTAACTCTCATTATTTCCTCAAGTGTAGTCTCCCCCTCAAGAGCCCTGACATAACCGTCTTGGAGAAGAGTAATCATACCTTCTTGTTTAGCAATGACTTCAATTTTTGTTGATGGTGCTTTAGATAAAGTAGCCTCACTTATCTTTTCGGACATCTGCATGAGCTCAAATATTCCAACCCTTCCTTTGTAACCGTTATCGCACTTAGGGCAACCTTTACCACGACAAAGTGTAATTTTATCTTTTTCCATTACGCTTTTTACAATTTTTGCGATTTCAGTATCCTTACTCATTAAAACAGTATTTGAAGAGAGTTCCTTAAGAACTACGTTTATGTCATCCATTATTTCTTGCGGAGGTACGTACTCTTCTTTACAATAAGGGCAAACTTTTCTAACCAATCTTTGAGCTAAAACTCCAAGTATTGTTGATGATAGGAAAAAGTCTTCAATCCCCATATCCAACATTCTAGGAATAGCGCCTGCAGATGAGTTTGTGTGAAGCGTGGATAAAACTAAGTGCCCGGTCAAAGCCGCATGAACCGCAAGCTCAGCAGTCTCACCATCTCTTATTTCTCCTACCATTATAATGTTAGGGTCTTGTCTTAAAAAAGCCCTTAGAGCCGAAGCAAACGTCAACCCCGCCTGAGGATTAACTTGAACCTGATTAACACCTGGAACTCGTATTTCTACAGGATCTTCAATAGTAACGACATTAACTCTAATTGTATTTAATTTATTTAAAGTGGAAGCCAAAGTAACAGTCTTACCTGAAGAAGTAGGACCGGTAACGAGTATCATCCCATTGGGCTTTAATGACATTTCCTCAAATCTTTTTAGAGCCAGCCCCCGCATTCCAAGGTCTCTGTATGTAAAAACAGTCCCTTCTTCTTTTAAAAGCCTAATAACGACCTTTTCACCAAAAACTGTTGGAAGAGTTGAAATTCTAAGGTCAGTTTCAGTCTTACCCACTTGTACTTTAAACCTGCCATCTTGAGGTATTCTTTTTTCATCAATCTTCATTCCTGCTAAAATCTTTATTCTTGCTACAACAGAATCTGTCATTTCCTTAGGTAGTTTCCTTTTTTCAGATAAAATTCCATCAACTCTGTATCTCAATCTGCAGTAATCCTCACCCGGTTCTATGTGGACATCCGAAGCCCCGAGTTTTACCGAAGTTTCAAGAATCATTCCAACAACTCTTGCTATAGGAGCGTCCTTAATAGTTGCATCAGACATTTCCGACTGACCTTCTTCAATCTTTACAGTGTTTTGAGTAATTTCTTCCATTGCTGCAGTGATTTCCTCACCCAGCTCTTTTCCTTTTTGCTCATCCAAAACCCTATCAATAACTTTCTCCGTTGTGATATAAGGAACAACTTTAAACCCAGTCTTTCTTTCAATAAAATCTATCGTTTGGAGATTTAAAGGATCAATCATTGCAAGCGAAAGCCTGTTATCCGTAAGGTCAAAAGGAACAACTCTGTATTTTTTTGCAATATCTAACGGAACCTTATCTAAAAGCTCGGGGGCTATTTGTTCAACTGTAAGATTGGCAAATTCAATTCCATATACATTTCCAAATGCCTCTGCGTAAGCCTCACTACTAACATAACCTCGATCTTTGATAATTGCATCAATACTTTTTCCGGTGTTAACACTTTCAAATTTTATTGCGGAAAGTTGATCAGAATTAATCAGCTTTTTTTCATAAAGAACATCGGCTACTGTTTTTATTTTATTTATATTATCCATAGGGCAGATTCTCTTTATTAATGTTAACAACTATAAAAACTAAATTCAACAAGCAGGGTATCAGGGACACGTGCATCCGTCTTAAGGTATAATCGTAAACATGAACGGATCACTTTTAATTTTTGGCGGTAACAAAGATCAAAGAGAGCAGAAAATTGTAGATATTGTAAATAAAGAGGAAGGAAAAACATTTGAAAAAATAAAAGACCTAAGTAATAAAACAGATATTTTCATAATTAAAATCGAAGAAGATGAAAAATCCATAGGAATTTCTCAAACACGCGAAGGTGTGAAATTTTTACGGGAAAAACCTTTTTCATACAAAAAGAAATTTTTAATAATTTTAAATTCTGAAAAACTTACCACTCAAGCTCAAAACTCACTTTTAAAAACTTTGGAAGAACCGCCTTTGTTTGCTCTAATAATGCTTTCTGCAAAAACACAAAACTCACTCTTAGGAACAATAGTTTCCAGATGCAAACTCATTAGCGTTAAAGAAGATAAAAAAAATGAAAATGAAAACGAATCTTTAATCTCGTATAAAAAAATAGTAAAAATGTCGCTTGGAGAAAGACTTGATTCCTGTGCGGATATTTCAAAGGAGGAAAAAGAAGATGTCTTAGATATTTTGGAAACATGGGTAGAGGAGGGTAGAGTAGAGATGTTAAAAAACCCCAAAAACTCTAACACTCCCAAAAATATCAAAAGAATAATCGAGATCAAAAACGATTTGGAAAATTCAAATGTTAATGTTAGACTCTCTTTGGAAGCGCTGGTTTTAAGCCTTCTTTAAAGGTACTTTAAGCCCAAAAAAGCCTTGTTAAAGGCATATTCTACAAGTACAATATATGGGCTATTGAGTTTTTTAGTAGTAAAGTGGTATCTTAGTTTCTGCCTTTTTTAAAAAAATATGGACGAAAAAAACAAAAAACAATCTGAATACGGTGCTGACCAGATACAAGTTTTAGAAGGACTTGAGCCTGTAAGAAAAAGACCGGGAATGTACATTGGTTCTACAGGACAGGAAGGTTTGCATCACCTAGTCACTGAAATAGTCAATAACTCAATGGACGAAGCAATCGGCGGTTACGCCAATCATATCAAGGTTGAATTCAATAAAGATGGGTCTTGCACTGTTTACGATAATGGAAGAGGAGTCCCCTTTGAAATTAAAAAAGGATATGGAGTTAGCGCACTAGAGCTTGCCTTTTCAAAACTTCACGCCGGGGGTAAGTTTGGAGCCGGTGGTTACAAGGTTTCAAGCGGACTGCACGGTGTTGGTTCTTCTGTTGTTAATGCACTTTCAGAGTGGTTTAGAGTCGTAACCAGAAGAAACGGTAAAACAGTTATTCAAGAGTACGAAAAAGGCGGTAATAAAATAAGGCCGGTTGAGGAAGTTGATCTTAAAAAGCCATCAAAACTTAAAAATGCGGAGTGGAACATGGATTTGGATTCATGGAAATACGAAAACATGACGATTGTTCAGTTTAAACCTGACAAGGAAATTTTTGAGACTGTAGAATTTGATTATAAATTTTTGGCAAATCAGATAAAAGAGTACGCATACCTTACAGCTGGAATAAAATTTGAGGTTTTGGATCACAGAAGTGAACAAAAGAACGTTTATTACTTTGAGGGCGGGATAAGAGCCTACTTGGATTCCTTAAATAAGAATAAAGGGGTGTTAAATCAGAAACCTTTTTATGTGCAAAAAAAGTACGGCGATGTAAACGTTGAGATTGCAATGCAATACAATGATACTTTCAGAGAAAATGTGGTTTGTTATGCTAATCACTTGAAAAATATGGAAGGGGGAACTCATTTAACTGGTTTTAGAACCGCTTTAACAAGATGTGTTAACGACTATGCTAGAAAATCGGGCTTGCTAAAGGAAAAAGACGATAATCTTTCTGGAGATGATTTAAGAGAAGGACTAACTGCAGTTATTTCGGTATCTCTTGATTCCGGTTCTTTACAGTTTGAAGGCCAAACAAAAGCAAAATTAGGTAACACTTCGGCTAGGGTAGCAGTTGAAATGGTCGTAAAAGAAGCTCTTGAACAATATTTTTCAGAAAACCCAAGAGACGCTATATCAATAATCGGAAAAAATATCCTTTCATACAAAGCAAGAATGGCTGCAAAAGCCGCGAGAGACACTGTCATAAGAAAAACAGCTCTTGAGGGCGGGGGAGTATTGCCCGGAAAACTATCCGATTGCTCGGAAAAAGACGCTGAAAAAACAGAAATATTCATCGTTGAAGGAGATTCAGCAGGTGGTACCGCAAAACAAGGAAGAAACAGGGATATTCAAGCTATTTTGCCAATATTTGGAAAAATTTTAAATACCGAAAGAGCTAGGCTAGATAAAATTGTTGATTCTGACAAGTTTAAGGACATTATTGTAGCTTTAGGTTGCGGTATTGGTGATCAATTTGAAGTTAAAAAACTTAGATACAACAAGATTATTATAATGGCTGATGCTGATACAGACGGAATGCATATAAACTCTCTTTATTTAACCTTTTTCTACAGACATATGGCTGGACTGGTGAATAATGGGAACATCTATGTAGCTTTTCCTCCGCTTTATAAAGCAGTGTGGGGAAAAGAAAAGAAATATCTTTTTACAGACAAAGACAGGGAAGATTTTCTAAAAACCGCTGATGGTAAAAAGGCTATAGTACAAAGATTTAAAGGTCTTGGAGAGATGAACCCCGAAGAACTTTGGGAAACAACCATGAATCCTAATACTAGAAGATTAAAAAAGATTGCTGTCGAAGATGCTGAGAAAGCAGATGATGTTTTTACTACTTTGATGGGAGAAGAGGTCGCACCAAGAAAAAGGTTCATTACAACACACGCACACGAAGCCAATATCGATATTACTTAATACTTGGACAATTATGGATAAAATCGGAGTAACACAAGCCCTATACACCTCAGACATGGACTCTTTAGCCTGTTCCGTTTCCTATGCAGAACTTCTCAACCTAGAAGGAAAAAACGCCACTGTTTATGTACCCAAAGAACCTGCGCAAAGCGTAACTAAAGAAATAAAATCATGGGACTTTAAATATGAAGTAGAACCAAAACCCGAAGAACTGGAGAACATAAAGTTTGTTTTAGTCGACACCACAGATCCTCATACATTTCCAAAATTTGTAAAAGAAGAAAATATAATTGAAATTTATGACCATCACGTGGGTTACGAGAACTACTGGTCAAAAAAACTTGGAGAAAAAGCAAAGATAGAAACGATAGGAGCCTGTGCTACTTTAATTTGGGAAGAATACAAAAAACGAGGGTTGAGTGAGAAAATATCCCAAACTAGTGCAAAACTTCTTTACACTGCAATAGTTTCAAATACTTTAAACTTCAAAGCCGCCATTACATCGCCAAGAGATGCGGAAGCCTTCAAAGAACTATCTCCAATCGCAAACATGCCCAAGGATTGGATTGAAAAATATTTTATAGATCAAGAAGAATATATTTATCAAAATCCCAGACAATCAATACTAGATGACATTAAAATAATAGAATTCCCCAATATGGGTACAAAAATTATAATCGGCCAACTGGAACTTTGGGAAAGCAAAAAATTTGTTAATGACTACACGCCTCTAATAAAAGAGGTTTTAAATAATTTTGATCATAAGAAGTGGTTTTTCAATGCCCCATGTATTTCAATGGGTAAAACTTACATTTTAACTGAAAATGAAGAGATAAAGGCAATTTTAGAAAATAATTTCGGATTTATTTTTAATAATGAAGTAGGAGAACTTAACAGATTGATAGAAAGAAAAGAATTCGTGAAGGTCTTTTTAAACTTATAAAGCTCTTCAATTTTAATTCAAATCTGCTAATATTATTAGGCTTATGGCCAAAGAAACAAAAAAAACACAAGAAGAAGAACAGGTAGAGGAAATCACACCTGAAGAAAACCCAAATATCTTAAAAACTGAGATAACTACCGAAATGGAAAGCTCTTATTTAGACTATGCCATGAGTGTTATAGTCTCAAGAGCACTTCCTGATGTCAGGGACGGCCTAAAACCCGTACAAAGAAGAATTATTCATTCAATGCAAGAGTCTGGAATGGGTTTTTCAGGAAAGCTCCACAAGTGCGCAAGCGTTGTAGGAGGAGTCTTAGCAAAGTACCACCCACACGGAGATACTTCAGTTTACGAAGCTTTAGTAAGAATGGGACAGGATTTTAGCTTGAGATACCCACTTATCAGGCCGCAAGGAAATTTTGGAAGTATTGACGGAGATCCTGCAGCTGCAATGAGATACACGGAGTGCAAGCTTGAAAAGATTTCTGAAGAGCTTTATTCTGACATTGACAAGGAAACAGTTAATTTTGAGGTAAATGACCTACAAAATCAAGAACCTATATACCTACCATCAAATTTACCCAATTTACTCTTAAATGGCGCCACAGGAATCGCAGTTGGTATGGCAACAAACATACCTCCTCATAATTTAGGTGAAATAATTGATGGAATAAATATACTAATAGAAAAAGCCGATGATATAGGAGAAGCTCCTAAAAAAGATGCTGAAAACCAAGTAGTAACAATAAATTTCTCATCTGAAGCAAATGTTGAGGATCTTACAAAGGTAATTCAAGGGCCAGATTTTCCAACAGGGGGAATAATTTACGATCAAAAAGAAATGATTCAAATGTATGCAACCGGTAGAGGAAGAGTCGTTACAAGAGCAAAAATGGATGTAGAAGAAGGAAAAACCGGTAAAATTAAGCTGATAGTAACAGAAATTCCTTACATGGTAAACAAAAGCACCCTGATTTCCAAAATTGCCGATCTTGTAAAAGATAAAAAAATAGTCGGAATATCAGATCTAAGAGATGAATCAAATAAAGACGGTTTAAGAATATCTATAGAGCTTAAAAAAGACGCGGTTGTTAATAAAATAAAGAATCAGCTGTTTAAATATACTCAACTTCAAAACACATTTAACTCGAATTTCGTGTGTCTTTTGAATAACGAGCCAAAACTAATGCCTTTAAAAACTATCCTTGAAGAATTTATTAAGCACAGACAGCAAATAATAGTAAGAAGAACAATTTATTTACTCAAGAAAGCCGAAGAACGAGCCCATATATTAAAAGGTTTGAAAATCGCTCTTGATAATTTAGACGAAGTAATAAAGCTTATTAAATCAAGCAAAGATGCCGATACAGCAAAAGAAGGGTTGATGAAAAAGTTTGGTCTATCCGAAATTCAATCCCAAGCCATTCTCGATATGCAATTAAGAAGGTTGGCGGCTCTAGAGAGGCAAAAGATTGAAGATGAGTTAAAACAAATACTTGAAACAATTGCAGATTATGAAGACTTACTAAAATCGCCAAAAAGAATAATTAATGTAGTTTCAGATGAGTTGAACGAATTAAGAAAAAGGTACTCAGATCCTAGAAAAACAAAGGTAATAAAAGGAAAAATAGGAGAACTTAGTGATGAAGATCTAATAATAAATGAAAAATGTATTGTCACTATATCTGAAAGTGGTTATGTTAAAAGATTAAAAGAAACCACATACAAAAAACAAGGCAGAGGAGGAAAAGGAGTAAAAGGTCAGGAACTTAGAGACGAGGATGCTGTTGAGACAATAAAAATGTGCAACACACATGACTGGGCATTCTTCTTCACAAATACAGGTAAAGTATTTAAATTAAGAATATGGGAAATACCGGAATCATCAAGAAACGCCAAGGGTACTCCCTTGATTAACTTTTTGAGTATGAAACAAGACGAAAAAGTACAAGCATTTTTAACTAAAACTAATGAAGAACTTGAAGACAAAAAGGGCTTTATATTCTTCACTACTAAACACGGAGTAGTTAAAAAAACCTCTATGGATGATTTTGCCAACATAAGAACCTCAGGAATTATTGCAATAACATTAGATAAAGGCGATAGTCTAATATTTGTAGATTCAACTTCAGGACAAGACGATGTTCTAATAACAACAGAGATGGGCCAGTCTATTAGATTTAGCGAAAAAGACGTAAGACAGATGGGAAGATCTGCAAAAGGAGTTGGAGGTATTAAATTATCTAAAGATAAAGACAGTGTTGTTGGTACAGTAATTATACCCAATAAGAGCAGGGATGTTGAGTTGTTGGTAATTTCAAAGCTTGGATACGGTAAAAAAACCAAAACCACTGAATACAAAACTCAAAAAAGAGCAGGGTCCGGAATCCTAACCTACAAGGTAAAGGAGAAAACAGGGGAGTTGGTGGTAGCTAGAGCTATTGAAAAGGATGCCGAAGGAGATGCCTTGATTGCAACTACTTCTGGAAAGATAATAAGGCTTTCACTAAAACAAATACCAACGCTTGGAAGAGCTACACAAGGAGTAAGATTAATAAAATTAAATGAAAAAGATAAGGTAGCCTCGGTAGCTTTGATGGGTGAGGAAGAGCAGGAATTGATAGAGGAAGAATAGTAAATTTAAAAATCTTAATGAGCTTCCAAGAAATTACTCAATATGAGAGAAAACTCTTCAACGACGGTATAAAATACGTTGCTGGTATTGATGAGGTGGGGAGAGGTCCTTTGGCGGGACCTT
>CAZGHA010000023.1:5888-9844 GCA_964525475.1 uncultured Candidatus Saccharibacteria bacterium | reverse complement strand
TAAATATGTTTAAATTTTTAAAACAAAAAAACTACTTCAAAGAAGAATTAAAAAAGGCTTGGATACTTATAAAAAAATTGTTCTCACTAAAAGCTGTAAAGATAATTGTGGCAATCCTTCTATTTTTATTATTCGCACCTTTTATTTTATTTTTTATTTTAAGACCTAAAGTTCAAAAAGATATTAACTACGGAGTAACTTTCTCAAATAGATTTTCTGAGCAAATGGGTCTTAATTGGAGAGAAGTTTACATAAAAACTTTAGATGACCTTCAAGCTAAAAACTTGAGGCTCGTGGCTTATTGGGATGAGATTGAGCAAGAAAAAGATGTGTACGATTACTCAAATATTAAATGGCAGTTGGAAGAAGCTGAAAAAAGAAATGCTAATATAATTCTATCTATCGGAAGAAAAGTACCTAGATATCCGGAGTGTTTTGAACCTACTTGGTGGAATAAACTTCCAAGTGACAATTTAAAAGAGCAGGAACTTTTAGAATATGTGAAACAAACTGTTAACGAACTTAAAAGTTTTAAATCCATTAAAATTTGGCAAGTGGAAAATGAACCTTTCTGGCCTTTTGGTGAATGTCAAAATCCTGAAATTAAAAAGGAAACAGTTATGAAGGAGATAGAACTTACAAGAAGTTTGGATTCAAGGCCCATATTAGTTCAAGATAGCGGGGAAGGTGGGGTTTGGAAACCAACCTACGATATGGGAGATTATCTTGGTATATCAATGTATAGAAGGATTTGGTATGACTTCTGGGGAGTTTTTCTTGGGAAATTTATCTATTTTCAATATCCACTAGCTCATTGGACATACAAAATAAAGGCAAATATTGTAGGGGTTCCTGTAAATAAAATTATAATTACAGAGCTTCAGGGAGAACCTTGGGGTCCTAAAATAAATTCGGAACTTACTCAAGAAGAAAAAGATGAAACAATGTCTAGAAATCATTTTATTTCCACATTAGATTATGCACAAAAATCAGGATTCAAAGATTTATATCTCTGGGGAGTAGAGTGGTGGTATTTTGAAAAAGAAAACGGCAATCCTTACTACTGGGATACTGCAAAAGCGCTATTCAAATAATCTTCCAATCCTTTCTCAAGGTCACCAACTTCTTCAAACTCTATATATAGATTACACACGCTTCTGATTCTTGGAGATGAAGCGCCTTCTTTTACGACCATTATTAATTTTTTGTTTAAGGCTTTAGCATACCCAGCTTCCATAGCCATCCCTTCGCTAAGTTCGCTATGATTAACAAAGGCAATTACTGCATCGCATTCAGCCATAGCAGAAAAAACCATTTTAGAAGACTCTTCTCTTGGAATTTCAATGTTTTGCCAGTTTTTAATATCTCTATCAAAAATAAATGTATCGTGCCCCATATCACTTAAAATTGAAGATAGTTGTTCCAAATCTTTTTCTAACTGAAACTTATTTTTAGTTGTTTGATATTTATAAATTACGCAAAATTTCATAAATTCTCCTTTAATAAAATAAATCCGCCATAAATTCCTGAATCATCTTTAAGCTGGGATAATTTAATTTCAGGAATTGGGAAAAAGGTTTGTTTTTTGAGATTTTCTATAAGATAGGGGTAAAAATATTCAAAATTGTGAATAGCTAAACCTCCTCCTAGAACTATTACATCAGGGTTCCACATTGAAATTACGTTAATAAGGCCAGCAGATAGATAAGAAGAGTATTCCATCCAAGCTTTTTCACCAGCATTTGCATCAGGGGCGACCCCGTATCTTTTTTTAAAATGAGAACCTGCACAATAAGATTCTAAAGTCCCTTTTATGCCGCTACCGTCACTAGAAGTATCATGTATGTTTATTATCTGATGACCGGGCTCGGCATTCGTTAAATGGTATTCATTTTCAAATCTTACGACTCTTGCACCACCAACACCCGTGCTTAAAGTTAAGTAAGCAATAATTTTTTTATCCTTTCCGGAACCAAAATAAGCTTCTCCTAAAGCCCCTAAAGCCGCATCGTTTTCAACCAGTATTTTTGACGCCAAATACTTTTCAGGAAGAAAGGATTTGATGTTTAAACCTTCTATCTGAGGATAATTAGCACTTTTTTCAAATACTTCTTTAAATTTATCCGTAACTCCAGGAAAACCAAAAGCGATTGCATCTATTTCATTATCTCCAGCAACCTCTACAAAAGCCTTGGACATGTTCTCCATTTGCAAATTTAAATCACCTTCGGTTGGAAGTTTAACAATTTTTAAAATACTCTTAAGATCAAGAGTTGAAGCAATTCTTGTTGTAGATCTACCTAAATCTATTGAGATATACATTAGTACATTAATATTAGCAAGAAATACTCAGGTAAAAAAGTACCGCGCGCGTGGTATATTATTTTAACAATGAAAAAAGACACAAAAAATACTAAAAAGAAAGTTGGTTTGGCACTGGGCGGAGGAGGATGGAGAGGATTAGCTCATATCGGTGTCTTAAAAGCTCTCGAAGAGAATAATATACCCGTTGATTTTATTGCAGGAACAAGTGCTGGAGCTTTAATGGGAGGACTTTACTCTTATTTTGGAAATGTAAAAGAATTAGAGGAATTTGTTAAAAATTTTGGATACAAAGAACTTTTTAAAATTGTTGCAGACCCTAAATTAAAAAATGGAATTTTAAAAGGTGAAAAATTAATAAGTTTTCTCAACAAGATTACTAAAAATGCCAACATTGAAGATTTAAAAATACCTTTTAAAGCCGTTTCAACAGATTTACTTACAGGAAAATCTTATTATTTTGAAAAAGGAAATTTGTCAGAAGCTATTAAAACCAGCGTCTCTATACCTTTGTTATTTAACCCGACAAAAAAAGATGGGATGTTACTAATTGACGGGGGAGCAACTGAAAATATTCCAGTAATTTGTGCAAAAGAGATGGGTGCTGAATTTTTGATAGCAAGCAGTTTAAACACGGCATATTTTCCATTAAAAGAAACTCAAGTAACCTCATCAGGAAAGATTGGATTAATTTCAGCTAGAGCGCTATTAAACACATTATCTGACATGCTAGCCTTACGAGCTGATGTTGTTATAGAGCCTAAAATAAAACAAGATAAAATTGGAATGGGAGTAGGATATTTTTTGGAATTTGTAAAAGAAAAAGATACTATAAAAGTTGGCGAAGAAGCCACACTTGAAAAAATTGACGAAATAAAGACGAAGTTAGATATTTAATTAAGGAGAAAGTTGCGGATATAATTTAAAAATTCATATTTGATACAATAACTATTATGAAAAATATTATTGTAACTGGCGGTGCAGGATTTCTAGGAAGTCATCTTTGCGACTATTTAATAAATAAAGGAGAAAAAGTAATCTGCATTGATAATCTTTTTACCGGAAATTTAAAAAACTTAGAAAACATCAAGGACAGTAGAAACTTTGAATTCATTCAACACGACATAATTGAACCAATTTTCTTTGAAGACAAAAAGATAGATCAAATTTATAATCTAGCTTGCCCCGCCTCACCAATTCAATATCAAATAAATCCAGTTAGAACCGTAAAAGCTAATACCATAGGGGTTATAAATGTTTTAGGAATTGCTAAAAAACACAAAGCAAGAGTTTTCCAAGCATCTACATCAGAAATATACGGCGACCCTCTGGAACACCCACAAAAGGAGTCATATCGAGGTAACGTAAACACTATTGGCGAAAGAGCCTGCTACGATGAAGGAAAAAGGGTCGCCGAAACCCTTTTCTTCGACTATCACAGAGAACACGGAATTGAAATAAGAGTTGCAAGAATTTTTAATACTTACGGACCAAGAATGTACGAAAACGATGGAAGAGTGGTATCAAACTTTATTGTTCAAGCATTAAAAAACGATCCAATAACAATCTATGGTACGGGAGAGCAAACCAGGTCTTTCTGCTATGTAGACGATTTAATCGAAGCAATTTACAGA
>CAZGHA010000023.1:0-5788 GCA_964525475.1 uncultured Candidatus Saccharibacteria bacterium | reverse complement strand
TAACGATCAAACTCTAAAAGGCGGAAATCCTTATGAGAGTTCAAAGGAAAAACAAGTGAAAATAACTAACAAACAAAACGTAACTCCTCCAAGTACCAAATTAGATATTATAAAAAATTACAAGGTAGTTCTTAAAACTACGGAGGGTGATATAACTATTAAAATAAACGCACTCGATACTGTTATGGCTTCCACCAACTTTGTCTATCTTGCTAGAATTGGTTTTTATGACGGAACCATCTTTCACAGAGTAGTAAAAGACTTCATGATTCAGGGCGGAGACCCTCTTGGTAATGGCACCGGAGGCCCGGGCTATAATTTTAATGACGAGCCTTTTGATGGTGAATATGTTAGAGGTGCGGTTGCGATGGCAAACTCAGGACCAAATACCAATGGAAGTCAATTTTTCATTGTACAAAAAGATTCTCCAAATTTACCAAAAGATTATATTATTTTTGGAAAAGTCATAGAAGGAATGGATGTTGTAGATAAAATTGCTGAGGCACCAGTTCAAGACAACGGAGCAGGGGAGTCATCTAAACCCCTATCACCGGTTACAATAGTCACTGCCGAGGTAATTGAAGAAGATTAATATGACCGTAATAATTAACGGACTAATTTTATCGTTAATAAACATACTTTCGATATTAATTGGGTTTTTAGTTTATTACCTCACAAAAAGCCAGACTCAAATAGCTATTCAAATAATAGTAGCGTGTTTTTCTTCAGTAATTTTATTTTTATTCTGGCAATTTATTTCACACGATTATTTTCCAAAAACTGCTCTTAATACAAAGGCGAAATACTGGAAAACCTTTTTACTAAGCCTTATATTTGCACCAATTATATTTATTCCACTTCATTACATAACCCAAGGCTATCTCACATCGTGGCAAAATATTACAAGTATATGGATGTTTCAAATTCCCACAAATTTTCTAGTTTTAAATATCTACAAAAACTTCTCTAAATTCATAACTTTAAGAAAAAAACTTAAAGAAATATCACGTAATCAGGACCTGTAAGAAATCACACCCCCAGTGCAACTAATGTATAATAAATTTAGTAAAAATTTAATGAGGATTAATAAGTATGGAAGAAATTAATACTGGTAGTGAAAATCAGGAAACTAATCAGGAAGTTAAAATTGATGGGAAAGTTACAAACTCTAACGATAATGACGAAAATGTTGGAATGGCCATAATCGCCTACATAATATTTTTTATCCCGCTTCTAAACGATTCTAAGGACGATCCTTTTGTAAAATTTCACGTGAAACAAAGTCTCACAATTTTCTGCTCGTACATGATCCTATATTTTCTTAGATTTTTTCCTATAGTAGGGGATATCGTTTGGAGACTTTCTCCTATCGTATCATTAGGGTGGTTTATCTTAACAATTATTGGAATTGTAAACGCAGCAAATAAAAATACTAAAGAGCTTCCGTTAATCGGTCAGTATGCTGAGAGGTTTTTTAAATTTTAATTTAAGAAAGGAATTAATATGAAAAAACAAATCTATACGATTGCCCTTCTAGTACTTATTTCTCTTACTCTTACCGCCTGTACTAAAAAAGGTACTCAAGATAGTAACCTAACATCAGGTAGCCAAGATGCTCAAGAGACTGTCGAGTACGCTGATGGGGAAGAAAATATCAATGCAAACATTCTCGATCTTATGAAACTAGGAAAAAGTGTTAAATGCACATATGAGCTTCAATCGGAAGGTGCTACAACAAAAGGCGAAACTTATGTTTCAAACGGTAAAACAAGATCAGAAATCACAATTGATATGGAGGATGGCACAAAAATGGATTCCTACACCATTTCCGAAGGCGATTGGATGTACATGTGGTCATCAGAAAGTGATCAAGGTACAAAAATTAGCCTTAAAGAAATGGAAAGTACTGTCGAAGATGAAAATATAGAAGATACCGGAAACGAAGTAGATTATAACAACCAGATGGAGAAAATTGATTATAAATGCTCGCCTTGGATTGCAGATGATTCAAAATTTGAAGTACCGACCAACATTGAATTTGTAGATTTTACTGAAATGATGCAAGGCTATATTGATATGAGTAAAAACCTCCCGGCGACAGAGTAATCTTTGACTATATTAAAAAGCCTGGAAAAAGTGTGGTTTTAGTAAAAAGATAGAATAAAAACAATATTAGGTGTGTGTTAGCTTAGTGGTATCGGTAAAACCTAAATCAAATTTTTCACTTGATACAGTTTATTCTGTGTGTATCCCCTTTTTTTGTAGTACTCTCTAGTACCAATAGCGGAAATAACTGATATCTTTTTAAAACCTTTTTCTTTAGCTATTTTTTCAGCTTCATTCATTAATTTTGTCCCCAACCCAATGTGTTGAGCTTTATTTTTTTCAGATTTTCCAATTTCAACAGACGCGCCGTAAACATGCACCTCTCTTATAATTGCACTTCCTTGTATTTCTTTTAGAAACGACCTCCCCAGCGGTAGTGATAATCTCAAAAATCCTGCTAACCTATCTTCGCTAGTTACAAACTCCAAAAAATATTCTTTTGAACCCGCTGTATCATACGCAGTCAACTTAAATTCCAGATTCGAAATCATTGCTTTTTCGTCTTTTATTTCTCTCGACCTTATCTCATTTAACTTAATTTCTTTATCAATTAGGTTTTTTTCGGCTATTTGTCTAAAATTACTTTTCTTATTACCAACTACAATATCATCCGAAGAAATATCTCTAACAACTCGCGATAGTCTGCAATACCTTGGAGTAAAAGCCATACATTGAGTCAAAACACCAAGAAGTTGTTTTTCAGTATAAGGTTTCCATTTTTTCTTTTTATAAAGGTCATAAAGTACGGTATCTTTTATAAGAGAGCAGGGATAAATTTTAAGCTCGTCAGGTCTTAAACTAGCATCCTCAAAAAGTTTTTTATAATCTTGAATATCTTTATTTGGATTTGAACCGTATAAATTTGGCATCCAATGAGCATGTATCTTAAAACCCGCATCTCTCAAAAGTTTGAAAGCCTGTTTTGTTTCTCTAACTCCGTGACCTCTGTTATTTAACTTTAAAATCTCATCATCTAAACTCTGAACCCCCAGCTGAATTTTTGTAGCTCCAAGTTTTCGTAGATTTCTCACTTCTTCTTCATCGATATAATCAGGGCGAGTTTCAAGAACCAAACCCACACACCTTGATTTGGCAGTTTCATTTTTCTTTTGAGAAATATAAAGATCTCTCCAGGTTACAGCTTTCTCAACCTCTTGTTCAGAAACACCTAAATACTTTGTTTTTTTAGCACTAAAATCATTCATGGCGTCAAAAGCTCTTTTTATAAACCAAAGTTGGTAATTTTTAGGATAAAAGGACCAAGTTCCCCCCAAAACTATCAATTCAACCTTGTCAGTGGAATGACCAATGTTTTTGTAAGCAACAAGCCTGTTAAATACCTGTAAATAAGGGTCAAAATGGTTCTGTAAGGCTCTTTGTGCTCCCGGTTCGGCAGAGAGATAGCTTTTAGGCATTTTTACGTCATTTGGGCAGTAAATGCAGTTTCCGGGGCAAGAAAAAGGCTTTGTTAGGATTGCCACAGGCGTAACACCCGAAATTGTTCTCACCTTCTTCATTTTTAAGGCATTTAAGACCTTCTTGTGTTTAAAAACAGGGTAATTTAGGGTATTTTTTACATTGTTGTAAGCCTCAAGAACTTGGGATTTTGAAAATGTACTTGAATCTTTAGCTGGGTGTTTGGAAATGACTTTAGCTACAGCCTCTTCACTTAAATCATCAAGATTTGCGATTTTTTCAATTATTTGAAGTAAAATAGCTTTGTCGTAAGATGTTTTTTGTCTTTGTTTCATATGGATGTAAAGCAAATTGTAAAACTAAATAACCAATTTTACCAATCGGTGTCAAAAGATTTTTCGAAATCTAGACAAAAGCCTTGGGTGGGGTGGAGCAGATCAGTAAATAAAATCGAGGAGTATTTTGATTTTAAAAAAAATAATTCTAAAAAAACACTTAGAATTCTGGATGTTGGTTGTGGAAATGGGAGATTTTTTAGCTACATTAACGATAAATTATCATATATTAGTTACACCGGACTTGATATAAATAACGACCTTCTAGAAGATGCTAAGAATAATTGCGCAAGCAATAAACGAGCTTCAGCAAAATATCTTAAAAAAGATGTAATAAAAGATATTGATAAAATAAAGGGTAGTTACGATGTTGTCGTGGGTTTTGGTATCACACATCATATTCCAGATAAAGATTTCCGCATAAAATGGTTTGATTCAATAATAAATTTGACGAACAAAAAGCCAAATAAAGAAAAGTTTGAAAAAAGTATAGTTGTTTTATCATTTTGGGATTTTGGAGAAAAGCCGGGGGATTACCTCTTAAGCTGGGATAACAAAATAGACACACCAAGATATTGTCATAAATACTCTGACTCAGAAATAAAAGGTATTGAAAAACAATTTAAAGATAGAGATTTTCAGCTTTTAGATAAATACACAGCTGATAGTAAAAATTTATATTTAATCTTTGGTAGAATTTAAACATGGAAAACTGTATTTTTTGTAAAATAATAAAAGGCGATATTCCGTGTATGAAAATTTGGGAAGATGATAATTTTCTCGCTTTTTTAGATATAAATCCCGTAACCGAAGGCATGACGTTAGTGATTCCCAAAGAACACAAAGACTCGAACGTTTTTAATAACCCTGATAAAGATATTTGTGACTTAACGAGTGCGGCAAAAAAAGTAGTCAATATTCTTGAAAATAAACTCCCGATAGAAAGAGTAGGGTTAGTTTTTGAAGGAATTGAAGTTGAACATCTTCACGCAAAGTTAATACCCATAAAAGGTGGAGAAAACATTAAGATGCTTCTAACATCAAACGCGTACAGACCAACAATAGAAATACTAGAAAATTTGCACAAACACCTGTTAGGAGATAATTAATATTTTTAATCTTCTTTTAGAACTCTTGATTCAAAAACTGTCTTTTTCTTATTATCTGTTGAGAAATAAAAATATGTAGAAAGTAAAATTATTCCCATACCAAAAGATGCAGCGACATACTGATTGAATCCAGTATCAGGAACCACAGGATCTCCCGGTTGTGTTGTACTTGGCTGAGTTGTAGCTCCAGCGTTCATGTCTTGACCCAAGTGAAGAGTGAAGGATATTGTGTCCGGTTCTTGAGTAATTTGGATCACGTAATCTCCGTTTTCCAAATTTGTAGCATAAGTCCATGCTCCAGAAGCATCGGGAGTAGATGTAACCGATGTCTCACCAATCCTTATCGTCACATCAGTACCAACACTTGCCATTCCTGATAAAACAGGACTTGCTCCTTTATACCACCATTCGGGGTAAGTTTTACCGCCAGTATCTAGTGTACCAATTTTTAATAAAGAAAGATTTCCTGCGAAAGTGTAACTGAACAATAAAACTGCAATTGAGAAAGTAACTAAACTTTTATGAATTTTTTTTAAAGTGTGCTTCATATATTGGTGAAATAATTCTAACCTCAATCATTAACAACAATCAAGTACCTATTTTAATAAGTCACTTTAAATATTTTTACGTAACTCTCTCCGCTATCTTTGTAAAATTCCTTTATGAGTTCTTTTTCACTACCATAGGGAGGATTTAGATCACCCACAAAATTTGAAGGTCTTTTGATACCAATAAAATAAAAATCACCTCTAGTCTTATATGACGCGTCCATATACCACCTGCTAACTGTCTGGTCTTCATTAGTAGAATATCCAAGTTTCT
>CAZGHA010000022.1:0-10829 GCA_964525475.1 uncultured Candidatus Saccharibacteria bacterium | reverse complement strand
ATTGACGTAGAACTTCCCCCTCCAACTACCGCCTTAGATGTTGTAGGTTGCCACGTACCATCGCCCCTCCAAAAAGTCGAAGAGCTGGCATTTGACCCAGAATCCATATTTGCTACGGAGAGATTTCCAGTAACCCCGTTTAATAAGTTTACTTGATCCCAAGCAGGATTATTATCCGTTCCCGTGTTTGATAGATATCTTGTGGCATTAGCATCTTTTGCAAGTTTTGATAATGTATCTTCAGCAGATCCGAAAAGAAGATCTCCTTGAGCGACACTTCCGCTGACTTGTGTGAAGTCATGGCCGGGGTTAGGAGTTGCAGCATAAACCAGTTTCATAACTACTACACCTGCAAGAATTATGGAAAGGATAAGAAAAGCGGTTTTTTCACTGGAATTTTTTCCTTTTTTTACATTACTCATACTATATATAGAATATATTAAGTGACGGTAAATTTCCATATATTATAATAGACAAGTTCAAGTTTCTTTAAAACACCAAATTTTTATTTATCGTTAGGTGGTTTTTATTATTAAAGTTTTTATCGCCATTTATAGATTTTAAAGGCTTTAAAACTACTCTTAGATGTGTTATATAAGTTCCACCAAAAGGAAATCCGCATCTTTTGACTTTTTGCGGTAATATTAAATAAAAATGGAAGACAGTGTTAATCAAATTAAACAAAAACTAGATATTGTTGATGTTATAAACGGCTATGTCAGTTTGAAGAAATCTGGTAGAAATTATAAGGCTGTTTGTCCTTTTCACAACGAGAAAACTCCCTCTTTTATGGTTTCCCAGGAATTACAGATATACAAATGCTTTGGATGTGGGGCGGCGGGGGACATGTTTAATTTTGTAGAAGCTATAGAGGGTGTGGATTTTCCAAGGGCCTTGGAGATACTGGCGGACAAAGCAGGAGTGAAAATTTCTAAATCCGAAGCCTTTGATATTCAAAATCAGCTGAAAAAGAAAATATTTCAGATTAACGAAATAAGTTCAAAGTTTTATCAATATGTCTTACTTAATCAAAAAGCAGGTAAAAAAGCTTTGGATTATTTTTTAAAAGATAGAAAAATAAGTGAGAAGTCTATTAAAGATTTTAGGTTAGGTTATGCTCCTGATTCCTGGGAGACTCTTTGTAAATTCCTTCGTTCCAAAGGTTTTAAAGACGAGGATTTAATTTTATCGGGAGTTGCCGTAAAGAGAAATGTTGGACAAGGAGTTATAGACAAGTTTAGAGGTCGGGTTATCTTTCCCTTTATCGGAGTAGATGAAAAAGTTTTGGGTTTTACCGGTAGGACTGTTTTTAATCGAGAACCTAAATATTTGAATACGGGCGAAACTGCTGTTTTTCACAAATCGTTTTTTCTTTTTGGTTTAAATAAAAGCAGGGTTAATATTAAAAAAGAAGGGGCTATTTTTGTAGAAGGTCAAACAGATGTTATAAGTGCCCATCAAAACGGTATTGAAAATGTTATCTGTGTCTCAGGAACAGCCCTTACCGACAGTCAACTTGAGATACTTTCAAGGTATACCCAAGAAATTACTTTTTGTTTTGATTCGGATTTTGCTGGTGTGGAGGCTTCTTACAGGGCAATAGAATTGGCAGAAAAGAGGAATTTTAACGTCAAAATAGCTGTTATTTCGGAGCCTTATAAAGATCTTGATGAGATATTAAGATCAGATGTTGATAAAGCAAAAAAGATATTAAAAAACCCAATTCCGGCCTATGATTTTTTTCTAGCCACTGCTCTAAAAAGAAATAACAAAGAAACTGCACTAGGCAAGAAGGCCATCATGGAGGAGTTGGTGCCAATATTTTCAAAAATTTCAAATCAGGTTCTCTTTGAATATTATGCGAAACAACTTTCTTCGGAGCTTGATATTTCTGAAGACACCGTTTTTAGCATGTTAAAAAAAGGAACTTCTGAGAAAAACGATGATTACTGGAAGTTACAGGATTCTGATCAAAAGTTTCCAATTAAAAATAGGAAAATAGAAGGTTACTTAATCTCACTTCTTTTTAAGGCTCCTTTAGAGAAAAGCAAAGATATTGCTGAAAAGCTAAAAGCCGAGGATTTTCTAAACGAGAGCATATTGGAAATTTTCGTTGAATTGAAGAAATACCTGGAAGATAGGAAAAGTGACATAAACATAAAGACATTTATGAACAAATTTGAAGGTGAGAAGAAGGACTTGGTGTCCGAGCTTTATATGTGGGATCAGGAAGGTAGGTTAGAAACCGAAGATTCTGTAAAGGACATTGAAAAAGATTTGGATGACATCTGTGATAGGGTTAAAAAGGACTCGGTTAAGAGGCAGTTGCAAATATTGTCAAATGAGATTAAAATAGCCGAGACTAAAAAGGAGGAGGACGAATTAGAGAGGCTTACAAAAAAGTTCGAAAAGTTGTCAAAAAGCCTTTTGTAGAGTATAAATTTCCTATATTAATTTATTAATTAACTTATTAATCTATTAATAAACTTATTAATTAACTGATATTTAATTAAGTCATATTAGTAATATTATTTAATTGATTTTATTTATATTATCTGCGTTAAAAGCGCTGTTTGTTTCGTTTAAATAATTATGCCAAAAACAAAAAAGAAAGAAGTTTCTAAAAAGATTCCTTCCAAAAAAATTAAAAATAATAAAACGTCTAAACCCCTGAAAAATGAGGTAAAAAAGGGCGTTAAAAAGGTTGTAGTAGCAAAAAATTCAAAGAAAAAGCCGGTTTCCATTAAGAAAAAAGAAGCTCCAAAGAAAGAGATTTCAGTAAAAAAATCCAAAAAAACAAAAGACAAGGTTAGTAAACCCCAGGTTAAGCCTCAAAAAGTTAAGGAAAAAAAGAAAGTAATTACCGAAGAGGATTTAGTTGCAGAGGACCCGAAAGAAACCAGATTAAAAATAAACGCTCAGGAGTTAGGAATTAAAAAGCTTATTAAAAAAGGTAAAAAACAGGGTTACTTAAACCTTGATGATCTTTTAACTTTATTTCCAAATGCTGAAGAAGATATAGAAACGTTGGATTTCCTTTACGAGAAATTGATGGAACAGGGCATCGACGTTTTTGATATTGGTTCTGAAAAAGAAGCTGAGAAGGTTGCAAAACTCGAGGAAATAGATCTTTCAAAAATTAAGCTGGATAAAACCACTACATCCGATCCAGTAAGGATGTATTTAAAAGAAATCGGGACTTACGATCTTTTGACAAAGGATGAGGAGGTTGTTTTAGCCCAAAAAATCGAAGCTTTAAGACTTAAAAATCTAATTTCTGAGCTTCAAAAATCCTTATCAAGAAAGCCTACGAATAAAGAATTAGCAAAAGAATTGGAAATTACTGAGAAAGTAATAGAAGATACAATTTTAAATTTCAAAAAATATACCAATGAAGAAGGTGAGCGCGCAAAAGAAATTCTTGCTAGAGCTAATTTAAGACTAGTTGTTTCAATTGCAAAAAAATACATGGGTAGGGGTCTGCAGTTTTTAGATCTTATTCAAGAAGGAAATATTGGTTTGATGAGAGCTGTTGATAAGTTTGATTGGAGAAGAGGCTTTAAGTTTTCTACTTATGCCACTTGGTGGATTAGACAGGCAATAACCAGAGCAATTGCTGACCAAGCCAAGGTTATTAGAATTCCTGTTCACATGGTTGAAACAATTAATAAATACAAAAAAATTGAAAGACAGCTAGAGCAAAAATATGAAAGAGCTCCAACACCCGAGGAAATTGCCAAAGTTATGGGCATAGATGCAGAAAAAGCCCATGAGATTATTAAAATATCTCAAAACACCACATCCCTTGAAACTCCAGTAGGTAAGGAAGAAGACACCAGGTTAAAAGAGTTTATTGAGGATGAAGCCACTCTTTCGCCTTTTGAGGCTGCTAGCAGAGAGCTGCTAAAAGATCATATCGGTGATGTTTTGCACACTTTAAATGCTAGAGAAAAAAGAGTTTTAGAGCTTAGATTTGGCTTAAAAGATGGAAGAACCAGAACACTTGAGGAGGTTGGCAAGGAGTTTGGAGTTACTAGAGAAAGAATTCGACAAATAGAAGCCAAGGCTCTTAGGAAATTAAGACATCCTTCAAGAAGCAAAAAACTAAGAGATTATTTATAAGTAATTTAGGTCTGTTTTAAGCATTTACCGAGTTGTTTAAACGACCAACCCGTTTTAGAAAAAAGCCTTCAAAAGAGGTATAATAACCTATAATTATGCAAGGAACCATATACTTAAATAAAAATAAAATAGATAAAAGCCATCAAGAACCCGAAAACCAAGAGATAGCCTCTGATGCTGAACAGGATTATGAAGGTAGTTCTGTAGATTCTTTGGAAAATGTTGAGGAAGTGGAACCGGAAATAATAAAACAAGAAGTAGAAGATAGTTCGGGTTGGAAGCCGGGGTTTCTACAGCCTGAAGAAAAACTTGAACAAGAAGCTGCAGAGATAGCAGAATACTTACCTCAAAAAGTAGAATCATACGAATCTAAATTTCGAAGTGAAGCGATGATCGAAGATGTTGAAAAAGACAAATTTATTAATTCCCCTAAAAATCTATCAGTACCTTTTTTAAATTATCTTCAAAGATTTAAAAGTAGTGTAAAAGAAGAAACAAAAAAATCTCCCAACCCTATTTATGTTGATGAGATAGCTTCCAAAGTGGCAAAGTTATACGAAACCGTAAGAAGAATTGTAGATTGGAAAGAGGAACATCTTATAAGAAGAGCCGCTATTGAGAGAGTTTTAAAAAGAAGATTTGTATCAAAGGTCTACGGTATAAGTATTGTTCCCGATGTGAATCCTGTAGAAGCCGCAGAGCCATTTATTTTAGAATTAATTAGAAGTGGTTACTTCCCTAACGGGAAAATTGGAAAGGAGAAGATTCTTGAGATTCAAAAAGCTTTAGAAAAATATCTTTATATCTTAAGTAATGCTGTAGTTAAAAACGGTGGTGATGAAAAATCAAAAAGAGAGATAAAAGCTGGGGTAAAAAAGAAGATAAATTTTTATAACTGGGTTATAGAAATAGCCGCGTGTGAGATTGAGGATATTTTGGACGCTCCTTTAAGAGAGTGTGCTCTGCTAGATTTCATGACGGATTGTTTGTTAGAAAGAATAAGAATTATTCCTGAAAACTCTATTTCGGAAAGTGACAAGTATATACAAACATATATAGCGGTGCACAGAACCCTTTTTAATTTGGATAAACCAATCACAGTTTTTCATCTATTAAAATATAAATACCCACAATTATTTGGATCTGTTGAATATATTTCAGAATTTACATCAAGAGTAACAGATGTTTGGGAAGAACTTGAAGCCGATTTAAGTTATAAAAAAGGCTCAGAGTTTTATAGATTGGCTGAAAAATACGATGCCGCTTATCTAATGATTGGTGACACCATGAATAAATTTGAAAAAGACCTTGATACCCTTGATTATAAGGTAGCCGATAAAGGATTTTTCTTACCAGCGGTCGAGGAGATTTACATGGGTAGGCTAGCGACATTGAAAAAAAGACTTTCTAAACTTGCAATATTTTCTACCCTTTCAATATTTGTAGCTGGTTTTGCTAGCCTTTTGATTTTTGAAATTCCAATTGCTAAAGCGGTTAGAGGGTATTTTAGCCCATGGGCCATTGTGGCAGATTTAGCAATACCGACTGCTCTAATGTTTGTATTAGTTTGGATGATAAGACCTCCTTCGGGGAATAATTTGGAATCTGTAAAAGAAGAGGTTTCAAAAGTTGTTTATAAAGTAGACGAGTTAGATATTTACGAAGTAAAACTTAAGAAAAAAATCAAAAAGTTTTTGAATTTTGTGTTCGCCTTAGTTTATATAGCTGGAGGATTAGTTTCCCTTTATGGAATTTATTTGGTTTTTAAGATTGCAAATGTTCCTTGGACTTCTCTTTATATAAATACCGGAAACGTAGCTATGGTGGTTTTTTCGGCTATGGTTATTAGACAAAGATCTAGAGAATTAACAATTGTTGAAAAGGAAAATATTATTGAGTTTCTTCTGGATTTCTTTTCAATTCCTCTAGCAAAAATTGGGGGTTGGATATCTTCAAAATGGAAAGAATACAACATTGTGAGTGTGTTCTTTATAGCTTTGGTGGATTTTCCTTTTTCCAGTTTTGTAGCAATGATAGAAGGCTGGAGAAACTTCATTAAAGAAAAAAGATCAGAATTAAATTAACAAATCCGATTAATTTAGAATCTTTTTATTCCAATTATTCCGAATTTTCTAAAATATTTATCTAATTCAAAAGTACTACAAATAGAGTTAGAACTGAAGCAAAAGACACCCATGAAATGTAAGGAATTAAAAGACAAGAAGCTTTTCGGTCGATTTTTCTGAATAGAATTATTGTGTAGAGAATTGCGAGCCAAAGAAAAATTATTTCCACGAAAGCTAGGGCCGGGTTTTTCAATTCAAAAAATATTATTGACCAAAGAGTGTTTAAAACGAGTTGTATAAAAAATACTTTAAGAGCTTTAGTTCTGGTCGCGTTTTTTTCAGATAACCAAATAATTGAAACCGCTATTCCCATCATTACAAAAAGAGTTGTCCATACGGGAGCAAAAACCCAACTTGGTGGGTTTAAAGGCGATTTATTTATGGTTGTATACCAACCTTTTACTGCCGGAGCGGTGAAAAGAGAGCCGATAACTCCGGCCATTTGGCAAAGCAATATAAACCCTATATATGTAAGTACTTTTTTATTTTTCATATCTAAATTGTATCATCTTTGGTTATTTCAATAGGATGCCATATAATTAAATACATGGCTGCCTACTTAATTAAATTTTTCTTCGGAGTAGTAATCCTTCTTTTAGCTACACAATTGTTTGTTAAACTTGCAATTAAACTTTCTGAGGTTTTTAGGGTTTCTCCTTTGATTATCGGTATGTTAGTAATTTCTTTTGGTACTACTTTACCCGAACTTTCTGTTACTATAACGTCTTCAAGGTCCGGAAGTGTTGGTTTGGCATCTGGAACAATAATTGGTTCAACAATTGTAAATTTTATTCTAGTTTTACCTGCCGCAATTCTTTTAGGTAAGGATTTAAGAATAGGTACGATTAAAACTCAAAAAAACAGTATCATCCTTTTAGTCGCTGCAGTGTTTTTTATACTTTTGCAACAGCTTCCGATTCCCCCAGTTATCTCAGGAATATTACTTCTATCGGGTTTAGTAACTGCAAATTATTTGGAATATAAGTGGGGAGCTTTAGGCAGGCTTCAGGAAGACAAAACCATTATAGATCTTTTCAAAAAAAGAAAAATTACACCCGATATTGTTATTGGACTTTTTATTTCAGTAATTTTTGTTACCATCGGGGGCCTTTTAGTTGTTACCTCAATGGAAGATTTAGCTGTTATTTCAGGATACTCCACAACCATCTTAGGTTTGACTCTTACTGGTATTGCCACCTCGCTTCCAGATATTTTTACTGCTGTTTCAAGTCAAAAAAATGATGAAGACAAGCTTACCATTGGTCATGTTACTGGAGGTAATTTGTACAACCTATTATTTATAGGTGGGATAACTAATATTTTGGGTGGGGACATGAGTTTAGGGAAAGTTGAGATTGTTTTTTTACTTGGCCTCGTTCTGCTTTTTTGTTTAATAATTAGATTTTATAGTGGAAAAAATATTCCAAAATGGGTAGGCATAGTTCTTCTTTTGATATTTATCTTCTACATTTATACCCTGTCTTTTACCAGTTCTGGTATTTAAACCAATTGACGCATCAACTAAAAATGGCTAGACTAAATTAATGCCCAAAAACTTAACTGCCTTTTTTTCACCTAAATCTATTGCTATTGTCGGTGCTTCCAGATCACCTAAAAAAGTTGGTTCTGTTATTTTAAAAAATCTTGTCGAGTCTGGTTTTAAAGGAAAGATTTATCCTGTTAATCCTGAAGCTAAGTTGATTCAAAAAATAAAGTGTTTTAAAGATTTGGCTGATTTACCAGAAACTCCAGATTTAGTAATAATTTGTATACCAGCTTTTTTTGTTTTAGAAGTATTAAAAAAATCTGGTGAAAAAGGTATTAAGAATGCAGTTGTAATATCAGCAGGATTTAAGGAGACAGGCTCTGAGGGAGCAAAGTTAGAAAAAGAACTTGTAGATATTTCTTCAAAGTACGAAATAAACCTGATGGGCCCTAATTGTTTGGGTTTTGTAAATAACGAGGAATCAATCAATGCAACTTTTGGAAAATTAGATTCTCTTAACGGTAATTTAAATTTTATTACTCAGTCAGGGGCTATAGCCACCTCAATATTTGATTGGTGCAGTTCTATTAATTTAGGTTTTTCACATTTTGCTACTCTAGGTAACAAGGCAGTTTTAAATGAAAACGATATTTTGAACCATCTTTTTGAAAAATATCATGGAGCAATAACCTCGTTGTCAGAAGAAGAATCTTTAAAAAACCATCCAATAGGTCTTTATTTGGAATCGATTTCAAACGGATCTGGTTTTTTAGAAATTACCAAAAAAATTACTAGATACGATCCTGTTTTTATTATCAAGCCCGGAAAAAGCCCTGCCGCAGTAACCGCAATGCAATCTCACACTGGCGCTATTGCTGGGGCTGATGATGTTTTAAATTCTGCTTTAACAGAGGCTGGGATAGTTAGGTGCGACACACTGGAGGATTTTTTTGACCTTTCAAAAGCTTTTTCTTGGAGTATTTTGCCACAAGGTCCTAGAGTTGCTATTGTTTCAAATGCCGGTGGGCCTGCTGTCATAAGTGCGGATAGTATTATTGAAAATGGACTTGAAATGGCTGAGATTGATGATGAGACCAGAGAAAAACTTTTAGAAGTTCTCCCAAGATCAGCAAGTATCATGAATCCTGTTGATGTTCTTGGCGATGCTTTGGCGGATCGTTTTGTAAGTGCCTCTGAAATTGTTCTTAAAAATGAAAATTGCGATGCTTTGATAGTTCTTTTAACTCCACAAATTATGACTCAAATAAAAAAAACTGCTGAAATGATTGGCGAGCTTTCAAAAAAATACAACAAACCTGTTTTTTGTTCATTCATAGGAGGTACCTTGGTTAGTGAGGGTGAAAAAATATTAAATAAGATGCAACTTCCTTCATTTAGATTTCCTGAAAGAGCTATATATGCTTTAGGTAAAATGTGGGAATTTAGAAAAAGACAGAAAGAAACATCTTTTACCCAAATGGATATTTATCAGGTTTTAAATTTTGATATTATGCCTGAAAAAGTTAATAAAATAGTCAAAGAGGCGATGGATAGAAAACACGAAGCTTTAGATAATCTCGAGGCAGATATTGTGATTTCATCTATTGGTATAAACACACCCCCAACCTTAGGTGTAGACTCCCTGGAGGAAGCCAAAAAATTTGCTATTGTTCAAGGTTATCCCTTGGTTTTAAAACTTTCTTCTCCCGGTCTTTTGCACAAAAAAAATGTTGGTGGAGTTGTTCTTGATATAAAAAATGAGGAGAAACTTGTGGAGGCTTGGGAAATCCTTGAAAGAAAAAAACAAAGTTTAGATCCTGAAATTTTAAAAACTACAATTTTTCAGATACAAAAAGAAGTCCCTTCAGGTACCGAAGTTATTGTGGGTATAAAAAATGATAGTACTTTTGGTCATACCATGCTTTTTGGAGCGGGTGGTTCTTTGGCTGAGCTAATATCCGATAAAAATTTAGCACTTCTTCCGATAGATTTAAATAAAGCGAGAAAACTTGTTGAGGGCTCGAAGATATTCAAATCGTTAGAAGGTAAAGATAGTGAAAATTCTTATGCTTTAGAAAAACTTTACGAACTTATGGTTAAGCTAAGTAAGATTGTCGAGGCCGAGCCCGGGATTGAAGAGATAGAAATAAATCCCGTAATCATTAATATCAATGATGTGTGGGCAGTGGACACCAAGGTGATTTTAAGGCAAAATAAACAAATGCCCCAAGGCCCTAATTTTAAATTTGCAAAAGTTCTTAAAGCTGAAAACTTAACTCCAAAACTGCATTATTTCCAGTTTGAATCTGAAGGTCCGTTTGATGTTATTCCAGGTCAGTATTTAAGTGTGAAGGTTTCTGATATCAGGGTTAACTGTTATTCTGTTGCAGGATTTGAAACTCCCAACAAGTTCAACTTGTTAGTAGATTCAACTCCGGGCGGTCCCGGATCCAAGTTTTTTGAAAGCTTAAAGGTTGGGGATAAGATGACATTTTTAGGTCCTTTCGGAAATTTCAAATTAAAGCCAAACGAAGAGGTTGAAAACATGCTTTTCTTCGGTACCGGTTGTGGCACGGCCCCTTTAAAGTACATGATAGAAAGTGCCTTAAAAGAAGATAAAAAAGATAGAAAGATTAAACTTTATCTTGGAGTTAATAATTTCTGTGATGTATTTTTTAAAGATTATTTTGAAGATTTATCAAAAAAATACGAAAACTTTTCATATGAGATAGCGGTTAATAATCCTGATCCTAATTGGAACGGCCCCACAGGTTATATAACCGAATTGGTAAAAAAAGATTTTTCGGATGCATCTAAGTGCTCCGCTTATTTGTGCGGCAATAAATTTATGGTTGAAGATGTTACTAAAGTTTTGTTAGAAAGAGGGTGCTCGGAGGAAAGGATATACACAGAAAAATATGGTAAATAACGATGAGATAGTATCAGTAAAAATAGGTGGGCCTGCAGGAACTGGAGTTAAATCCGTAGGTTTAATGCTTGCAAAAATTGCAGCAAGGTCCGGGTATCAAGTTTGCGATAACACTGAGTATCCTTCGTTAATTAGAGGTTGGCATAACGTTACCCAAGTAAATTTT
>CAZGHA010000021.1:0-11274 GCA_964525475.1 uncultured Candidatus Saccharibacteria bacterium | reverse complement strand
TTAATTGCTTCATCAGGAATTTTGAATTTTCTAAGAAGTTCGACTCCAAGCTCAACATGAGAACCATCTTGGTCAGTTAGAACTTTTCCAATGTCATGAAATACACAGCCTAATTTAACAGTGTCTATATTTGCACCAAGTTCCTCTGCTATGTACATACCAATTCTTGCAGTTTCCATAGTGTGCTCAAGCATGTTTTGACCATAGGAAAATCTATATTTAAATCTTCCAAGTGTTTGAATTAATTCTCTGGGTATATTGTACAAACCAAGTTTATGGCACAACCCATCGCCTGCCTTGAACATTATGTTATCCATCTCTTTTTTTGTCTGCTCAACAATCTCTTCAATTCTTGCGGGTTGGATTCTTCCGTCTGCGATTAATCTCTCTAGCGCTGCGGTAGCAACTGCTCTTCTAACAGAATCAAAACAGGAAACGATTATGTCTCCCGGCGAAGAATCCAAATCAAGATCAACTCCTGTTAATTCTTCAAAAGTTCTAATATTTCTTCCTTCTTTTCCAATTATTCTTCCTTTGATATCCTCATCGGGAAGTTTTATTTTTGAAGTGGAATGTTCAATTACAATATCCGTAGAACCGAACTCCAGCGCCTCCATCAAGATTTGTTTTGATAATTCCTGAGATTCTTTTCGTATCTCTTCCTCTTTTTCTCTAATTCTTTTTCCTTTTTCTTCTACCAACGTTTTATCTAGATTTTTAAGCAACAACTCTCTAGCCTCTTCCTTTGATAGAGAAGCTATTCTTTCAATCTCTTCTTGTTGTTTTTTATGAAAATTCTCAATCTCCTCTTGTTTTTTCTCCAAGTTTTCCTTAATTGAAACAAGACTTTTTGCTTTAGATTCAAGTTCTCTAGCTTTTACATCAACCTGCGCTTTTAAAACTTCGGATTTTCTTTCCATATCCAAAGCTTCATCTCTAATCTTTCTAGCCTGATCTTGAGCCCTAGTTTGAATATTCAAAGCCTCGGTTTTTGCCTCTATAATAAGATCATTTGCCCTAGCTTTAGCTTCCAACACAATAGCCTCATTTTCTACATTAATTTTTGTTTCAGGGGCTTTATTAAATACTTTTATGGGCTCCGAGATCTCCTTTACATCTTCCTTACTCTCAATACCTTCTTTCTTATTTTTCCTTGAACTAAGAACGAAAGCTCCAGGAATGCCAATAACTGCCGCAACAATCAATACTATATTTATTATATCCATTTTTCATTTCCTCCATATTTAAATCACAAATCCAACCTATTACATTAAGGTTTTAAATTATATTGGGAATTGCTTGAATAAGGTGTTTACACCCGTTCTATATTGTTATAAAAACAAAAAGTATTCATATTTGTAAACGAAAATTCTTTTTTCATAGCAAATTCCACAAGATGATTCTATTGCAACTCCTCTAAAGTGTCAACCACGGAGGATACGATATCAAAAGGATAACCTTTTCTTAAAAGAAACCCAATCAATTTTTGTTTCTTTTGATAAGCATTTCCGTCTCTAATACTTCTAATTTTTTTCTGGGCATCTCTTAAAACACTCTCATGCACACTATCGTTATCAATATCTCCAATTGCGTCTTCAATTATTTCTTTGGAGATTCCTTTTTTTGATAAAAACTGAAATATTCGGATACTGTTAAAAGGTTTGGATGAATTTTTTAAACCCTGAATATAAGCTTCTGCATAATCCTCGTCGTTACTATCCTTCAAGTAACCGTCAATTTTTAAGTTTGAAATAATTCGGTCTCTAAGCTCACTTTTTTCATTTTGAGAAAGACTGATCCTATAAAGATACTTTTCTAGTTTATCTAATAATTCCTTTTTGGTTCTTATGTTAAAAGACAAAAAGTTCAATATCTTAAAGTAAACTTTAGAATAAGCTTCGTCGATTTTATTTAATTCCATTAACAATATTTTACTCTTCTTTATTCTTCCCCTGCTTCTTCTACGGGAGCTTTATCTGCTTCTTTGGTTCCTATATTAAGAGGTATATCACTTTTTTGTCTAATTGAGTTTTTAATAGCTTTCTCGATTTCTGCACTTACTTTTGGGGTTTCTTTAAGATATAACCTAGCAGCATCTTTTCCTTGACCAATTTTCTCACCATTGAATTCAAGCCACGCGCCGCTTTTTTTAATTACATCAAGATCAACTCCAACATCTATCAAGTTTCCTTCTTTGCTAATACCCTCGTTAAAAAGAATATCGAATTCAGCTGATCTAAATGGAGGAGCCACTTTGTTTTTAACAACTTTGGCTCTGGCTCTGATGCCATAAAACTCATCACCTCGTTTTAGAGTTCCGATTTTTCTAATATCAATTCTAACCGAAGCATAATATTTAAGAGCTTTGCCTCCGGCCGTTGTTTCGGGATTTCCAAACATCACACCAATCATGGATCTTAATTGGTTTGTAAAAATAACAGTACATTTTGATCTACTTATTGCTCCGCTTAATCTTCTTAATGCCTGACTCATAAGTCTTGCCTGCATAGCTACATGACTGTCCCCAATGTCTCCTTCAATTTCAGCTCGAGGAACAAGTGCCGCAACAGAGTCTATTGCGACCAAATCAACTGCGTTGGATCTAATTAAAGTTTCTGCAATGTCTAAACCCTGCTCACCTGTATCTGGTTGAGAAACCAAAAGATTTTCGACATCAACTCCTGTTTTTTCTGCATAAGAAGGATCGAAGGCATTTTCCGCATCTATTAAAGCAGCGGTACCACCTAATTTTTGGGTTTCTGCAATGATATGTTGAACTAAGGTGGTCTTACCTGAAGATTCAGGTCCAAAAATTTCAATTATTCTTCCTCTTGGAACTCCTCCCACACCCAATGCCATATCCAAAGCGATAGAACCGGTTGGAATTACAGGTATAGACCTTTCTCCTATCGAACCTCCTAATTTCATAATTGATCCCTTTCCGAAACTTTTCTCAATTTGATCAATAGCCGTTTTGAGAGCTAGGTCCTTTCCTTGCTGAGCGGAAGATTTATCTTTTACTTCTTTAGTTTTTGAAGAAATTTTTGCTGCCATATTCTGCCTCCTATAAAAATTTGTTACTTATATTTTAGCAACCCTAGGTTATTAATCAATCAGAATATTCTATTTTAAATAGAGGGCAGAGGAGAAAAACACTACATTTTACGACGTGTGTAAACCTTAGAATTTTTTTAGTCTACTGATTGTCTCTTCTTTTCCTAGTAGTCCAAAAACGTCAAATAGGGGAGGGGTAGATTCACACCCTGTCACAACATATCTCATTGTCATAAAGGCTTCTTTTGGCTTATACGAAAACTCTTCAAGCTTGGCATGTGAAATCTCATCAAGGTCTTTAACATTCCAATTTTCCCCGGAAATATTTTCGTAGACTTTTATAAAATTATCAATTATCTCGTGAGCTCTTTTTGAATCACCCGAAAATTTCTCGGCAACATTTTTATCTATTTTAGGTCTCTCGTAAAAATAGAAAGAGATGTCGTTAAACTCACTAAGTTTTTTCATCCTCTCTCTGACCAAATCTAATATTTTTAAATCTCTCTCTTTGGTGGAATTTTTTAAATCCAATTCTTTAGAGTATTCTTTATGCCACTTCACTACCCTATCCCACAAATTATCTAAAGGTAAATTCCTAATATAAAGACCGTTAAACCACATAAGTTTCTGTCTATCAAAAGCCGCCATTTCTGATTTTTGAATTTTTTCAATTGAGAAGTCTTTTACAAAATCATCAAGAGAATAAACTTCACGCTCAGTGCCGGGGTTCCATCCTAAAAACATCATGAAATTTAACAAAGCTTCCGGAAGATACCCTTCCTCCAAAAAACCCGAGGCACTCACCGATCCCGTTCTTTTAGATAGTTTTTTCGTGCTGTCAGTTTCCCTCAAGAGTGGGAGGTGTATAAATTTTGGTTTTTCCCAACCAAAAAAGTCATACAAAAGAACATGCTTAGGTGTGGAAGGAAGCCATTCCCGACCTCGTAAAACGTGGGTGATCTTCATTAAATGGTCATCAACTACAACGGCTAAATGATATGTGGGAAAACCATCTGATTTAATTAAAACCTGATCATCAAGGTCGTTTGATGGAAATGATAATTTTCCAAGAACCGCATCTTCTACTTCGATATCAATATCTTGGGGAACTTTTAATCTTATAACGTAAGGTTTTCCTTTTTTTAAATTATCTTCAATATCTTCTTGGCTTAAATTTAAACAAAACTTATCATATTTTGTGATTTGCCCTTTTTCTTTTTGTTCTTCTCTTATTTTATTAAGTCTTTCTTCGTCACAGAAACAATAATAAGCTTGACCTTTCTCTACCAATTCCAGGGCGTATTTTTTGTAAATATCTAATCTCTGAGATTGAAAATATGGCTCAAAAGGACCACCGACCTCAGGGCCTTCGTCCCAATCTAGTCCATAATCTTTTATAACTTTAAGCATTCTTTCAACAGAGCCTTCAACATACCTGCTTTGGTCAGTATCTTCAATCCTTAGAATAAACTCACCTCCTGATTGTTTTGCTAGAGCATAGTCATAAAGAAGTGTTCTTATACTCCCAACATGGATTTCTCCGGTGGGGCTGGGTGCTAATCTTGTTCTCATCTTCATACCTTGGATTTTATCATGAAAACAAAAAGTGTAATATAAAAGTAACTATCGGAATAAATATTTGCATCTGCTAAAATAATATAGATGAACCTTACTAAAACTGCCGAATTTGTAAAAAAATTTCTTAGATATTTTGTTTTAATAGTAGGATCTTACTACTTATTCGCATATATACTGCTTCCAGGGTCAATAAATTTAATTAAAGCCATATTTACTAAAAAAACGCCCCCGAATCCAATCTACAATCAGCTGGACCAATTAGAATTTGTTAAAAAGAAGATTAACAACGAAAACCCAACGTATGTTTTAAATACACCAAACGCTAAATTACCAACTAACTTGCCACTTACAATGAAGGTATATAAATTCAAACCTCAACAATATTCTTATTTAGCAGGAAAAAATGCTTCCGCAGAAGCAGCTGTTTTAGGTTTTACTGATAGTGATTTAAGATCAGACTTAAGCGGCGATGTTTATAGTTGGAGAAATTCCAGAACAATGAGCACTTTAACTATAAACATTAATAGCCGAGAATTAGATTTAGACACTGATTTAAACGGTAAAAGTTCAAATTTTAATAAAGGATCTATCAGTAAAGAGACTGCTTTAGTTTCTGCTATAAACACAATGTCCTCCATATACAGATTTAATGATGATTTGTACCCTAAAGGAACTCAAAATATAAAATTAGGTTATTACATAGGAAATAAAGTATATGAAACAGATGATCAAGCTGAAGCTCAACTTGCCTTAGTTGATTTTTATAGATCAATTGAAGAGTATCCAATACTAGGCCCGGACCCGTCAAAAGGACTGATGAGAATAGTTGTAAGTAAAAATTCAAAAAATCCCAATCCGTTAAATAATCCCATTCTAGAGGCCAACTACTGGGAGATAGAAACTGAAACAAAATCAATGTACCCGATAATAAAAATTGGGGAAGCGTGGGACATGGTATTAAACAATAAGGCTGTCATCACCCAAGTCACGCCAAAGAAATCAAATCCTTTTGATACTTACTATCCTGTCAGTGTTGAAAAAATAATGATAGATAGTATTTACCTAGCTTATTACGAAACTCCCAAGTATCAAACATATCTCCAACCTATTTACGTATTCTCGGGGACATTCACCACAAGAGGAACGGAAGGAGGAGACATTGTTTTGTATTTCCCAGCTGTTACGGGAGAATGGACCAAACAACAGTGACGTCTGAGAGATGAAAAATAGAAAGTCCGATTATTCCCAAGAATAATTTCTTCCTACCCATTTTAAAATATTTCTAGTATCGCCGAATCTATCTTTGCTTCCCATAACAATAATCACTATGTCCTTTAAATCTTCTTTGTATTCGTAAATTAAAACCTCCCCGGCTCCCAACGTGGTTCCCGTCTTTATTCCTACACTGTTAGGAACTTCCCACAAAAGTCTGTTTGTATTACTGACGACAGCATTGTACTCACCGGCCTCAGAGGATATAGAAAAAACTTTCCTTTTTACTATTTCTGCTATGTCAGAAAAAGATGTAGCATAAACCGACAACTTATAAAGATCCGAAGCCGTAGAGTAACTATTACCAAAAGCATCGTCAAGACCTATGGGATTTGAAAAACGTGTCGAATTTAATCCTATTTCAACAGCCTTTTCATTCATTTTATTTACAAAATCATCAAGGCTTAATTTAGATGTAGCTAAAACACAGGCAGAATCACCAGCAGAACCAATCAACATACTTTCTATCAAATCTTTCACTTTAAACCTACCGTCTGCAGGCAAATAAGCTTTAGTACCCTCAACTTGTGTACAAATGTCCGGTACTGAAAGTACCTCTTCTAGATCGTAAATACTTTTTGCCACCACAGCAGTCATGAGTTTCACAGTTGAAGCCGGGGCTAAAAGATCATTGGCATTTTTTTCTAGTAAAACTTTGTTACTCTTTTTATCCATAGCGACCAAGGAAATTGCTGTTGTTTCAGGTGCAAGCTCGGATCCGGTTTTTAACGGATATGAGAGTTGTTGAGATATCTCGGATGTTAAAAAGGTGTCCGGAAAAACTGAAGCAACATATATTTTATGTAAATACTCTGTTGAGAATGCATATCCTAAAAAAATCAAAAATGATAACGATAATGTAAGAATAATGGTTCTAAAAAACGTCTTAATTGTGTAGCCTATATCAAAACTAGTTAGTTTATCGATTACCCAAAGGATCTTGATAAATAACTCAAGAAGAAATAAAAGGATTTTTCTAGGCAGAGAAATGTTAATTCCCAGAGACATCTATATTCCTTATGGCTTTAACCTTCTTACGTCCCTAGGAAGAAAAGTTACTTCTTTAACACTTGGGATGTTAAGTATTTTCATAACCAACCTACCGGGACCTATTCCTGCCCCACCGTGAGGAGGACACCCATATCGAAAAAAGTTCAAGTAATCCTGAAGAGGCTCTATACCCATCCCCTTTTCCTTTGCTTGGGATATTAAAACATCATAACGATGTTCTCTTTGAGAACCGGTGGTAACCTCCAAGCCTTTGTATAAAAGATCAAAGCTCTTTGTTAAAGCAGGATTATCCCCATGTCTCATGTGATAAAAAGGTCGTGCTTCAATTGGCCAATCTGTAACAAAAACAAAATCGTGACCTGTTTCTTCTTTTATAATTTTGCAAAGTTCTACTTCCTCTTCCCCGCTTAAATCAAACTTTCTTCCGGCTTTTATACCCGCTTTAGTTAATCTTTCCTTAGCTTCCTGCATGGTAATTCTTGGAAATGGAATCGAAGGAACCTCAATATCTGGCAAAACTGTGTCTTTAAGTTGTTTAAAACCTGATACTAATAAGTTTTCTTCCTCAGACATCACATCAAGATGAGAATCTATAAAGGATAATTCAAAATCCCATCCTGTAAACTCAGTCATGTGTCGGGAAGTGAAAGAAGGCTCGGCTCTAAAAACAGGCCCAACACAAAAAACTTTCTCAAGCCCGGAGGCTTGGGCCATTTGCTTGTAAAACTGAGGTGATTGTGCAAGGTAAGCTTCACCTTCAAAATATTGTAATTTAAAAACGTCTGAGCCAGTTTCGCTGGCAGTCCCCATCAAAGAAGGAGTGTAAACTTGGATATAATCTTTTTCACCCCAGTATTGTCTAAAACCTTTTTCAAGTTCTGTCCAAACTTTAAAAATCAACAAATTCTCACCTTTCCTAAGATCTATCCATCTCCAATCCAAACGCTTAGTAACATCAGTCTCATCTCCGCTTTTTTCTTCAACTACCGGGATAGGAAGTCCCAACTCAGCCTTAGATAAAACCTCAAGTGTTTCGGCTTGAATTTCAAAACCCCCGGGAGCCTGCTTCTCTTCCTTTAACAAACCTTCAATAGAGACCACTGACTCCAAAGAAACTTCACCAGCTTTATCAAAAACCTCACCGGCTCCCTTTAAAAACACAATTTGCACAGTACCAGTCACATCTCTTAAAACAAAAAAAGCAATACCGCCTTGATTTCTAATGGCTTGTACAAATCCCGAAACTTTAACCTTTTCACCAATCTTTTCTTTTAAAGATTTAATATAAGTTCTTTCCATTTTTAAACCTTTCTAAAATCCTTTACTATCAAATCAACATACTTGTTACCATTGTACTCATTTTTACTCAACATATAAACTAAATCTATCTTTTCTCCTGTGGTGAATTCCTTTTCAAACCTTGCAGCACCAAAATAAACAGCCTTGTGGTAATTATTACCGTCATAAAGCTTTAACTTCAAATGTGTTCTATCTTTTCCTATAATATCGCAGTTTACAACAGTCAAGTTTTCAGATAAAAAGATTGGCTGTTCGTTGCCCATTCCAAAAGGCTTAAGTTTATCTATCTCATCTAAAAGAGAAGTGTTCACCACGGAAGCTGGGATTTTTAAATCAACATTCAAAACAGGAACGAAAATATCCTCGTTGAATTCTTTTTCAATGTATTTAGATACTTTTTCCTGCATCTCAGGAATTTTTTCCTGTTCAATTGTAAAACCCCCGGCCATGGGATGACCCCCCAAATCAACAAACAAATCACCAAACTTTCTTAATACTTCTATAATATTTATTCCGGGAATAGATCTTACCGAACCTTTTCCGTAGCCATCATCTAAAGATATCACTACTGACGGTCGATAATATCTTTGAGTAAGTTTTGCAGATACCAAACCAATCACCCCTTCGTGAAATTTCTCATTAGAAGAAAATATTATTTTAGGCAAATTATTTTCGTCAATCTCTGAAGCCATATCGTACATTTCTAAGGTCTTCTCCTGCCTTTCAATATTTTTGGAATTCAAACTCTCGGCATACTTTTCAAGGTCTTTTTCATTTGTTTCAGTTAAAAGTTTAATCGAATCTTCGGAACTGTGAAGTCTTCCTGAAGCATTTAAACGAGGCCCTACCGCCCAACCTAATTCATAAGTGGTAATTTCAATATCTTTTAATTTGGAAACCTCTAAAAGTTTTTTAATCCAAAGAGGTGGGTTTTCATTAATTACGTCTAGACCTTTTTTAACAATGACTCTGTTAAATCCCATAACAGGAAGGAGGTCTGTTATTGTTGCAACAGCGGCATTTATAACACTATCCTTACTTTTAGATCCTAAAGCTTTTGATAATAACCAAGATATCACGGCACCACACATACCATCGTTCCAAACTAAAAGATCGGCCTTGGGCATTTTCTCCGGCTTTTGGTGGTGATCAGTAAGTATTATTGAATGACCCAAGCTTTTAACATAAGAGATTTCTTCATCAGCTGTAATCCCAACATCAACAGTAATAAATAAAACTTTTTCATCTTTTTTGAAAATTTTTAAAGCATCATCAATAGCTTCCTTAGACAATCCGTAACTATGCTCAAACCTATTTGGAATAAAGTAAGAAACCTTTTCGTAATTTTTTTCGTACTTGAAAAAATTGTATAAAATCGCAGTTGCGTTTATACCATCAGAGTCATAGTCACCAAAAATCAAAATTGGTGTGTCCTTTTTCATTTCTTCAAAAATTAAATCGCGAGCTTTGGCTAATGATTTTTTAAATTCAGAGGATAAATTATCAAAGGATTCATTTAAAGACGGGGTATGAAGAAATTCTTTTACATCACCGACTCCTCTTCCTTCAAGAATGGAGACAGGGATTTCTTTTTTGGGATTGTATTCGCCCAGAATTTTCCATTTAAACATAATGTCTATATTACCAGCATTTTAATGGAAATTTATCTTGAGGACTTTCCAAATAATTTTAAGGTTTTAGGAAAAATAATAGTGTAGGAAATAAAAACCACTAAAACTGCCAGGAATAATAAAATTATCAGCCCATTTAAACTACCGTTACCTAAAAAATACATTGAAATTAAAGGAAATGAAAACAAAAGAGAATAATCTCTTACCATCCCAAAATTTTCTTTTGAGTTTTCTTTAAAACTCTCAGTGAGAGAGAAACCCTTTTTAGAGATTCGAGAAAATTCTTTTAATTTTGATACTAAACTTAGACCAATAAAAATTGAAACAAAAATTAAATACGAAAATGCTAACATCTCAAATTCTTGATTGTAGTTTTTTGTTGCAATAACAATAACACGCGCGATAACAAGATAAAAAGTTATGCTCAATACAAATGTAGAAATAAGCGAAGATCTAACTACTGATTCGGTATTTTTAGACAAGTCACTAAATATAATTGATAAAAATATTACTAAACCAACTATACTAATTCCAAAAATTATTAAAGACGCTGAATTTGAAGAAATAAATTCGCTCATTTTTGTTTCCCTCTAAATGCCCACATAAGAGTTGGGAGTAAGAAATAATAAAATAAAACCACCACTAACATTCCTATTAAAAACGCCGAAGCAAAAGATTTCACAATGCCTGAAGTTGCTACCATAATAATGAAGGATAAAAACAAAATAAAAATTGAAGGATATGAAAAAATTACTTTTTCCTTCTTAAATATTTGAAAATATAAAACCTCAAAAGGCTTTCCTTCTTTGAGACCATATTTTAATCTTGAAAAAATATAATTTCCTATTGCAGAAATAATTCCCGTAATGAGAACGAGACTTGAAATTAACGGAGTACCTATTGGAATTGACAATATTTTTGATACAGCAAGGTAAACCAAAACAGACAAAAACAAAGAAAATGAAAACACAATACTTTTGGCACCAAACTTAATCATGAAAAATGCAGATATTAAAAATAAACCAGAAATAAAGGAATAAAAATATTTTGTAATAAAGTCAGAACCCATTTTTGCCTCTACAACGCCAGTTTCTAAACTAGTCAAATCTGACGACAGAGGGTTTTTTAACTGTAAATTGTAGTCATCAATTACCTGTTGAGCATAAGGTGTGGTAACCGCTGGATCGGTGCTGGTATTTTCAAGAATATTTTCCCCAATCATTGGCATCAGAAAAGGATAGTTAAAATCGCTAATGTACACAGCCAGAGGTAATCCAATGTTCTCTCCGGCAAATTTATAAAATTTAGCTCTACCTTCATCTGTAAAAGCAATTTGCATTCTATAACCACCGGTAGTTTGATCTAATATACGGAAGAAACCCAAAACATCAGATTCTTTAATATCAATATCCTCCCACCTATCTGCCTC
>CAZGHA010000020.1:9536-11448 GCA_964525475.1 uncultured Candidatus Saccharibacteria bacterium | reverse complement strand
TATGCCAATTCCGCCACTCGCCCATGAATAATTTTCTATTAATATTTTAAATGAACTTTAGTCTTCCGCACGTCTTACGCTCTTAAAGGATCTAAAGCCGTGCGCGTATGCCAATTCTCTACTAACATAGACATGCTTGCATTTGCAAGCATGGGGTCACTCGCCCTTGAAATTCTAGTTCAAACAAAATAATTATAGCAGAAACAAAAAAGAAGCCCGCCTACGGCGGGCTTCTTTTTCTAGACTCAAGTCCTGGACTTAGTCTGAAAAGATTCAAAAATTAAGAAGAAAACAATATAGTACTGTCCACAACTTTTGGATTTTCAATCTTACTAATAAATAGATTAACACCATTTCTCCAATTAACTGAGTTTGGAGGTGTGTAAATCGGAGCGATTTTTTCAGGTGTATCTAATCCTTTAGCTACATACTTTTCAGATATACCTTTCCCTACAACTTCTATAGCTTCTTCAAAAGATTTAAAATATATTGCGTTTTTACCATAAATTCCCCATCCAAAAGGATTATATGAATTAGGTAACATTCTTTTTCCACATGAAGATTCCATACAGGATATTGCAGGTAAAAGTCTGTAATCCAAACCATATTTTTCTGCAACTCTTACAAACGTATCGGCATCGTCTTTTAAGGGAGATTTTTGAGCTTCAAAAAACTTTTCTAAAGCCTCTATCTTGTCTTGTCTTCCGGTATCTATTTTTCTGCCAATAAAGCTCATAGAACTGTCAATTGGCTTATTAGCATCTATTTTAATAAACGATGCAGTTACAGCAAAGACAGCAATAAAAGGTATCATATTCAGATGTTTTTTTAGTGTTTTTTTATTCATACAAGGGGTGATTGTAGCACACTTTCAACTTTTGTGCAAATGCTATAGGATATTATTTCATAGGTTTAGCGTTACTTAAAATATCTTAATTCAATGGTGTTTCGTAGTTTTGAATCATATCTCCAAAATGATTAACTCCTTCGCACCAGGATCCGTTTGAAGGCGGGGTGTATGTTTTCATTATTTCGCAAAGATCAGTTATCCCTCTAGAGTAAAATCTATCTGAAAAATATTTTGATACCGTTTCTATACCTCTCACCCAATTGTCAAATGAGAAAGCCATGCCTCCGTAAACTGCCCAACCCCATGCGTTGTATGTTTCCATTCCACCGACCTTGGGAGTTTTTTTACCGCATCCAGATTCTTGAAAAGATACCGAAGCAACTAGCCACCACGGGATATTGTTTTTATCTGCCTCATAAACCATTACATCACCAAGGCCTTCCATCGGGCAATTATAGATTTTATACACCTCGTTTATTTTTTGAGCTCTGGAATCTTTTGAATAAATTGATGTTGTTGTAGTTTTAATAGTCAGAGGTTTTGATGCATAAATAGAGTATCTTTTAGTATCCTGCGGTTTTGTTTTTTGTGGAACTGTCATAACTGAAGTTAAAAATGCAAAAATAGCAACGATAGAAAAAGCTGCCCATATCCCTGTTACGCCTGCTTTAACTCTTGTCGGGTCTATTTTTGAAGTAATTTTGTCTTTGTAAATTTCCTTTGAACCTGTCTTAATCCTTTTTAAAATATTTGGTTTTTTATTATCTAAATCAGCAATTGAAAACACTTGATCCTTTTTTACAACAGAGTTAATCGTGCAGATATTTTCTTTTACTTTACTGCTTGGGGATTTTTTCTTTAATATCTTTTTCCCGTTTTTGTAGAAACATTTGTTAGACATGTCTAGTTTCATAGTTTTAGGATAGCTTACCATAGCAACCTAAAAAAATACAAGATGACAAACTTACCTATCTTGTAATCATATTTATTTAAAATAGTTTCTATAGAAAAAATCATTACAAAAATGTCTAAAACTTTAATTGGTCGGGGTGAGCGGGCTCG
>CAZGHA010000020.1:0-9436 GCA_964525475.1 uncultured Candidatus Saccharibacteria bacterium | reverse complement strand
TGGTCGGGGTGAGCGGGCTCGAACCGCTGACCTCACGGTCCCAAACCGCGCACTCTACCAACTGAGCTACACCCCGACGCGAACAAAGTGAGCGTGGGGCTGTATGAGGAAGCACAGTCCAAATGAAATTTGGACGAGCAAGCTCTTCCACCCCGACGCAAGATATTCTATTCTACTATACTTATACTAAAGTTTCTCGTCGTAAAGTCTAAATATAAATTCTGATAATGCTTTTTCAAATGGTTTAGAAACATAAACAAGTCTTTTATTATGTACCATATCGACAATATGAATCTTTATTGTGTAAGTGCAAACTTCGTTTATGGAACAACTTAGAACTGAGGTATCTTTCTTGTTTATATCTCTAGAAAACTCGGAAATTACGAAAACATCATTATCCAGAAAATAAGCCCTATCAAAATAACAATTTCCTTTTAAAGAGCAATCCAAAACTCTTGCATCTATTATCTTATCTTCCTTTAACCCATACAACCTAACTTCATTTGCAAGTGCCTCGCCTTTTGGTACACGTCTGTAATCAACAAAAACCTGTTGATTAGGTGAGAATACTACCTTATCGACATTTTTATGATCCTCAAGTGTTTTTTCATACAGTTCTTTTTGTTCAGGTTCATCGATTGAATAAACATTCATCCACGTTGTGTTGTATATTTCATTCTCCTCCTTTAATTGAAATTCATCCGCTTCTATCTCGAAATCGTTGTTTTTAATATTTGTTATCCATCTCTGAAATAACCTATTCTCCTCAATTTTTTTGGGAAGCCTGGACCTATCAATTGACATTTGTTGTTTAATATTCAAAAAAACTCCGAATATCACAGATAAAAAGATACCTGTCGCTAGAATAATAGTAGATCTTTTTTTCATAAACTTATTTTACCTCAAATGTAAGAAAATAATGAATATTGTAATATAATATCCTCATGAGCAGAGTTTTATCGTTTTTAAAGAAAAATATTTCCATTCACGAGGTGGCGTCGGTTATTCTTCTTCTTTTATTAATTCCGTTAATAAGTAAAGTCAATTTTATGCAAAATGACGATTGGAATAGAACAACGAGCGTGGTGAGGTTTTTATCAGGAGATACTTCTCTACTCCAAGTTACAGCTACCACCTTTTACGTTCAAGGAATTTTGGGATTTATTTTTTCACTTATATTCGGGTGGCAAAAATTACCTTTTTTAACCTTAATTATTTCAGTTTTAAACTTTTATCTTTTTTCAAGGATTTTAAGCGATCATTTTAAAATAGGAAATTTGAAGTCTGTTATTATTGCTCTGATTTTTTTCTTTACACCTTTGCATGTCTATTCCTCTATTGGTTTTATGACTGAAAACTACACTATGTTTTTTATGCTAATGGCAATTTACTTTCTACACTCTTACGAATCTTCCGGAAAATGGAAAGATTTTATTGTTTTCAACCTTGCAGGTGTCATGTCTTTCTTTACTAAACAAAACGGAATAATTGTAAATTTTGCATACATTCCATATTTAATTATTAAAAAAAGATACAAAGAAGCGTTAATTCAATCTCTCGTTGTAGGAATTATTTTTGCCTATTATTTTTTGTTGTTCCCTCAAACAAAGGAGATGCAAAATAAAGGTTTTATTTATGAAAATTTCTCTGACTGGAAATATGCCTACTCTCTCATATATGGAATAATACTTGTTTCGATATCTTTCGCACTTCCGTTTGTTTTTAACTTTGTTATAAACACTGTTTTTAGAGAGAAGAGAAAGTTATTTAGTATTTTTTTAATTTTTGTGATATCGGGAATTTTGTTTTTTGTTTTAAACAAGAACTTTGCACCGGGGAAAATATCTTGGGAGGAGTATCCTTATTTTGAAAATACATTTGAAAGAACAGGTTTTTTCCCTAGATCAATTTTAGGCACAAAATATCATTTCAAATGGAATTACGATATTTTTAAATATTGGGATTTGGGTTCGAAAATTGCTATAGCGTTTCTTCTACCCTGTCTATTTATTGCACGAAAAAAATTGATAAATATTTATTCACTTTCTTGTGTCAGCTACGTTGTATTGATGGTTTTTACTGAAACATTTTTTGATAGATACTTGTTGCCGTTAATTCCTCTTCTTATATTGTTCTTTTTAAGTATCACTGATGTTAGAAAAAACCTAGAATATTTAATAAACTCATCATTAGTTATTTTTATGGTGTTTTCAATATTTTTGTCTACTCAAATGGCGAATGATTTTGTTGTTTCTAATAATTACGTTTGGGGTCGAAGTGAGGGTTTAGTAAAAGACGGAGTAAAGTCTGAAAATATTAAATCTACGATGGCATGGCTAAAATTATATGGAATGTCTGAATCCCCTGATTTCTTTTTTTCATTTAGCAGTCCTGAGACTGAACCAAATTATTTAAATAACTATTATCTTTTTGAAGAAAAAAGCTTAGGTTTTAAAGGAAGTATTTTTGTTAATCCGATGGTTTATTTGTATAAAATGAAGGAAAATCAGTGATAGCGAGGCTTAAAAAATTTATTAACACAAGATATAACTCCCTTTTACTAATATTTCTAGTATTAATAATAATTTTTTGTGTGTTTTCTGGTCTGGGTTATGAAAATATAAATGTTGATCAATTTTTATGGTACGAGCGCACTGAGAGATTTTTCTCTGCAATAAAAAGTGGGAGATTTTTAGATACATATCAGCAATATCATCCTGGAGTTACACTAATGTATCTAATAGCGCTTGGTCAGGCTTCTTATAGAATCTTTACTGGTAACACATCAAGTTTTTCAGAGATTAGTTACACTAAGTTTGGAGTCTACAACTTTCACACTAAGCTTTATGTTGTATTTTTTTGTTTGGGAATGTTGATTTACTCTGCCAAGCTTATTTATAAAATAACGGGTAAAAAAACTCTTTCACTGTTGTTTCTTATGATCACATTTCTGGAATCTTTCTACGTTGGTGTGATAAGAAATCTTCATCTGGATGGAATATTGTCTGTATTAATATTCTCCTCTGTTGTAAGTTTTTACTACGCTTGTGCTACTAAATCCGTAAAATATTTTGTTATTTCTGGGATTTTGACTGGTTTGGGATATCTAACTAAATCTGTTTCGATTTTTACTACCCTTTTTTGCATAAGTCTTTTTCTTTATTTTTTCCTCACAGATCCGAGGAATAGAAAAGTATTGTTAAAAAATCTCTTTGTCTGGGTTTTCGTTTCCATATCTGTTTTTGTGGCCTTGTTTCCGGCGATGTGGGTATCACCTATCAAAATTATTACGACTATACTTCGAGATGGTGTTATTGATACTGGTGTAGATGGAAATTTCAATCATTATCTAAACAACACAGTTACCACAGACCCAGGTATCACATTTTATTTAAAAGTTTTAGGTTACAGGGTTACTCCTGTTTTGCAATTTCTTTTATTTTACTTTTTAATTAATTTTATTCTCTGCTGTAAAGGAAAAAGATTAAAAGAAATTAATACCTTATTTATTTTCTCCCTTTTATTTTCTTTAATATATTTCATTACTTTTGTTTTCTTAAAAAAGAAAACGGATAGATATTTGTCTCCGTTATTCCCATTCTTATCTTTGCTAGGATCCTATTCAATGTTAGTTCTAGGAAATAAGTTATTTGACATCAAAGCTAAGAAGAGTGTTAAGCTGTCTTTATCAACGTTATTGTTTTTTATAATTTCTTACAATGTTTGGAATGTTGTAACCATTAGGCCTTATTTCTTTGCATACTATAACCATATTTTAGGTGGGATAGATTCAGCTAAAAAGGAAATGTATATTAATCAGGGAGGAATTGGCGTTTTTGAGATAGCTGGGTATATAGATGAATTAAATTTTTCCTATCCCCCAAGAATATCTGCTACTAATGAAAGAGAGCTACAAAAAGTAAGTAAATTTAAAATTGAACCACCTCACCCACATTTAAAAAAAGAATATGACCTGGTTATCACTCCTTTACAAAGAGATGCTTATTTTCAATGGAAAAAGAAAATAATTAAAATATTTAAAATTCAAGGTCAGGATTATTGGTATATTTTCTCTGACTTAGAAATATAAATTTTTAGAACAAGTAGGATAGGGAGTCTTTTTTTATCTTAGTTTATTAATGGTGCCCGGAGCGGGAGTCGAACCCGCACGACCTTGCGGTCAGCAGATTTTAAGTCTGCCGTGTATGCCATTCCACCACCCGGGCTTATTTCAAATTTATACAGGTTTATTGTGGTTTTATAATTCCTGTTTTACTTATGGCGCGCCTGGAGGGAGTTTTACTACGTAAAACAATTATTCCGCATAGCTACATAATTGTCGGTCACAAGTCTTAAGACACTCTAGCTCGTATAAACTCGCAAGAGTCTCTAAAGCTTGCGACCCCGTCTCGCTCACTTCGTTCGCTCCGACTTTCTCCTCCCACTAGAATCTAATTTTCTTCATTTTAAAATAAAGAATCTATTATTTCTATTTTCTTCTACTTGGTGCGCCTGGAGGGAGTCGAACCCCCGACCTTTTCCTTAGAAGGGAACTGCTCTATCCACTGAGCTACAGGCGCTTGTTTATTAACTTTTAAAGTACTAACTAATTAACACGATAACTTTTCTTAAAGCCAAAACATTTTAGTAGATTTTACACCATAAATCTACTTTTAAATTTCATCTATAACTTTTTCAATAATTTTGGCAATCTCTTTATGTGGCATTTTAATTTTTCTAGGAACAACTGCTAGTGCAACAATAGATAAAAATATTAAAATTTCACCGGCAGCAATAAAAGAATGTCCAAGGTTTCCGTCTTTTGAAACAAGTCCGAAAAAAATAGGTCCTAGAACATATGCTACGTTTTGAGATATTTGGCCAATACTTATCATGTTGTATCCGTTTCCATCTAATCTTGTAACATAATCCTCGAATGTGGCGTAAGTTAGTATAAAAGCAACTCCGGAAAATAAAGAGATAATAAATACCATTATTAAAATCAAATACACGTTATTTATCGCGGCCAAAAATATTAAAAGAATTCCTGCTATTAGGCCAGCCACGAACGCAGTTCTCTTTTTTCCTAAATGACCGTATATTCTTGGTGTCACTATGCCTGTGATTATCGCTGCTGAGGTGTAAATCGAAACAAATAACCCCCCTATTTGATTTTGGGATCTTAGTTGTTCAGAAAATAAAACACCGATGGTCCAAAAAGATACGTCCAAAAGAGTTAGGGCAAATGAAAAAACCACCAAAGGCCAAATCCTTTTAGATAGGATATGGGTGATTTTTACTTCGTCGAATATTGATCTTATTTCTTCTTTCGACCCATCCTCTATTTTCTTTTTACTGTAAATTTTTTGAAATCCTATAAAAAACAAAGAAGCTAAAGAAATTATTATCATTGAGGCAATAAATGGTTGGTTTGGATTTCTGCTGTAGAGATAGATTGCAATAGCAGGTCCCAACATGTAGGCCATTGATTGGAAAATTGACATCGTTGACCAAGCTTGCGCGTTTTTTTGAGAAGGTAAAAATTTTTCAACAAAATTATATTTTGAATAATTTCTAAATTCATAATAAGTAGACCAAGTTATCATTGCGACAATGAAAGGTAGAAGTAATCTTGGTGATAGCATAAGAATTAAAGTTGTAATAAAAGCAAAGATGATCATCCAAAAAGTGAAAAACTTGTAACTTTTTTTAGAGAAGTATTTAGTTATAAAAATATTGAAAAATATTCCAAAGAAAGATGAAATAGACAGTATAGACCCTGCCAAAAGTGTGTTGTTGTAGGTTAGATTAAGTAGAACAGGAGTTATATAAGATATCACCCCATCATGAAGCGATATGAAAAAAACAATTAGTGAAAAAACTAACAACGGTGAGAAAATTTTCACTTTTTTCTTGGGCAGTAAATTCACATATAAATGATACAACAACGTTGGTGAGATTTGCTATTTAAAGAATTTACAATGAGTTAGAAATGGCTATTTATTCCATGTCCGAATCAAAGTCATCAAAACCGGGTTTGCTGTCATCGGCACCGAGATCAAAACCATCTAAACTGTTTTCTAATTCCGATATGTAATCTACCTCCTTAATCTTAGCGGCTTTTTCTGCTTTGTTCATCCCAAGTGCTTCTTTAACATCTTCAGAAAGCGTCTCCTCAACTTCTCCCACATCCGTGTGCTCTTCTGTTATATCGACATCCTCAACTCCAATATTCTCAACTTTCGTCTTATTATTTTTTATATTTTTTTCTTTAGGCATATTTTTATAATTAAATTGTTCAAAATAATACATAAGTGTAATACAATATTTGCATGAATCAATCAAGTACCATTTTTGATGTAATAGTTTTGGGTAGCGGGCCTTCAGGATTAACAGCAGCTTTATATACATCCAGAGCTTTATTAAAAACGCTTGTTATAGGAGGTAACCCTCCGGGAGGTCAACTAACAATTACCAGTAACGTTGAAAATTTTCCGGGTTTTCCTGAGGATATTACAGGCCCCGAACTTATTTTTAAAATAAGAAAACAGGCGCAAAAATTTGGGTCGGAGTTTGTCGACGAAAATGCAGTTAATATTTCAGGTTCGTTTGAAAAGAATTTCAGTGTTGAGACTGATCAAGGTAACTTTTTTAAATCCAGGTCAGTTATTATTGCCACAGGATCATCAGCAAAATGGATGGGTATTGATAGTGAGAAAAAATTAGTGGGAAAAGGAGTTTCAGCTTGCGCTACATGTGACGGATTTTTCTTTAAGGATAAGGTTGTTGCTGTAGTTGGGGGTGGGGATTCAGCTATGGAAGAGGCTACTTATCTTACAAGATTTGCCTCAAAAATTTATGTTTTAGTAAGAAGAGGAACTGGTGATTTAAGAGCTAGTAAAATAATGCAGAAAAAAGCTTTTGATAATCCTAAAATTGAATTTTTATTTAAAACCACTGTGAAGGAAATATTAGGTGAGAATGAGGTTGAAGGATTAAAAATTATTAGAAAAGTTGAAAAAGATGGGGTTGAGGTTGAAGAAGAGGTTTTGATGGATGATGTTAAAGGTTTGTTTCTAGCAATCGGCCATCAACCTAACACCGGATTTTTGTCTGGTTTTGTTGAGACAGATGAACTTGGTTACATTAAATCTTTTGGGAATAGTACAACATCTAAAGAAGGTGTTTTTGTATCAGGTGATGTGCAAGATAAACGCTACAGGCAAGCCACTAGCGCTTCGGGGTTTGGGTGTATGGCTGCAATAGATACAATTAAGTTTTTAGCTGAAAATGGAATTGAGACTCACGTGAGTTCTTGGGATTAGTTTTCTTAATCTTCCTCGGAATTTACATCACTGCTACTGTTTTCTTCTTCATCATATAATATTGATTCTCTTATTTTATCTGCTCGATCTAAAGCATCCACAAAAGTATAGGGACCTTCATATTTAGGTTTTCTTGGCAAAGCGTTTTGTTTCGTTTCGGATAATGTCCATTTATCTCTTCCTGGGAGATATTTTTTTCTATTCTTTCTACCTTTAATTTCTTCAGCATTACAATATTTTAAATACTTTTTAGCTTCCCCAGTCGTCATATCATCCTTGGTAATACTTTTCAATCTGTTGTGAACGTGTCGGAATTCCATTCCTCCTCTTCTGTCCATTGTTTTCCATAACTCGGATATAACATAAGCATATTCTTTTGGAACAACCTGCTTTTGCATAGTTTCATTTTGTATTTCATTAGGAATTTGAACAATTGCAGGTGAACTCACTGATTGAATTGTATCGATTGAATCTTTCACGTCATACATTTCACTTGGAGTTGCAATTTCTGTTATGGATTCATTTTTTGGCCCGATAAAGGTTTCTTCTTTTTTAATATCATCAGGATAAGGTAATGGAGGTTGAAGATTGGTTTCACCTACGCCTTCACATTCTTCAGATTTTGGTGCTTCCCAGATAGTCATTTGGTATTCTTCACCCATATCTATATGTTATTACAATAAATTAGTTAAATCCCGCTTCATTCGGTAAAATATTCTTATGATTCTAGGCAAGTTCATAAAAGAAAACATCGAGAGATTAAAAAAACCTGAAAATTTAGTTCTTATTCTCATCATAATTTTATCTTCATCTCTAAGATTAATTAACCTTGGGTATTCTGATTACATCGGAGATGAGCATAAAGCTTTTTTAATTCCTAATTCAAATCAGACCACCTGGAATTTTCTTCTTGAGCAAAGAAAGGGCCCTATGCAATTTTTTATAACCTACATTCCGCGTTTATTTATTGGAGGTTTTAATAATGAGCTTGCTGAGAGGCTCCCTTTCTCTCTTATCTCAATACTTTGTGTCTATATTTTTTATATCCTTGTTAAAAAATTAACGAAAAATTCTACCGTGTCTTTATTTTCTACATTCATTTTTATGGTAAATGGTTTTATTGTTGGTTTTGGAAGAATCGCACAATATCAAAATTTAAATATCCTATTTTCACTTTTAGCTTTGTATTTTTATTCTGACCTCGAAAATAACAAAAATAAATTAATTAGAAGCACACTCTTAGGAACTTTATTCTGGGTTTTATCATTTTTATCTCATTGGGATGCTGTTTTTATCACACCCGTAGTTCTGTGGTTTTTTATATCTTTTTTAAAAAACTCCGAGTTTAAGAGTAACTACAAAATAAGAGTATTTATTTACAATCTTACTCTTGGGTTAGTCCTAGTTCTCCCTTTTATGATTCCCTATACCATTTTTCATATAAGTAACCCTAAAAGTACCGATTACTTCGAAAGGAGGATTTCCTTAGGAGAGTCAAATAGAGGAATTTATAAAATGTATATTGGTTTATACAATCCTTTTGTTACCTTTTGGCTTTTGGTTGTCCTTGGTGCTTTGGGCACTATTAAAATCAAAAGATCAAAATTATTTTTGTTCTGGTTTTTATTCTGTTTTCTAATATTTGAGATATTTTGGAGAAAGCCCGGTACTCATATTTATAATTTCTTAATACCCGTTTTTATTTTAAGCGGATTTGGTTTTGATTTGTTATTGAATAAGCTGCGTTCCATAAAATTAAAAAGTTTATTCCTAATACTTACCGCATTAGTTTTGGGTTTTTTGTACTACCAATCTTATATTATATTTGTTGATCATAGAAAAGAATATCCTTGGGAAAGAGAGACACTAATTTCTTTTGAATACGTTTGCAAAATTTTTCCTAAAAAATGTGAAGGAAGAAATATTGATAATAAATCATTAAAAACCGAAAAATATTACTATGAATACAAGGGCCAGAAGCTACCATTGTTCGGTTTTCCTCACAACAGAAACTGGGATCTTATAAACAATTACATAAATTCAATTAACAACGAAAAGAAACTTGGATATTCTACTAATGAAGACCAGACAGTTAGCAGGTGGTATATGGA
>CAZGHA010000019.1:10265-11471 GCA_964525475.1 uncultured Candidatus Saccharibacteria bacterium | reverse complement strand
CTTGTCTGCTTAACTTGTTTTTATTAACAATAGGAACATCAAATATCAGCTTTTTTTGGTCTTCAGACAACTCATTTAAGGCATCTGAGTTTAATTCGTCAAATTGGGCCGTTCCAGCGGCAATTTGGTCTGAATTTTCGGCTAACATTTCGTCATTTTGGGCATTTAATTGCTCAGAATCGGCAAAATGGAACTCTCTGTACTGCACTAAATTCATTTTCGCCATATATCTTCCTATCAAAGTGTTCTTTTTAACACCACCTTTATCATCAGTATACCTTGCTTTTAAAGTTTCCCACTCTAATTTAACAAAAGGAATGTCTAATTCTTTGAAAAATGGATAGGCCGTTTCAGGTTTATCCACTACAATAGGTCTAAGAGCGCAAACCTTACAGATATTCATTCTTTCTCCATCGCCTTTTGGGTATTTATAAAAGCCATCTTCTAAATCTTTAGTCTTGTTACATATAGGACAAAATCTTTTCTCTTTCGTCACCTTATTTCACCTCATATAATTTAATTTGTCTCTTGTTAATCTTCACTTTTAAGCCAAAAGGTCTCATATTATCAATAGAAGATGAACCTGAAGATAAATAATAGTCTTGGAGGGCCGCAAAGCCCTCTTCTGACACTATTAACACTTTCGGCATTTTTCCGTTTTCGTTGAAATATTTATCAATTAACTTTGAAATCTCTTGCATATTACTTTCCTCCTTTATCCTCTTTAGCCTTCTTGTTTCGGCAAGCCTTACAGATAGAGTAGAATCTAGTATGAACACCTCTGTTTTGAGAGAAATAGCGGTTGTGGGCAAGCTTAGTCTCACCGCATCTAGTACAAGTTTTGTATTCTCCTTTTAAACGATAAGTAAATACCCAGTTAAGCCAGTTTTAGCGATCGGCAATAAGAGAAGGTATTTTGTTTCGCCATAAAGCTGAAATATATTCTTGTGTAAATGAATTCTCACCTAAAGTTTCTTGTATCTCTTGATTAGAATCTCCGTTAATCTTCATATCTAGGATTAATTTATAATCACCTGTAATTGTTTGATCAATTAGTTGGTCTAGATCGTAGAGAATCCATTTTAAATCTGAATCAATTTCTTCTTCGCACTTAGCTTTAAGAGATTGATAATTTTGTAATAGACCTGAGATACAACGTTTATCTCTAAAGTCTATTTTGTTGTAAGAGAGGTGTACATATTCGTC
>CAZGHA010000019.1:4825-10255 GCA_964525475.1 uncultured Candidatus Saccharibacteria bacterium | reverse complement strand
TGTTTGAAGCTTGAATAGGCTGATAGAATGAATTTTTAAGTGTGTATTGGTCTTGTCGAAGTTGGATAATTGTTTTCTTAGCAACGTATCTAGCTTTACCCTTTACTTTACCGAGAATTTTTTCCCAATTTTCGATGGCGTCTCTTAATTCCTTTAGACCAGGTACTTCTTCGATATCTTTTTTAGTGATTGATACTTGCGGAGAAAGAAGAAGATTTTTGTTTTGGCAAGTGATGTTGTAGATTGAATCTTCTCCACCTTCAAGTTTAGCGACAATTCCTTCGTAAGAGGTTTCACGTTTGTTTACTGTAACCATTCTGTTAGGTGTGTTAATCTCTCTATCATTTTCCTCACGAGAGAAAGCAAAACAAATGTAATCTGCCATAAGCTCTAATTGACGTTCATTAGGTGGATTTTCCATAGACTCAATGTAGGCTGTAACATATTCATTTCTTTCTTGTGGTGTTTCTAAACTGTAATCTAATACTAACATATATATTCTCCTTTATTCGTTATTCTAAATCTCAAATTCGTATACTCCAAATCTCAAACTCGTATACGGAATGTTTTTGTCTGCATATACCATAAATTCTTCAAGCTAAAAAAAAGTTCCTAAAACTTAGGGGGAGGATACACTATCAATACTAACTACCCCCCTGGTATAATATTATTATAACACATTTCTTTATTCTTTGTCAACTACATGACATATTATTTTTTAATAAAATCTATATTTGCTATTATTCCTATCTTAACTATCTGAATATATTATAACATATTTCTTTTTCCAAAGTCAAATTTTATAATTAGAAAATTAATTTTATTATTTATGCTATTGTTATTATTAAATCCTAAAATTAATATTTGACTTTTATAAAAGAATTATGATAATATAATAAATATAAATATTATAAATCTATATTTAAAAATCATATTTATTATTATATTAATAATATTTATATATTCCTAAAACTAAGTATAATAAGTACTGTACTTATAAATAAATATATTTAAAATAAAATAAATTAATTATAATTATTTTATAAAACAATAGTATACACTAATAAATAAATTATTACAATTTATATTTCAAATATATAATTTGATTTTATTAACATTTAATAATATTACTTACTTTAACCCTTTGCCTTGACCTCATGTGCCTGCCTTGCGCTCTGTCGGCCTGTGAGTGTATGTAACAACAAAAGCAAATAAAATAAAAATAAAATATAATATTTATAAATAAATTTTATATTTTAAAAATCTATTTGACTATTGTTAATAAATATGTTATAATAACACTATATAACCTACTTATATTGTGTCTATTGTTATATATCAATAGTAACTAATAGTTAGATGTTTCTTCTTTAGTTGACTATTGTTAATAATAAATGTTATAATAATATTATCAAAGCTATTACACTCCTAAAACTATCAAACACTATCAATCCTAAAACTGAATATCACTTTTGCCGAAAGAGTTACATTTGTCGTTTGCTGTAAAGTACATGATGAAGTGACGAGACGGGTCGGAAACGTACGTTGGAGACGCGAATTTTCGACAATTTTCGACATTTGCAAGAATTTTCGTGGAATTCTGAATTGTCTAAATTGTCTCAAATTTTCCTACAATTCAATCCATCTAACTCAAGTTAGTTAGTACCAACCTGAGTTAGTCAGACCAAACTAGAGTTAGCAGTAGCTAACAGTAGTTAGATGTGCTAAACTGTAAGTAGTTTCCATTAACTGGTCAATTACTTCTTCATCTGCTATGATAGTAAAGCTGTCAACTTTATCTCTAAGCACTGCTGGTTGACCTTGAATGTTTGCACTATTGATAAGATTTTCAAGATATTTTCTCATTTCATAGTTTGTTCTGTTGATTGCAAAATTGATTGATTTTTTCATTGTTTGTTATCTCCTTTTAATTTGTTATTGATTATGTATTTATTATACATCAATAGTCATCAATAGTCAATAGGTTTTTGAAAAATAATTAAAAAACTTTTTTAAAAAAAATTTAGAAAAAGTGTTGACTTTAATCTCATATGGTAGTATACTAATAATGTACCAAGGAGGTACACAAAAAACAAACACAAACAAGGAGATTAAAACAATGACAACAATCAAAAACTTATTCACAACAAATAAAATTGAAGAACTTAACAATAGCATAAAGGCTTATGAAGAAGAACAAGCAAGATATAACAAATTCTTAGAAGAAAATCCAAACTTTGAAGAACAAGCAGAAAATGCTTACTTACAACTAAAATTAATGTTCATGTAATAGAGCAAACAGCAGGAAGAAAAAAACTTCCTGCTGAATAAAAAAAGTATTGACAAACAGCAAAGCATAGTATATAATAAGTATATAAACAATAACAAGGAGTGATTAAATTATGACAACAACAATTACTAAAACAGAAATGATTAAAGCATTATTCGTAGCAAGAGCAGACCAATTCAAACATACAAGACGTGAAGGCGAACCAGATGAAATTAGCATTGAATACTTAATTCAAGACGGTGCAACTTTAGGAATTGAAAAAGCCGAACTTTTAAGCATTGTTAGTGAATTACTTGACGAACAATTCCTAACTAAAATACAAGATGAAGAAAGCTACTACTTATCTTTCAAAATGGAAGAAGAACTAAAAGCAAGTGGTGAGTTTGATAGACTTGATGATATTTATGTAGATATGCTTTAATGCATATCTACTATAAACCAAAACGCAAATCAAAGGAGAAATTAACATGAGAAAATTATTATTAACAATAGCAACAATCATTTTACTAGCAACAAACATTCAGGCACAAGCACTACCAAAATTACAATCAAGTAATACAGTTTACAATGTGAAATTCAATTTCTTTGAAAAATATTTTATCTTTAGGGTTGACACAACCCTTTAGATAGTATATAATAAGTATATAAACAATAACAAGGAGTGATTAAAATGACAACAACAATTAAAAAAGAACAATTAAAATCAATTTTCGTAATGAGAGCTTTAGAAATGCAAAGAATTAGAGAACGTATGGACGGCGGAGATGAAATGCCATTAGACATGATACAAGAAGAAATTCAAGACTGTAAATTTGACATAACTTCAGAAGAACTAATTGAACTAATCATGGAACTTGAAAAAGAAGATTTTATTGCTGAAGATAGAATTGAAATCGGTTGCTATGCACTAACTTATGAAAGTGAAGAAGAACTAACTGACGAACAATGGAAAGAATTTTCTAAAATTTATTACAGAGAGTATTAATTACTCTTTGTAATAAAACAATAGCAACGCAAATTAAAGGAGAAATTAAATTCGCAGTAAGAAAAAATTTAGAAGATTAGAACGGACTAATATCCGTTCTTTTTTTTGAACTTCTGTAAGTTAGAACTAACTTTGGTTATACAAAACTAACTCTGATTAGACGTGACTAACAAGAGTAAGCTAAAACTAACCGAAGTTCACTAAGACTAACTTTGATTAGCTGTGCCGAACTGAAGTTAGTTTCCTAAAACTGGAGTTAAATAAAACTAACAAAAGTTTTTCTTGACAAACTCTCGGGACGGCGCGCAAACGCACGATGCTGCGCCGCAAAATTCGACAAAATTCGACTCTGGCGGTTTTTTCTCGTGAAATCTATTTGGCTCTTATCTCGTGGAAAATCCTTAAACTCTCATGTCAACTACTCCTTTCTCTCTCAACTCTTGATATAATTATATCATAGACAATCGGCAAATGCAATACTTTTTTCAAATATTTTTTCTAAAAAACTTTTAAAAATACAGTTGACATTACTCTTGTTATAGTATATAATAAGTATATAAACAAGAAAGGAAGTGTTCAAAATGACAGAATACAAAAAATATCAAGTACAAGAATTAATGCAAGAAATTTTAATGAGAGATTTTAATTTAAGTGGTTTATGCTTAGCATCTTCAGAAGATGATTTTACTTTAAACCTAGAACGTAAAAATGGACTTTATAAAGTTTGGGTAGAAGATTTAGTAATGGATATGGAATACATTTGTGTATATCATAAACTAAGCAAATGTATTGACATTCTATCAAGAGAAAGAAAGAATACAGCTATTACAGTTGAAAAGACAATGTATTTTCCTATTGATGAATACAACAAACCTAAAAGAAAAGGTTATGTAAGAATTACAGAATTTAAATAAAAGGTGTTGACAAAACACCTTTTATAAGATATAATATAATCATAAAGGAGTTGATAATATGAATTACAAAATAGAAGGAAACAACATATTATTTCATGTTGGATATTACATTGAAGAAATGCTAGATAACAAAAAGTTTACAAGAAAAAAATTTGCTAAGGCACTTGGTTTATCAATAGCAGAAATGAATAAGCTAATCAACGGTGATATAAATGCTACTGACGAACAACTAAAAAGACTATCAAACTTTACAGGACTATCTTATACATATTGGTATAATGTATCGCTAGGCTTAAAAGCCTAGTTGGTACAAATAAAAAAATATTGACAATGTTATCAATAGGTGATATAATAAATATATAAACAAGAACAAGGAGTGATTTAAGAATGGAAAGAAAAATGTTAGAATTAGTAAGCAGAGTATTAAAAAATAAATATGGTGTTTCACAAGAAGAATATTCAGACGATGCATATGCTTGTGTAACAAAAGACGGAATACTAAGAACAGCAGTTCTCAAAGACAATGAAATCACACTAATTAGCGAAATGGAAATAACAAAATATGAGAAAGAAAGAATGAGATTTGCCGACTGGCTTTATGAGAATGCTTATTATTTATAAATCGGCTAACTTGAGTTTCGCTAGGCTAACAATCGTTAGTCTAGCCTAACAAGAGTTCAATTAAACTAACTCGAGTTCAAAAACGAAAATTCGAGTTTCCTAAAACTAACTAAGATTTTACTTGACTAACCTTCTCGGCGGGCCCAGGATGGCCATCACGGGCTCGAAAAATGTCGAAGTCAAGCACTTCAGCCAAAATTTCAATAGAAAAATTTTTCTGAATTGTTTGAAAATTTTACACAATAGTTAGGGGTGGCTAACATGAGTTAGCCTTGCCTTACTTGAGTTAGTCCTAGCTAACTTAGGTTAGTTATAACTAACTTTAGTTAGAAATAGTCTGTCCGAGTTAGTTTAGTCTAACTAACATTAGTTAAGCATAACTTGCTTGCGTTAGTCTTATCTAACAAGAGTAAGTAGAAACTAACTTTGGTTTACTGCTTCTAACTAGAGTTAGACTTTACTAACTTGAGATACTCTTGATTAACAATAGTAAATAGCAACTAACTGCCGTTAGGCTTGTAAAACTTTGGTTAGGTAATCAAAATTGTCAGACAATTCTGTCATGTATATTTATGCATAAAAATGAATAAATATTCATTTAAAAAATTTTAAAAAAGGGG
>CAZGHA010000019.1:0-4815 GCA_964525475.1 uncultured Candidatus Saccharibacteria bacterium | reverse complement strand
ACTTTTAGGCTAGTAAGATATATAATATATATATAGCAAGTGAGGAACACAAAACAAAAAGCTAATAAAAAAAAATAAAAAAAAGGTGTTGACAAACTTAGCTAAACATGATATAATAAATACATAGTTAAGGAACAACTTAACAAACAAACAAATTTAAAGGAGTGTTGTATATGACAAAAATCGAAAAATTCCAACTTATCATTGACGTACTTACAGGAACAAAAGAAGCAAGTGGTGAACAACTCACTACTCTTGTTGAAATGCTCACAAAAGAAATCGGCATGATTGAGAAGAAAAAATCATCATCTGGTTTGACAGCAACTCAAAAAGAGAACGAAAAAATCAAACAAAACATTCTTGACGTACTTTATGAAATCGACAACAACGGAGAAATTCCATCTATCACTATTAAGGAACTTCAAGAAAATTACAAATTTGACTACACAACTCAAAAACTTTCAGCTTTACTCAACCAACTTGTAAAAGATGAAATTCTTGAAAAATCTGTAAATAGCGACAAGAAAACAGTTTTCACTCTTGTTGAAGAATGGCGAAACAAAAAAGAAGAAAACTCAGAAGAAATTACAGAAGAATAATCAAAAAGGGGGATTTTCCCCCTTGATAATAAACAATAGCAAATAAAAGAAAATGGAGTGATTGAATTATGAAAAAGAAAATTATTATGGTAGCAGACGTTGAAACAACAAGATTAGGATATGTATACGACTTAGGGTACTTAATTGCCGATAAATATGGAAACGTATTAGCCGAACGCAGTTTTGTAATTGAAGATATTTTCAAGAACGAAAAACTTATGAAAGATGCTTACTACTATTCAAAACACCCACAATATATTAGAGATATTCTTGACGGAAAAAGAACTCTTATGAACTGGGATGACGTTATGAAAACTATGTATCAGGATTTAAAGGAATTTGATGTTCAGGTATTTTCAGCATACAATGCAAATTTTGATTATTGTGCATTAAAGAGAACAAACGAATTATTAAGAAGTAGACCATTTAAAATGGTGGACAATTTAGAAATTTGGGACATTTGGAATTACGCAGTACAAACAATTTGTTCACAAGCTACATTCAAAAAAGTTGCCGAACGTGAAAAGTGGGTTACAGATAGTGGAAAATTTTACAAAACTTCAGCAGAGATTGTATATGCTTACATCTCTAAGAATTACGATTTTGAAGAAGAACATACAGGACTTGAAGATTGTCACATTGAGTATGAAATTCTTATGAAGGCTATCAGACAAAATAAAAAGTTACCAAACGGAAAAGGTATTAAGCATATGCCATTCAAATTTTTAGGAGAGTTTCCAAGATTAGAAATTGCATAAAAATTAACAAAAGGAGTAGTTATTAAAACTACTCTTTTTTTTATTGCTATTTTAAATTTTCTGACAATTTCATTAAACTAACAATAGTAAACTGTAACTAACTTTTGTTATTCAAAACTAACCAACAATAGTAGCAACTAACTTTTGTTACCTATAACTAACCCAAGTTTACTGTAACTAACTTCCATTAGGCTAAACTAACTGCCGTTCGCCTGGACTAACTTTTGTTAGGCAAAACTAACCCTTGTTAGGCGAAACGAACTTTGGTTTCCCAAAACTAACTAAAGTTTTTCTTGACTAACCCGAGTTCGGCGCGGCTATGGCCAAATTTGCGCCGTTTTCGCAGTTTGTCAATACTTTCGGCAAATTTTCTTTCGACAAATTCAGACAAATTCCAACCATAATTTTCCCAAAAAGTCAATAGGCAATTTGCACAAAAATCCTATAATATCCTTGTGCATTATTACATTTGTGCAAGATAAACAAAGTTTTAATTTCATTTTTGTGCATTTTGTATATAGACATACCCCATGAAATTTGATATACTATATACATAGCAAGGGGATAACAACAAAAGCAAATAGCTAATAGAATTAAGAAAAAAGTGTTGACAACATCTCTACTATATGATATAATTAAATAGTAATAAGAAATGAAAAAGAAAAAAGGAGTGTCGCTTATGACTAAAATCGAAAAATTCAAACAAATTATCGCTATCTTAGAAGAAACTAAACTTAACAATGATACTATGGACATTGATGCACTTGTTGAAATGTGCCAAAAAGAAGTTGAAATGATTGAGAAAAAGAAAAATAGTTCTGGTCTTACAGCTACTCAAAAAGAAAATGAAAATATCAAAAACCAAATCATGGCTTACTTAATTGATAATGATTTAGACAGAACAACAATCGCCGACTTACAAGCTAACGGATTTGACTATTCAGCACAAAAACTTTCAGCTCTTTTAAATCAACTTGTAAAAGATGAACAAATGACAAAAGAAATCAATAAAGACAAAAAGACAGTATTTGTTCTAGTATAAAAACAAGGGGAATAAAATTTCCCCTTGACAATAAAACAAAATGATGATATAATAAATACATAAAGGAGTTGATTAAATGAAAGAATTAAGAGAAAAAGCTATCGAACATTTAACAAAAGTAGAAAAAGCGATTGATTTTACTATCGCTATGGAAAGTGAATACAGAATGTATTTTGAGTATACAACAGAATACGGCTCATTCGTAAATTGTTACATGGCTCTTGATGACGGCTCAATCGTATTTGACAGAATGTCATATGAAATTTACGGAAAAGAAATTTAAAGGATAGGGGAAAATTTCCCCTTGACTTTAAACCTAAATAATGTTATAACAAAGAAAAGGCAAACAAAAGGAGAACAAACAATATGTTAAAAATAAATGATTATAAAGCTATGATGTTAACTTGGATGTTAAATAATTGTCAAGAAACATTTAAGGGAGAAACACCTTGTATCGAGAATTTAAGATATGATGATGTAACATCAACAAAAGCAATTATCTCAAGTCTATACGATTTACAGGTTTACGTATTTGAATTACAACACGATTTAGAACGCATTAAGGTAACTTATAAAGATAGTATCGACCATTCAATAACAACAGATTACATTGATTTTGAAATATTTGATAAAAAACTTGACGAGTGCTTTCTTGAATATCAAATCGAAGATATTATCGATTTACTAGAACTTGAATTTCCTGAAATGACTAGAATAGGCTTAATGATACAAACAAGAGTAAAATGTTTAGACAATTCAAAATATAAGCTAAAAGTATTATCTTTTAAATACTATTTAGAAATTACTGAATATGGTCTAAAATTAATAGGATTAGAGCAAGATTAAATTCTTGCTCTTTTTTTTATTTTCTTAATTGTCTAACAATTAAAACTATTCGCCGAAAAACTAAAAGTTGACAAAATTTTTGGCGGCGCGCTTACGCTTATTTTTGCGCCGTTTCGTGGACATTACAAGTGTTTCACCAAAAATTCTTTCTAAATTATTTTCTATTTTCCTATTGATATTTTCCTAAAAGTATTATATAATATATATATAGAAAAGGAGATGATTTATATGGAATGGATGATACCAATGTTTAAAGCTGAGAGTGATAATAAGAGTAAAGAAATCGACAAATTAAAACAAGAGTTAACAGAATTAAAAAGACAACTTGCCGATTTAGAAGGGAAAAACTTTTTACTTGAGCGAAACTTAACAATAGCACAACAAGATTTAGCAAGTGTTAAAATGGAAAACGAGAAGTTAAAGAATAGGAATGAATATCTTGAAAAAGACCATGATAATTTAACAATAGCAAATCAAAATGTTAGAAATGAATTAAATGAATATAAGCTAACAAATAGAACACTCCATAACTATTATAAGAGAATTCTCGACAAGAACGGCATAACAATAGAAGAATAGTAGCCATAAGGCCCGAAACTCATGGGAAATCAATTCCTGACGAGACGGGCCGACAATGGTTACCCATGGCTCGAATTTTGTCGATGTCAAGTGTTTCAGCAAAAAACTTTTCGACAAATTTCAGCAGCAATCGCACGAAAAATCGTCCAAATCAAGCCCCCTAGCTCTAGGTCAATTCTGCATGGATCCATAATGCGACCCAACCCATGGGAAAACTTTTTCCACCTAACGCAGCTCGAGATCCACCTTGCTAGAGGTAACATTTGACGGGAACACTACACAACAGACTTGTATATATGATATAATATATATATAAGGATAAGGAAAGAGAGTGATGTGTATGATGAAGATTGCAGTTGTGAATGAATGGACTATTGATAGATTTTTAGATGTTGCCGAATTAGAGGGATTACAGTTATGGTCTGTTGATGAGTCATCAGTAGAAGCAGAGTGGTTCTATGAAAACGGCGATTTGGTTTTCTAGCATTAAATAGGAAGTGTGGACACGAGGTTTGTATATATGATATAATATATATATAAAGATAAGAAATTAAATGTTTTGTTTAGAATAAGGAGAATGATGTATATGATGAAAAAATATGATGAAGCTACAATTAAAAAATTCATGTCTAAATTAGGTTTAACAAGAGAAGAAGCTATTGAGCTATATGAAGCAGATAAAGAAGTTGATAAGATGACAGTTTCTGAAGCAAATGGTGAATTCAAATCAGTTTCTAAAACTCAAAAAACTGATGGAGTTGCTGCGAAGAAGAAAGTAACAAAAGACGCAAATGGATTTACACCAAATCAAGCTAAGGCTTTAGAGATTTTAGGTGCGACAAAAGAATTCATGACTGCAAAACAAATTAGTGAAGCATCTGATGGAATGCTTAACAGCAGAGGTCTTGGAGCAGTTATGAGAACTTTAGTAGATAAAGGATTAGTTGAAAAACAAGCTGGTTCTCCAGTTCAGTATAAAATCGCAGAGTAA
>CAZGHA010000018.1:9899-12580 GCA_964525475.1 uncultured Candidatus Saccharibacteria bacterium | reverse complement strand
CTTATAAACAACGCGACAAAAATAGATATGTTCTTCCTTTATAAAATCAAGAATGTTTAAAAATAAATGGTTGGGATTATCTGTACTTGCTGGTTTCGGACTTCAATTTTTACCTTTTGCTACTGAAACCACTAGAAACTTTTTTAAAATTGAAAAACTCTCACTAAATTACTGGTCTATGGCCTTTGGATTATCTATTCTAATGTTTTTAGTAGTAGAAATGTTTAAACACGTTTTTCACGCAAACATTGTAAAAGGCCACGAGTAAATTCTTACTCTAAAGATAAAGCAATATCTACCAAATCCTGTTTATTTGAATTCGTTGTTGAAAGAGAGATTAATACATTGTCTGATTTCTGAAAAACCAAATTTAAGTTATTTTCACCAATTTCCAGAGTATTTGAAATCAAATACCCGACACCGCCAACAGTGTTTGGAATATTTACGGTGCTAGTCTGAGAATACACCCCAGACACTGTTGAAATATAATCTTTAATAACAAAGCTTCTATGAACACCAACTTGTTTCACAATAACGGGTCTTGATTTTTTTAAATCCACCATTTCTTCTAAAGCGTAATCGTAAACAACCTGTACGGCATCTTTTAAACCCGCCATCTCCTTCTCAGTTGTAAAATTTGAGGTATAAACAAGTCCTAGAGGCATAACCCCGGGCTTATAAATATGATATCTAGTTCTTGAAACCGCTCTAGAATATCCAAAATCGTCATTTTTAGCCACAGAGTATCCTCTTAAAACAACAAAAAGTGTAGGTATCAAAAATAAAGCAATGAAAAAGGCTAGATAACCCTTATTTTTAAGAGACAGTTTATTGTTTTTAAAATGAAATTTTTTATAAGAGAAAAGAAGAATACAAAGTGTTATAAGTGATATTAAAAAGGCGGGCTCGCTAAACACTCCAACTAATAAAGTATATGTTCCGGTGGGAATTTTTGGAGCATTCTCACCTAAATTTATTGATTGGGTTGAAAAATACAAACCGACAGAGTGCATTAATTTATAATTTATAAATAATAAAGAGGCGGGTAATATTATTAATGACAACAATCCAGTAGTAAAAGAGACTCTAGAAGCAATTCGAATTTTGAAAGAGTTAAACAAAAAAACAGAGGCTGATAAAGCAAAGGCAATTATAATCCACCCATACATAGGAAACTGCTTTAAAAAGTAATACATAGAGCCCTCAGTATAAGAAAAATGGTCAATAATGCTCATAATTGCCACCATCATCCCAGCTTTATATATAAACAAGAATGAAATAACAATAAAAAGCATTGAGATTACACCGACAATTACACTAGCCTTATCTCCAACTGGGATTTCTACATGTTCTTTTACTACAGTTGCGGGATGAGAGACACTACTATCTACAACAAAAACCTTGTCCCGGTCTTTTTCTTGAGTTTCAAATGGGGTACTTGAATCCAAGCTATTAATTTTTTTTATAGCGACCTCTATATCTTCTTTTACCCAATTATTTTCAAGTAATTCTTTTTTGATATCATCCTCATCAATTTTTTTGGATTTTTGATATTTTATATACTCAATAAGATCTTGATTGACCATGTATATTAATTAAAGCAAAACAAATGGAATAAGTCCAAGTAGTTAATTTCAAAAATTTCTAATATTCAAATCGTCTCGTTATAATGGTTTTATAAATTAAAAGATAATTTTAAGAAAAAATCTAAAAAATGAAAATAAAAGTTATGGTACATGCTAATTCAAAATCCCCAAGAACAGAGGTAACCAAAAACGATGTTTTGAATATCTATGTAAAGGAACCTGCTACTGAAGGAAAAGCAAACAGAGCGGTAATCGAGAAACTATCAGAAGAATATAAAGTACCTAAATCATCAATTACTTTAATATACGGAGAAAAGTCAAAAACCAAAATTTTCGAAATAGATTGATAACTTATCTTAACTCTTCAAGAGCTGGGAGATTATCTCTAACTGAACCAATCATTTTTTCAACTTCTAAAAACTTTTCAATAACCTTTTCTTTTGTTTTTGCTTCTAAATTTATTCTCAACAAAGGTTGAGTGTTCGATGTTCTAAGATTGAATCTCCAATCCTCAAACTCAACAGAAAGTCCGTCAATTTTTTCAATCTTAGCTCCCTGTTTTTCATAGAATTCCTCAATTTGATGAATCAAACCTATGGCGTTTTCAACTCTGTAATTTACCTCACCTGAGTTTGGATAAGTTTCAAAAAGATAATCAACTTCTTGTGTTAGCTCAAAACCCTCAAAATACATATTTAACATCTGAGCTACAGTAATCATTCCTGAATCACAGTTGTAAAAATCATGGTAATAAAAATGTGCGCTGGCTTCTGCTCCAAATAATGCTTGTTTTTCTGCCATGACCGCTTTAAAAAACGAATGTCCTGCCATACTCTGAGAAACCTCGGCCCCCAGCTTCTGTGCCTCTTTCATAAATGGCCAAGTAATACGAGGGTCGTGGATAATTCTTTTGTTCTCTGTACTATTCTTAAGAATATTTTTAGCTAAAAGAACACCCACATAAACTCCGTCAGGTCTTCTACCTTTTTTATCAATGAAAAAAGCTCGGTCAGCATCACCATCAATTGCAATTCCAAAATCAGCTCCTGTTTCAACAACTCTTTTTTTAATTCCCTCAACATTTTCTTCTTCCAT
>CAZGHA010000018.1:0-9799 GCA_964525475.1 uncultured Candidatus Saccharibacteria bacterium | reverse complement strand
TCGTAAGCACGGAATATTGTATCTAAAATTTGTTTATTCATATTTTGTCTATTTACTTAAATAAATACCTTAGTTAAGTAATTTTAATATTTAAGTATCCTTTTAATAATTTGTTATAAATTAATTATTTCTAAATAACTAAGTAAACTTCTACTTCGCCCATATTTTCTCTAAGAGATATCTTATTATCTTCAATCTTTTTGGAATTTAAAAACAAACCTTTGAGTTCTCCTCTTTCAACTTTAATATTGTAGTTTGTGTTTTTATAAACGTATTTCATTTCAAAAGTATTCCAACCCTTAGGAATAACAGGCTCTAAAGTAAAATAATCAGCAAATTTCTTAAATCCTAAAATATCCTCGATGGTAACTTGATATAACCAACCAGCGGAACCTGTGTACCAACTCCAGCCACCACGTGCTAAATGCTGAGGATTCGAATAGATATCTCCTGCCATAACATAAGGTTCAGACTTATAAATATTCACACTATCTCGATCAAGCGTTCTATTAATAGGATTTAAAGTATTAAAAAGTTCGTAAGCCTTATCTCCATTTTTCATCATTGCATAAGCTTTCATAGCCCAAACGGCACCATGAGTATACTGACCTCCATTTTCTCTTATACCATCAGGATAACCTTGAATATATCCTGGAAAAGGAGTTGATTCTTTAAAAGGCGGCGTCAGCAGTTTAATAATTTTGTTTTTCTTATCCTCAAGATACTTTTCGTGACTTAACATTGCTTTTTCAAGTTTGCCGGGTGACGCCGCCCCTGATATCACAGCCCAAGACTGAGAAATCGAGTCTATTGTACATTCGTTGTTTGAGTGGGTTCCTAAAGGACTTCCATCATCAAAAAAGGCTCTCATATACCAATCTCCATCCCAACCTTTTTCATTAACGTTTATTTTCAATTCTTCAGCGACACCTTGAAATCTCTGTGCCTCACCACGTCTATCAGTTTTTTCCAATACTTTTGAAAATTTATTAATTACGGTAAGTAAAAACCAAGCCAACCACACACTTTCACCTCTTCCTTCGTCTCCAACACTGCTCAAACCATCATTCCAGTCTCCTGAACCAATTAAAGGTAATCCATGAGCACCAAATTGTAACGACCTATTAATAGCACGAATACAGTGATCTAAAACATTTCCTCGTTCTTCAGAAACATTTGGAGTGGCATAAACACTCTCCTCATGAGACTCTAGTAACTGCATCTCTAAATAAGGAACCTCAATATTTAATATTTCAGTATCTCCTGTCTTTTCAATGTAATAACTTACAACATAGGGTAACCATAATAAATCATCACTTATTTTCGTTCTTACACCAGCCCCCGAAGGATAGTGCCACCAATGTTGGACATCTCCTTCTTTAAATTGATGAGCACAGCACAAAGTAATATGATCCTTAACTCTATCTGGATCACTGTAAATTAATGCCATAACATCCTGCAACTGATCTCTAAAACCAAATGCTCCTGCTGCCTGATAAAAAGCTGTTTTTCCTTGAAGCCTGCACGAAACAACCTGATATAACATCCAGTTATTAATTAAATAATTAAGTTTTTTATCGGGTGTCTCTACAACAATGGAAGATTTCAACTGTTCCCATTTTTCTTGAACATTTTTTAGACTTTGATCTACAAATTCCAAATTTGTGTATTTATCTATTAATCTGTTAATCTCATCAACATTATCGTCCTGACCTAAAACAAAGACCAAACTTACCTTGGAATTTTTTGGTATTTCCACTTCTGAAGTAAGTACTCCGCATTTATCGGATACTGATTTAAATCCTGTTATTCCTCTAATATTGTTATAAACCCAAGCCGGCACTTTTTTGGAATTTCCACTTCCAAAGAATTTTTTTCTATCGGAAGTTGCGGCAACAACAGGTCTATTAGTTGACATGAAGGCTATTTGATTTGAAAAACCATTGTTAAAAAGGTTTTGTGCAAGAATACTTTGTCTAATGGTATCAAAATCTATTTTCAGATTTTCTTGATTAGTGTTTCTATCTTCGCCCAATACAAATTCAACGTAATAGGATGCTTCAATAGTTTTGGTGTAATTGCTGTTATTTTTAAGAGTAAGTTTTAATATCTTTACAGGATCTTTACTATCAACAAAAACTTTTAATGAATGTTCAATATCAAAACTTTCCCCAACATATTCAGTGTACCCCTGCGAATGAGTAACCTTGAAGTTACCACTTTTGTTGGGGAGGGGAGTGGTACTAATAACCTTTTCTGAATCAGCGTCTTTTAAGTATAAAACCTCACCTTGTATGTCACTTACAAAATCATTTGACCACGGAGAAAGCTTGTTTGACTGGCTATTGACATTCCATGTATATCCTAGTCCGGATTCGGTAACCATAGTTCCAAAACTCTCGTTTGAAATGATGTTAGACCAAGGTAGCGGGGTGGGATTTTCAGCAGAAATATCCATTACATAATTCGCACCTTTTAAAGCAAAACCTCCCACACCATTATAAAAATCCAAACCTTCCTTAAAATCCACTGCAGGAACTATACTTTCTACATAATCCTCATAAACTGTTTCTTTTATTCCAACTGTCTCGGGTTCTGAGTACCTGGAAGCCAGGTTAATTTGGTCGTCTAGTGATCCAAAAGAGCTATCTAAGACCACTTTAGCCAAAGCAAGTATGGTAGCTCTTTCTTCCAAAGTCATATTAATTACATTTAAAACGTAAACACCGGAATCTTTGTATGGATGAGATAAAGAGCTCTCAACTACTTCGTACACATCTTGTTCCAAAGTCTCTTCGTAACTTATTTTTTCATCAACAATAAAAACTAGATCGAAGTTAAATTTTAATATTCTAAGATACTCGTGCAGTAGAACCATATTTCTAACTAATTCAATATTTTTACTATTTACCTTAACGGCAAGTATTCTGTTTTCTCCTGAGATTGAGAATCTATATAAAAGGCTTTTACCTGCTGTGTGTTCAATAGTTTGATTTTCTTTTAATCTGTAATCAGGATAAACCAATCTTGAAAAGACTTTTTGAAAAAGAATTTCTTGTCTGACATCAATTCCCAAATGAGTTCTTTTAGCATCCACATAGTGGGTATTTAGATAACGAAGTTCTTGCATTTGCTGTCCCGTAAAAAGAAGTTCTCTTGCCGCTTTTATTTCATGCAAATTATTTGCATAGCCATAAATAAAATGTATTTTTTTAGTTTCCCCCGGCCTTAGTTCTACTTTGTATCTAATGCTAAATATCGGGTCCAGCACCGTTCCCACACTATTAGTAAGATCCAAGTTCATTGCGGCAGGATTTTGAATATGTTTAATTCTTCCAATAAAGTTCTGTCTGCTTGTTTCGTATGAATCTATTTTCAAATCAGAATCTTCTGAGAACGCGAAATGAAACGCAAACTTCTCAATATCTCTAATATTTCGTTTCTTTCTTTTTGCAATTAAAACATCATCGTCATAACTAGTTTCTATAAATAATTTGTTAAATACTGGATGAGCTAAACCTGACTTTAATTCATCAAGCATCACCTCGCTGTATGTAGTTACTTCATAATTCTTTAACTCATCAGAAAGATTGGATATTGTCAGTTCCCTTATTTCAAAATTTTTCTCCGGAGGTACAAAAATATTTAAATCCGTTACCGTTTTCTTGTCCATTCTTCTAAATTCTGCGTATTCCGGGTAAAATTTAACTTCGTATTCATCTGGTTTAACTAAAGTTGGCTGATAGGTTGCAGACCAAAAGTAATTTAATTTCTTGTCTTTAATAAAAATATGATTTCCTGAATTATCTAAAGTCAAATCCTCGTTGAATCTGTTAATAAAAGTGTCTCTAAACTTACTGTAACCTGCACCAGAGTTAGAAATCATAACGGAATATTTTCCATTGCCGTAAAGCTGAGCTATTGGGAAAAGTGTATTCGGTGTATTTGAATACCTCACTCTTTCTTTTTCAAATCTTCTTACCGTACTTAGTTTTTTATCGTATCCATATTGGTTAGGTTCGACAACATTCGAAACTTGTGGAATTTTCTCATCCAATAAAATTTCACACGACTTAATATAATCGTTACTATGCAATCTATCACTCATTACTTTGTCATTTAAGGCATTGTTTATTGCAACTAGACTCATGCCTTGATGATGGGCGGTATATATTTTAACGTTTTCACCAACTCTTGGTTCCTGAAGAGATCTGTTAAAATCAACAGCTTCGTAAAAACCGTAAGGTCCGACAGCACCCCTATCCTCTAGAACATGTAGATTTTTTTCAGCCTCACTAGGATCAACCATCAAGGATAAGAACGATGAGTAAGGAGAAACTACCAAATCCCTTGAATCATATCTTTTTAAAGCCAACTCAGGAACACCCATCATTTTATATTGATAATTAGAATCAAAATCAAAAGCGTCAAAATTGGATTCGGAAATTCCCCAGGGAATACCATTATTTTTCGCATATTCTTTTTGAATATAAAATATTTGTTTTGTAGTTTGGCTCAGGAAAGTATTCTCTTTTTCATTGAAAAGTAGGGTAGGGAGTAGGTACTCAAACATTGTGCCACCCCAAGACATTAAATAGAATTTTCCCTTCCTTATTCTCACCGGACGTGAAAGGTTAAACCAGTGTTTAACTTCCACTTGATCTAAAGCGATGGCAACATAACTTGCAATTCTTGCCTCAGAAGCCAAAATATCGTAATAACTAGTATCCATCTGTTTTGAAGCTACATTGTAACCAATTGAGAAAACCGACATATTTTTACTATATAAAAATGTAAAGTCAGTTTTTTGATACATTCTTCTAACTAGTTTAGACATCTGTATCAAACGTTTATAGACCTCAAAGTTATTCTTTTTTATTTTTTCTCCAATAGAGGTACACGATGTTTCAATTAACATTAAAGAAATAGCAAAGTTACCACTATCTGCTGTAGATATATAAGGATTTAACGGATTGAGCGTTTTAAGATCATACCAATTATACAAATGTCCTCTAAATTTCTTTAATTTATAAATAACCTTCAACGTGTCTTCTAATCTTGAAGTGAAAGTTTCTAAATCTATAATGCCTAAATCGTAGGAGGAATTTAATGCCAATAAATAAAATCCAATATTGGTTGGCGACGTTCTGTAAGTTACCTTTTTTGACGGTGTAAGTTGTAAATTATCCGGAGGTAGAAAATTACTTTCTTCGTCTACGTACTGTTCAAAATAACTCCAAATCATTTTAGCGTAATCAAGCATTTTTTCTTTATTCTCAATTTGATCTGATATCTTAATCTTTTTATAAGGTTTACTTATTAAAAATACAAATATAGGCGATAGAGTCCAAGTGGATAAAATCAATGTATTTAAAATTGTAAGTTTATTTAATACAAAAAGTGCAAATAACAAAACTAAATTTATATAAACAGCTTTGGAAGAAATCAAGTAACCCATCATATCGTTATCATTTCTTACACGCTCCGCCTCACTATGTGTCATCCACTCTAAAAGGTGTTTACGAATTAAAAGCCTACGAAGAGTTCTTAATATCGCAAGCACCTTGTTTATTGCTGTAACTGAAGCCATTATAAAAAAGGTTAGAGTTAAAATAACTTTCTCAAGCATAAAAACAAAAGAGAGTCTTATTTTTTGAGAAATAGGAATTTTATGAATCCAATATCTCTTAGTAGAAAAAAATTCCACTAATAAATGACCAAAAAACAAAACAAGGATATAGATGTTGATTTTGTCGGATGCAGAAAATAACCAATTAACGCAAAGTAATGCCAAAAAAGTCGGGACTACAAGACTCCTTCTCAAATTATCAATTATCATCCAAAAGGATAATGTATCTAGAGGGTTTTTAACTCTATCTCCATTAGCCAAAGTAATATTTGGACAAAGCCAAGGAAGGAGCTGCCAGTCACCTCTGACCCATCTATTATCTCTTGTTATGTAACTCTTAAAAGTGGTGGGAAAATCCTCTACTAAACTTGTGTCTGACAAAAACCCTGATTTTGCAAAACAACTTTCAATAAGATCGTGACTAAGGAGAGTGTTTTCAGGAAATTTTCCTATAAGGGTCTCTCTTACAGCCCGAAGATCGAAAATCCCTTTGCCCATAAAGTTTGATCTATTGAAAACATCCTGGTAGATATCTGAAATTGCAGTGGAGTATGAATCAAAACCACTATCTGAAACAAATATTTTTGTAAAAGGGGAGGCGTACTCAGATTCTGGGTCAATAATTATTCTAGGTTGCAAAAAGCCATACCCACGTGTAATTATTTTCTTACTCTCATCCAAAACAGGGGAGTTTAGCGGGTGTGCCATGGCCCCGATAAGTTTTAGTGAAACATCGGCAGGTAAGGATGTATCCTCATCTAGAGTGATGATGTACCTCACGCCGTAAAGTTTTGTTAAATCTCCCTCAATGACAGAAAAAGAAGTTTCCACGCTCCCAGTTTTGTCTGAAAGCCATTTCACTAGCTCCATAAGTTTACCTCTTTTTCTTTCCCAACCCATCCAAACACCTTCGCTCGGATTGAAAAGTCTTTTACGGTGAAATAGATAAAAAACATCAAAATCAGAAGTCTTGTGTTTTAAATTTAACTGCTTAATTTTTCTTTTCAAATAAGAGAGATTGTTTCTATCATCAGCTGACTCTTCCTCTGTTGAATCGGCATAATCACTCAAAAGAGCAAAATATAAATTATGAAATTTGTTAGCTAAGAAACGCTTCTCTAGGTTACTTACTAAAACATCAACCTTCTCCCTGCTAGAAAAAATCGAAGGAACCACCACAAGAGTTTTATATTCCTCAGGTACATGATCTAGAAATTCTAATTTAGGGGGCAAAGCAGGAGGCATTAACCAAGTAAAAACCTTGTTTGTAAAAAATAGACACAGGTTAGACGCAGGTAATAGCTGCAATATACTTAAGACAAAAGTCAGGATTAAACTTCCTGATATTTTAAAAAGAACACTAAATGAAAAAATAGATAACAACAAAGTTAAAAATATATTAGATCCAAAATAAGATAAATCAGGGTGTTTTCTCACCCAAGATTTACAGGCACCTTTAAAAGGGGGTTTGTATCCAATTTTCTTTGAAAAAGAGAAGAATCCTTCATCAATAAGGTAGTAGCCAACATGTCTTTGAACATCTATATTAGCTTCTGAAGATTTTTCTATTAATTTTCTGGCTATTTCAGATTCGCTAAAATTACTGTTAGCACTCATGTCCTCGATGATGTGTCTGTATCTATCCCGGCTTATATCGTCCATCAATGGATATATGCCCGAAGGATCTGTTGTCAATGTGTTTTCTACGATACTGACTTTGGTAAAAAATTTGCTCCAATTAATAAAAGAGAAATTTCTTATCGAACTTACCGCATTATTAAGGTTTTGCTTTAAATCCAAATCTCTAAGAACACTTGCTCTAGTAAATTCCTCGAGGTTTAAATCCTCCTCGTGTATTTTTCCTTCGATTAATTTAAGTGCATCTTCTACTCGATAATCAAGCTCTCTGACATCCTCTAAAACCAAAAGAAGGACATGAGGACTAATTTCAGGATTTCTAATTATATTTTTAATTCTTTTAGCCGGGTTTTTTCCTTTATCTAAATCTGATGATATTTCAGAAACTATGCCTGCAGCGAGTTTGCTGTTTTCAATTTTTTCTTTAATCTCGATACCTTTTTCCAGAATGGATTTTAAAAGTTCAAACTTTATAATTGTAGGTAATATCCAAAGCTCTAAACTGGATAGGGGGTATATCTTTTGATAGCCTTTTAAAAATGGTGTTAACGTTTCATCTGAGAAGTCAAACACTGCAGATTCTAAATATTTTATTGCAATGTAGTGGATTTGAAAATAAATTTCATCATATTCAGACAAGGGAAGCTTGTGTAATATTTTTGGCTTAAAAGTATCCGAAAAAACAGTTGATTGCTGGTTTATAAGATAATAATTATCTAATATCCAGGATGACGACAGCGGAACAATTTCAGGATTCTTTTCAAATTCATTTACAAGATAAGAATAAAGTGAATCAATATTCTCTATAAGACTCTTGTAATCCAATTCTTTCCCTGAATTAAATTGTGAAAAAAGTCGTTTGGAAGGGAATTTCTTTTTTATTGCAATATCCCTACCTAAGGTATAAAAATTAACTTTATTTTCCATAACATTTCTCCATGAATATTTTACCTTAGATTACGAATCATTATAAGAGTCTGTTAGTTATTTCTTGTGAAATAAACTTAAACTTTTGTAAGATTGTTGATATTATTTATGTATGAAGAAATTTTTAAACTTAATAATGTTCGGGTTAATAGTTTATGGTCTTTACTATGTTGCAGATCAAACAAAAATTTTCAAAAGAATTGACTGTTTGGGACTGGGCGGTACTCCTGTAAAAATCAGCGAGGTTGGTGCAAACACCCTTGATCTCGATATTGTGTGTGCCGAGCCTACAACAGACGCTAATAAAGATTGCTACGACAACGGAGATTGCACAGGAGATTGTATTATAGAAAGATACTCAGATGGTTACGAAAATGTTGGAGATTATTTGGATAAAAACGGCTCTAATAAAAGAGGTTACTGCCAACCTTACCAAGAAATGGATTGTTATGTAGCTAGAGATAGGGGGACTATCGTGATTCATAAATGTGACTAGAGAGAGCTATAGTTATGGATAAAAAAATTAAAGAATATAAAAAATTCCTTGAAAGTAAAATTGCTGAGTCTAAAAACGATGAAGAGTTGGATTTTTTAATTAAAGTGCATTCCTCAACAATGGTAAATTTTCAGACAGAAAGGGTTGCTCATCTTTTAGTCACTCTTTCCTTTGCACTATTTACTTTAATTTTTATCACAATATTCTTATTAACCGAAATCCTAATTCTTCTAGTACCATGTTTATTAATTTCCGTAATGCTAATAATGTATGTGTCGCATTACTATAAATTGGAAAACTCAATTCAAAACTTAATTGATACTGAAAAGAAAATATACGAAAAAAGGACCTGGATAAGCAACAATAACCAACATCCACAAACATTTTAACAAACTTTAAATTCAGTACTTTAAAATACCCTTTGTGGTATATAATTCCCTCATGAAAGAAACATATTTATCAACATTTGCGCCTCAGATATCTGACAAAATACAAAGTCAGATTCAAGAAGATGTTAAAGACATTGAGGTAGATATCGTTGGAGATAGATTTATTGCATACAAAACTGCTATCGATTTAAAAAAACTTTCATTGATTGAATATCTTAACAATACTTTCGTTTTAATAAAAAGGTTTGATCAACTTACAGGGACTTATTTTAAACCTATTTTTCAATGGGCAGGTAGACATAATTTTGAGAAAGTAGAAGAAATTTCTAAAAAAATGGGTTTTAATTCTTTAAGAATAATAATAAATGATAATTCAAAGATAGTTTCCGGTCACAGAAGGGCAGTAAAAGCCTTAGAAAGACAAATATCCAATCAAACAAATCTAAGGGTAAACAGAGTTAATCCCGATACCGAAGTTTGGATTCTTCATACTAAAAGCGGTTATGGTTTCATACTTCTAAAAGTTATCAATGCAAAATAATCCTGAAAATTTTATAAATAAAAATGGTGGACTTCAAAATCTTCTTAAGATAACTAAAAATGAGGAAAGAAGACAACTTGAAGGTATTGAATTAATTCCTTCTGAAAATTACGTAAGTAAAAATGTGTTAAAAGCCTTGGGAACAGTTTTCACTAACAAATATTCGGAAGGTTATCCCG